>JAUWQW010000004.1 GCA_030610885.1 Candidatus Aminicenantota bacterium | reverse complement strand
GATCTGGAAGATTGAAGTATCAACTAAATTTGAAAAATATTACAAAAAATTATCACAAAAAGAAAGGTTAAGAATAAAAGATAAGTTAAGGGAACTGGAAAAATTACAGAAGAGTATGGAAATATACACAGATTTAGAATCCAAAAAGGAATTGAACAGGTTTCTTTTTTCTGGTGTGAAAAAGATGGGAACATACAAGATTTTTAGTTTAATTTATTTTTAAAAAATTTCAGATAAATATTGAAAAGAATTTAATAATTATATATAATAATACATTCAAATGATAAATAAAAAAAGATTTTTCATAGTATATTCCATACTTACCATTTTTTTAGTTTTTGGAATATGTGAAATTTTAAAGGGTGAAACACCCCTTAAACTAAAATACAAAAAATGGCTTAATTTAGTAGAGTATATAATAACTCCTATTGAAAAGGAAATATACTCAAAAATCACGAATGACAGAGATAGAGATGCCTTTATAAAAATCTTCTGGAAGCATAGAGATCCAACAAATGGAACACCTGAGAACGAGTTTAAAGAGAATCATATAAAAAGATTCGATTATGCTAACAGATATTTAAAATATGGAACACCAAAACCTGGATGGAGAACAGACAGAGGTAAAATCTATATTATTTTAGGTGCTCCAATGGAAAGGAATATAATAGATGAAAATGGATTATACCCTATAGAGATATGGGAATATTTTGGAAAAAAGAAAAAGCAATTACCTGTAGCATTTAGAGTAGTCTTTTATAAAAGACATGGGATTGGAGAATATAAGCTATATTCACCTGTAATAGATGGACCTGCATCTCTAATGCACACTGAAATCGGGCAAATTGATGAAACAAATTATATTCAATTATACAACAAGCTAAATGAACTAAACACAACAGTTGCAAATGCTTCGATATCCCTTATTCCAGGTAAAACTCCTTATAATTATCAACCTTCTCTTGAAAGTAATCTTTTACTTGCTAATATTTTTGAATATCCAATCAGAAATATAAATATAAGTTATGCAAGAGATTTTATGAAGTTTAAAGGCATGGTTGATGTAAGTTCTTCAATTAATTATATTGAATCACATAATGATGTTTATATATTTAAAGAACCAACACTTAATCTTAATTTCATACATATTATGATACTCCCAAAAAAGATTTCAGTTGACTATTCTGAAGAAAAAAATAAATATTATTTAAATTACGAGTTAAGCGTAAGTTTAAAAAAAGATGGCTGTACAGTATATCAAAACTCTAAAAATTTCCCTTTTTATTACTCAGAAAAAGAGTTAAAAACAAAACTTTCAAGAGGATTGGCAATTACTGATTATTTCCCTATAATTGAAGGCAAGTTTGAGTTGAATGTACTTATTCAGAATTCTGTAAATAAAGAGTTCAGCTATTTTCAGAAAAAGATAGACACTAATGATTCATTTTCTTCTCTACCTCATCTTTACTCTCCAGTAATTGCTTCAAAAATAGAAAAGGTAAGGGAGCATGTGTTTTCTTCCTTTAATACATCAAATTACAAAATATACACTTCACCAAAAAGAGAATTTGGTCTAAAAGATGATATTTACATTTTTTTCTGTGTAGATAGAGGTGAGTATAACAAAAAGATATTATGTAGAGCAGACATAAAAAGCAAAGAAAGCTATAAAAAATATTCCAAACAGTATTCCTTTATTCTCCCTGAAAAAGAAAGATATATGTGTTTTACAAAAAAATTAGATAAATTGGAATCAGCATATTATGAATTAAATCTTGTTTTATCAGGAGAAGAGGATTCCATCATTTATAGTGCAAAAAAAAAAGATTTTACTGTATCTCCTGCATCTCATCTTGCTTATCCCATGGTTGCAAAAAGAACAATACTCGGTAAAAATAGTTTTATATTTTATTATATTTTAGCAAAAGAATATGAAAATTCTAAAAATTATGATAAAGCTCTTTATAATTATAAAAAAGCTTATAATTTAAAGCCACCTTTTCCAGAATTAATAAAAGACTATGCTAACTTTTTATTAAAGGTTAAGAAATATAACGAGGTATTTAAAATTATTGATGGATTAAAAAATAGTGAAAAAGAGTTATTTTATTTTTATTTATACAAAGGTAGAACTTACTATTATACGAAAGATTATAGAAAGGCAGTAGAACATCTCTATAAAGCAAATAATATTTATGATAGTGATATTTCTGTGTTAAATTATTTAGGGTTATCATTTATCAAACTCAATAAAATTAAAAAGGCAATTGAAGTATTGTCAGCTTCTTTAAGTATAAGGCCTGATCAAAACGAAATTATTAAAATTTTGCAATCTATAAAAAGAGATTAAAATTGAAATAGAAAAAAAAAGTTATAATAAAAATAAATTATTTAAAAATAAGGAGAATATCATATGAAAGAAGTAAAAATAATAATCTTTCTTTTATTTATTGTTTGTTTGTCCTCTAATTTACTTTTATCCCAGGAAGGAAGAGGAGAAGCTAGATTAAAAGGAATAGTTGTTGATGAAATGGGTAACCCGATTGAAGGGGCTAAAATTGAGCTAATATCTCTTGATTATAATCTTAAAATGTCTTATATTTCAAGTAAAAAAGGGAATTGGTCTTTTCTTGGTCTTGGGAAAACAGTAGTTAAAATTATTTCATCTAAAAATGGATATATGACTACAATAATACCTGAGCTAAGTATAAGCGGGATAAAAAACCCTATGCAGAGAATAGTTTTAAAAAAAGCAGCTAATATAGAGGATATTGAAAAAGAGAATCCAAAAATGTTATACCTTAAAGGAGAAGAATTATATAAACAAACTGAATATAGAAAAGCACTCATAGTATTTAAAGAATTTCTCAAAAAAGAGCCTAAATTGTATAAAATCCGTGTAAATATTGGTAATTGTTATATTAAATTAAAAGAATTCGAGAAAGCTGTTGCAGAATTCAAATTAGTATTAGAAAAGCTTAAACAGGAAAATAGTGATCTTAAAGGTAATAAAATAGCAGCTTCTATTTATGCCAGCTTTGGAGAACTTTATATGGATAAAAATGAACTTGAAAAAGCAAAAGAATATTTTGAAAAATCAATTGATATTGATCCATCGAGTTACACACTTTCATACAATGTTGCTGAAATTTTTTTCAGTTCAAATAAAATCGATGAAGCAATAAAATACTACAATTTATGTATTAAGGTTAAACCTGATTGGCAAAAACCATATATAAAATTGGCATATTGCTACATTAATAAAGGAGAGATGAAAAAAGCTATAAACTACCTTAATGAATTTATTAAATTAAATCCTGAAACAGATCCCCAAACTGAGGTAGCAAAAAGCCTTATTAAACAATTAAGTGAAAATTAATGATCTTTTTATTTTTTATTAAATTCTTTGAATAATATTTGAGGTGTTGATGTTGTTTCTGTGATTCCATGTGTACCTTTTGCGATTCGTGACATAGCATCATAAATATCTCCCGAGTTTTCAACTAATTGGTATTCACGACTCTTATGAATTTTAGGGTTTATGTATATAAAATTGAAATTTACACCCCCTTTATTAAACTCTGAAATAATTTTTTTTATATCCATTTTTAATAAAGAATTATCATTAAGGAATATTTCAGCAGCTTTAAAAGCCACATCCATATTATCTCTTAATTTATTCATTGTATTTCTATCAGGTATTGGCCTTAATTCTTTTTGGAAAAACAAAAAGATATAATTTTTTGTATCTCCAGTTATTTTTTTTGATCTTTTAAAAATATCAGCAAATTTCAACAATAATCCTTCATTAATTTTTCGTAACATAACTAATTCTTTGCGATTATTCTCATAACTTACTAAAAGATTCTTCACATTTCTCGGTTCACCACTTCCTATTTCTTTTACAGTATCAATCATCTGTAAAAAAATAGTCCTGTAATCACTTAATGAAACAGAAGTATCTTTTTTAAGCAAATTTTTAATTTTTTTAGAGATTTTATCTCTTGAAGAGGATAAAGTTTTTCTTGAAAAACTATATAATTTATTTGCTGGTGTCATAATTATAAGTTGATCGTTTTGTCTGAGTGTTTTATTAAAGAAAAAATTGATTGTTTTTTTTGTTTCATTATTATAATCTTTAATATCAAATACAAGCATAATATTGCGAGGCTTTTTATTACCTGCATATGAGACTACAGGTATTAAAAAAATAAAAATTAAAAAAAACATAAAAATACTTGAACACCTTTTCATAAATTCTCCTATATTAACAAAAAAAACTTTATAAAAAATCTTCCCTTATAAAACTCATAAAATGTTTTAATTTTTAAAAAGAATAATAAGGGAGACACGATTGTGTCTCCCTTATCTATTTTCAGATCAAATATTTACCACTCGATTTTACTACCTATTCGGAAAATTCTTGGAGACTGAATAGCTGTCATTTCTTCAAAAGTGTAAGTAGGATTACTCGAAGATGTGTGAACTCCGGTTGCCTTTCCAGAATTTAGCACATTAAAACAATCACCAAATAAAACAAGAGTAAAATTACCAATATTAAACCTTTTTTCAAGCTTCAAATCAAGAATAGCCACAGCAGGATAAGCTCTTGAGCCTCTCTCTTCTCCATAAATAGTTGTACTACCCTGGAAAAGGCTCAATCCCAAATCGTTATTGTTTATTGTTCTTGTATACCTGCCACCCGATAGATACCTGAAATAAGTTCCAAGATTTAAACCAAACGGACCCTTAACAGTAGACTGAAATTTGAACTGATGGCGTCTTTCAAGCGGGAATCTTCCAATAGCATTTATATGACTATTCGGGCTATCATAATAGCCTGTACCTCCCCAGCTATCACCAAAATCCGTACCTATTAATCCTCTTGAATTTTGATATACATAGGATGCTTTCATCTGCCATCCATGAGAATACCTTTTATTAAGAGTAATTTCAATTGAATCATAATCTCTTTTAGCATCAGGAGGATTAATTGTATAACCTTTAAAAGGTATTGAAGAAAGTTTATCCCAGAAAGTTACTGTACTATTATCAAAAGTATCCGTTACTGTTACAGGAGCAAAATTAGTCCATTCAAGTATGCCTTCATTCATTAGCTTATCCATATCAAGTGCTTCCGAATTCGCATCTTCTAATAGATTCCTATCCCATTTTCTAATATATCTGATTCCAACAGACCAATCTTCAAAAATCTCTTTCTCAAAACCAATAACAAACTCATCAGTATATGGAGCTTTTGCATCATGATCTTCATATCCGAATTTGGTAGCATATTCAGGTCCTGAAATTCCAATACTATATGGATAAGCAACACTCCCATCTGAATTAAGCACACCACCATAATATACCCATCCGTTCGGATTGGCACCTGAAAACCACTGTGAAAGATTTGCCATATAATATCTTGAAAAACTAGCCTTAAGTAATGTTTTACCATCTTCAAACAGATCATATATAAGTCCAAGCCTTGGAGCAAGAGTAGTCCATTTTAAAGGGGTTAAAGCCTCGGGTACACTTCTATTATAAGCATAACCAAAAAGCGTCTGGTCGCCCTCATCTTCGTTTTGTTTAGGTATAATTCCTCTCATATATTGAAACCTGATTCCAATATTAGCTGTAAGTTTCGAACCTATATTCCATGTATCCTGGACATATGCAAAAATGTTTTTTGTTATTTCTTTAGTATTATATGGAGCATACCAAGTACCATACCATAGAGAACCATTATAAGTAGTAATGAAACACATATCACTTACTGCAGAGTCTTGTTTAAAACGTAATTCTCTTCCTGAATTTGATTGCATATACTCAGCTCCTATTTTAACCTGATGAGAGCCCATGAAATTATCGATAAAAAATGTACCATCTGCTTGTATGGAGTATCTATCACGAGGATTTATATCATCATATCCATGGCTGCCTGTATTAAGATAGTTAGTAGATTCATACCAATTAGCTTCATCATTTTTTGCAAGCAAGTTAAATTGAGATAAGTACATAAATGCTTTGATATTCATATAGAAATTAGAACCAATAAATTTCGTATAATGAAGATTGAAAACATGAGTTGCTGTTTTTTGTTCCCAGGTAGTAGCTTCTAACTGGTATCTACTGGCGCCTCTGTGATGTCTTTGTATGTCTGAATACCTGTATGAAAAGATAACTTTATTATCTTTATTGGGTTGATATGAGAGTTTTAAATATGGATAAGGCCTATAGTCATCAGTTGGTACATCTTCATCTTTGTTGTAAGGATAGCCTGAAACGTATGTTTCTCTTTTGTTAAAGCTGAGATTTACAAAAAACCACAGCTTGTTTTTGACTATTGGGCCTCCTAAGCTAAAACCAGGCTCCATTTCGAACTTAGCACCACTTGATTCACCCTCAAGAGGAGTACCTTTAGTGTTATCTGACTTAAGAGATTCATGTCTGTAGAAAACATCAATAGCACCATGAAATGTGTTTCCTCCTGATTTACTTATAACATTAACAACAGCTCCTCGCACCTGTCCATATTCAGCTGAAAGCCCACCTGACTGTACAGATATTTCCTCTACTGTATCCATACTGAAGAAAAGAGCTTCAGTACCAACAACTCCATCTGTAGTATTAACTCCATCTACATTGTAAGTGTTGTCTCTTACAGATCCACCATGAGAAGTATTACCAGTAGTTCCGGGGGTCATATTAAAATAAGTACCTAAAGTCCTTGTAGCTGGAATCCCTGAAATAAAATTAGAATCAAGAGTGGCAGTTTTGGTTGTTTTCTGTCTGTCAATGGTTGGGGCTTTACCTGTTACAATAATCTCTTCTTCAATCTTTCCGAGCTCCAAACCAATATCTACTGTGATAGTTTCACCTACATGAACAATAATGCCTTTCCTAAAAAGCGATTTAAATCCTTCTAATTTAAATACAATTTCGTAAGTACCGGGAGAGAGAGAAGGAAAACGATATGCACCATTTTCGTTCGATAAAGTATCAATTTTAGAAATAATGAGAGATGGAGATTTAATAGTAACTGTAACTCCGGGAATAGGCTGTCCCTCTACATCTGCTACTGTACCTCTAATCATTCCTGTTTGTGAAAGTTGAGGAAAAACAAGTGAAAAAGAGAGAAAAAAGACAAAAATTAAAAAACTAAATTTTTTCATAAACACCTCCTTTTAAATGATTTATAAAAAATTAACTCTTCATTCAATTTATTATAATCTCTTATATATTTATTTAATATATATCCTATGCAATATTAATACCAATCTGAAGTAATACTAAAAGCTTTCTATAGTGAGGATTTCTTATATAAAATATTTAAAAAATCCAAAAAATTGAATTATAATTCAAAACAATGAAAAATAAAGAGATCTATTTTATATATTTTACATTTTGATGTATAATAATTTAGAGAAACTATGAGAATAAATGATAAAATTAAAGATGCTTTAACAGAACAAATTACAGAAGAGCATGGAAATATACACAGATTCAGGATTCAAAAAGGAATTGAACAGGTTTCCTGTTTCTGGTGTGAAAAAGATGGAAACATACAAGACTTTAACAATTTTTGTAAAAAAAATTTTATATCAAATGATAAATTACTTTTTGAAAACTTTAAAAGAATTGAGAAAAATATTGAAATCTTATATGGAAATCTAAACAGATTAAACATTGATTTAAAACGGCCATTACATCTTGATTCAGGAAGCATACTCCCGATTGATATGGATTTTGGGAAATATGACCCGTTTGCTCATCTGGAAGAAGATCTTTATAAAAATAAAATTGCCTTTTTTATATTGTTAAACTTTCCCTATTATACATTAGATGAAAAGGAAAATTCCTCTAAAAAATGGGACAGAAAAGAGTGGAGCTATGCAAGAGTGGGAGATTTATTCATCTCAAGAATTCCATCAATAATTAACCAGAAGATCTCTGAAGTTTTCACAAATGCTGAGGCTTACATTTCAGAATACAACATTTATATGAACAGATTAATTGATAACAATGGAACAAGATATTTCCCTGAAGAGTTAAAATTAATAAGTCACTGGGGTTTGCGCGATGAAATTAAAGCTGCATATCAAAATCCCGAAGGTCTTGTTAAGCAGAATATGATCTATAATGTGATGAACAGGATCATTTATCAAGATATTCCCGGAAATGTGATCAATAGTCCTGAATTTGTGTGGAATCCCTTTAAAAATGAGGTTATTAAGTATGGTAAAAAAATCAATTTTTCTTCAGAACCAGATACAAGATATGATCATTTTCTTAAAATTTTTAAGGCATTAAAAAGGGTTGATAAATATTATCTGAATTATTCCACACATATTAAAAGGAAATTTAATATTGATAGAGAGATTCCAGAGATAGAGGTTGAAAAATTATTCGAAAAAGTTTTGAGCTCAGAACATGTAAGATCAACTGCAAAGATTATCAAAAAAGGGTTAAACAGAGAACTTCTTCCATTTGATATATGGTACAATGGTTTTGCTTTAAATAACTCAATCCCGGAACCAGAACTCGATAAGATTGTGTTAAAAAAATATCCCGACATTGAATCTTTTGAAAAAAACATAAAGAATATCCTGATTAAACTGGGGTTTTCAAAAAATAAAGCTGAGTTCATATCTTCAAAAATAAAGGTTGAACCTGCCAGAGGCGCAGGTCATGCATGGGGGCCTGAGATAAGAACTGACCTATCACATTTAAGAACAAGAGTTACTGAAAAGGGAATGAATTACAAAGGATTTAACACGGCTATGCACGAACTCGGGCATTGTGTTGAGCAGACATTATCACTTTATTATATAGATCATTATATGCTTCATGGTGTTCCAAACACTGCATTTACAGAAGCTTTTGCCTTTGTGTTCCAAACAAGAGACCTTGAAATCCTTGACCAGGCAAATGAAAACATAGATTCATGGTATTATAATGTTCTTTCCACTCTATGGTCGAGTTATGAAATTATGGGAGTTTCTCTTGTTGATATGAAAGTCTGGAATTGGATATACAAGAACCCTGAAGCAGAACCCCGAGAGTTGAAACATGCTGTTATAAAAATAGCAAAACATATATGGAACAAATATTATTCAGATATATTTAATATAAAAGACCAGCCAATACTTGCAATTTATTCCCATATGATAGACTGTGCACTCTATCTTCCAGATTATCCTATCGGGTTTCTTATAAAATTTCAGATTGAGAAATTTCTAAGGGGTAAAAACCTGGAAAAAGAGATGGAGAGAATGTGTGTTATTGGAAAAGTTATTCCTCAATTATGGATGAAAAAGGCTGTAGCACAAAATATTTCTGCACACCCTTTGCTTGAAGAAACCAAGATTGCATTAGAATATTTTAGAAATAAGGGACATTTAAAATGAAAGAGAGAGTTTTTTTTATAGAAATTGAAGATAATGAGCAAGATGACCTGATATGTTACAAACTTGAAAAAGCAATCAGGCATAATAACTTTTTTTCCTTTATAGATCCAGAAGATATGGTTGCAATAAAAACACATTTTGGTGAACAGGGTACAAAAGGGTATGTTAGACCCGTTTACTTTAAAATGATTGGTGAAATCGTAAAAGAACAAAACGCAAAACCATTTTTAACTGAAACATCAACATTATATAAAAGTAAACGCTCAAATGCTGTTGACCATATACATCTTGCATATGAACATGGTTTTAATTATAAAAACACAGGTTTACCAATTATTATGTCCGATGGTTTATTTGGGGATGAGGAAATACAAATAAATATCCCTGGCAAAATATACAAAAAGGTAGGCATTGCTTCTCTTATTGTAAAAGCTCAATCTCTTATTGTTGTATCCCATTTTACAGGGCATATTGTTACAGGATTTGGAGGAGCATTAAAAAATATGGGAATGGGTTGTTCAAGTAGAAAAGGAAAATTGATCCAGCATTCAACAGCAAAACCAACAATAATAAAAAAAAATTGTACAGGATGTAAGGAGTGCATAAAATGGTGTCCTGCTGGTGCAATCTCTTTTATTGAAAATAGAGCTGTAATAAACGTAAAAAAATGTATTGGATGTGGAGAATGCCTTGCAATATGTAGGTTTAATGCAGTTAAATTCAACTGGAAGGAAACATATGAACAACTTCAAAAAAAGATAGTTGAACACGCAATGGGCGTTGTTAAAGTAAATAAAGGGAAAATAATTTATATCAATTTTCTCAATAGAATTACAAAGGATTGTGATTGTATGAAAGGATTTGAAAAGATCACTTCTGATATTGGAGTATTGATATCATTTGACCCGGTTGCGATTGATACTGCTTCTCTTGATCTTGTTGAAAAAAGATCTGAAAAGAGATTACCCGATTTATCCTATAATATTCCATATAAAATCCAGATAGATCATTCAAGAGATATTGGGTTTGGAAATCCTGATTACAAGCTAATAAATCTAAAATATTAAATTTTTAACATACATAAATCGCATTAATTCAAGAATAATGAGATTTTTAAATAAAAATCTCATTCTCTTCAATCCAGTCTGTAATTTGGAGATTCTTCAGTTATTATAACATCATGAACATGACTCTCTTTTAATGAAGCATTTGTGATCTTTACAAATGTAACTTTTTTCCTCAACTCCTCAATATTTTTACACCCTGTTAAGCCCATACCTGCTTTTAAACCCCCGATCATAAGTGGGATCAATTGCATAATGCTTCCTCTATATGGAACCCTACCCTCTATTCCTTCTGGTACTAATTTTGATTCTACAGATTCTTCTTCCTGAAAGTATCGATCTTTACTCCCATCCTTCATTGCACCAATAGAGCCCATTCCACGATATTTCTTATAAGATCTGCCCTGGTAAATAATCAATTCCCCGGGGCTTTCATCTGTACCTGCAAGGATTGAACCAAGCATAACAGAATTAGCTCCTGCAGCAATTGATTTTGTAATGTCACCTGAAAATTTGATTCCACCATCTGCAATTACAGGTACTCTTTCTTTCACTGCTCTAACAACTTCCATTATAGCAGTAAGTTGGGGCATACCTGCGCCTGTTATCATCCTGGTTGTACAGATCGAACCTGGACCAACACCCACCTTAACTGCATCAACACCTAAATCAACTAAATCTTGAGCAGCTTTATATGTAGCAATATTACCCGCTATTAAATCTATTAAAGGGAATTGACTTCTGATTTTTTCCAAAATTTTCATAACCCTTTTTGAATGACCATGAGAAGTATCAACAACAATCACATCAACACTGGCTTTAATTAATGCTTTGACTCTATGTATTGTATCTTTAGAAGTGCCTACTGCAGCTCCTACCAGAAGCCTCCCCTTTTTATCCTTTGAAGCATCTGGAAACTGTTCTGACTTTATAATATCTTTTAAAGTTATCAAACCTTTAAGATTATTGTTATTATCAATAACCGGGAGCTTCTCAATCTTATTTACAAGAAGCAACCTCTTAGCTTTTTCTGTTGAAATATTCTCTTTAGCTGTAATAAGATTTTCAGAAGTCATAAAATGCTTTATCTCTTTCTCAACATCAGTGGTAAGCCTTATATCCCTATTAGTAAGAATGCCTCTTAACTTACCTTGATCATCAACAATAGGTAGCCCGGAAATTCCCTTTTCCTTTACAAGCTGAAGTGCTTCTCTGATTTTATTATAAGGTTTTAGAGTAAAAGGATTAGTTATCATTGTTGATTCTGACCTTTTCACCCTCTTTACATCTTGTACCTGCTGTTCAATACTCATATTTTTGTGAATAATAGAAATCCCTCCCATTTGAGCCATAGCTATTGCCATTCTGGACTCTGACACAGTATCCATTGCTGCTGAGATTAAAGGGATATTCAGGTTTATATTTTTTGTTAATTTTGTTGATGTATTAACCTGTTGAGGAGTAACTTCAGAATAATCAGGAACCAGGAGAACATCATCAAAAGTTAAGCCCTCATATGTTGAAAATTTTTCCTTCATTCTATCTCCTCTTCTTTTTCTTTTTTTTCTTTCCTCTCTTTGGCATTTTTGAGGTTGGTTTTGATAGTTTTGCTCTTTTCCTTTTTTTCCAATCTTCTATTTCCTCTTCTTCAACAGGATGAAATAGATATATAAATCTAATTACTTCCTCTTCTATGCGATTTTGAAGTTCTTCGAATAGATCAAAACTCTCTTTTTTATATTCAATTAAAGGGTCTTTTTGTGCATATCCTCTTAATCCTATACCCTCTTTAAGATGGTCAATATTCAACAGATGATCTTTCCATTGAGAATCACTTATCTGCAGCATTATCATTCGTTCTAATTCTCTCATCTGTTCTGTTCCGATAAGAGCTTCTTTTTCTCCATAGATTGATATTAAATGCTTTGAAAGTTTTTTTTTAACCTCAAAATAGTTTAGATCACTGAAATTTTTATTTAAAATTTGATTAATATCAAACCCAAACTGAGAAAGAATCTCCTTTTGAAGAGAATCAAAATTCCATTCATCTGGATCTTTATTCTCTTTTACATAAAAATCAAAAATACTCTCAAATATCTCCTCTACTAATTTTACTATATGATCCCTAAGATCCTTTCCATAAAGTATATCCCTTCTTATTGAATAAATTGTCTTCCTCTGTTTGTTCATTACATCATCATACTCAAGTAAGTGCTTTCTTATTGAAAAATTTTGATTCTCAATCTGCTTCTGTGCATTCTCTATTGCTTTACTTATAAACCTATGTTCAATAGGGACTCCATTGGTCATACCAGCCCTGACTAAAAGTCCTTTTATCCTATCAGTTCCTAAAACTTTCATTAAATCATCTTCTAAAGATATATAAAACTTTGATGAGCCTGGATCTCCCTGCCTCCCTGACCTTCCTCTCAACTGGTTATCTATTCGTCTTGCTTCATGCCTCTCTGTTCCAAGTATATGGAGTCCACCCAATTTTATAACCTCTTTATGTTCTCTTTCCGTAAGCTCAATAGCCTCTTCTTGACACTTTTTTAAAACAACTTCAGGAGCAGTTTCAACGCTATATCCTTTTTTCTTTAATTCATCCTTTAAAATAAAATCTGGATTGCCACCCAGTAAAATATCTGTTCCTCTACCTGCCATATTAGTTGCTATTGTAACTGAACCAAGTCTTCCCGCTTGAGCAATGATATCAGCTTCCATCTCATGATATTTTGCATTTAAAACAACATGTTTTATCCTTTCTTTTCTAAGTTTTCTACTCAATAATTCAGAATTTTCAATTGAAATTGTTCCAACAAGAACAGGTTGACCTCTTTTATTTAATTCCATTATTCCATTAACAACTGCATCCCATTTCTCCTCTTTACTCCCATAAATAACATCATGATATTCAGTTCTTATTAGATGTCTGTTAGTAGGGACATCCAATACATCAAGATTATAAATCGAGTCAAATTCTGCAGCTTCAGTTATAGCTGTTCCTGTCATTCCTGCTAATTTATCATACATCCTGAAATAATTCTGAAATGTGATTTGAGCAAGTGTTTGGTATTCTTTCTCAATTTTAACATTCTCTTTTGCTTCCAATGCCTGATGAAGTCCATCAGAATATCTCCTTCCAGGCATCATTCTTCCAGTAAACTCATCAACAATCAATACTTGATTGTCTTTTACAAGATAATCCTTATCGCTTTGGAAAAGAAGATGTGCCTTTAGAGCTTGATTCACCTGATGAAGTGTATCCATATTTGTAAGATCATATAAATTATCTATTTTAAAAAATTTCTCTGCTTCTTCTATACCATGTTCTGTTAAAACAACTGTTCGTGATTTTTCATCCAGCTCATAATTTTCATTAGCTCTTTTTGCACGCTTCACAAAATCATTCACAGTGTAATAAAAGGATGTGGATTCTTCAGTAGGACCAGAAATAATCAAAGGAGTTCTCGCCTCATCAATTAATATTGAGTCTACTTCATCAACAATTGCAAAGTTGTACCCATTTTGAACCAACTCATCAACCTCAAATTTCATATTATCTCTCAGATAATCAAAACCGAATTCATTATTAGTACCATAAGTAATATCAGCTCTATATGCCTCTTTTCTTAAATCTTCATCCATATCATGCTGAATCACACCCACTGATAAACCAAGAAACTTGTAAATTCCACCCATCCATTCTGAATCTCTTTGTGCAAGATAGTCATTAACAGTAACAATATGAACACCTTTACCCGAAAGAGCATTTAAGTAACCTGGTAAAGTAGAAACAAGTGTTTTACCTTCTCCTGTTTTCATCTCAGAAATCTTTCCCTGGTGAAGAATAACTCCACCTACTAACTGGACATCAAAATGCCTCATTTTAAGAACTCTTACACTAACTTCTCTAACAACTGCAAAGGTTTCAATAAGAATATCATCTAAAGTTTCACCTTTATCCAGTCTCTCTTTAAATTTATTTGTAAAACTCTTAAGTTCCTCATCTGAAAGCTTTTTGATCTCTGATTCCAGGTTGTTTATTGCCTCAACATAAGGGATGAATTTCTTTAATTCTCTTTCATTTCTTGTTCCAAATATTTTTCGTATGATAAAATTAAACATGATAGATCATTATATCAAAAATCAGATATAACTCAAGTACACGAGCTGTATTTATTCAGTTTTGGAAAATAAGCGACAGTTCTGCTGAAATTGCCTCAGGGAGTGAATTGGGAACCTGTTCGGTAAAGCGAATGTGCCGAATGAAATGAGGTAAAATTTCTTTGTCTGAACGAAGTGAGTTTGGAATTTTAATGAGATGAACCGTAAACAGGTCAAATTAACGTACGGGCAAACAAAGCAGAACTGTTGCAATAGGGTGCACGAGTTTTAAATTTGAATTTATTACTCTTTTAGATTAAAATAACACTATGAAATTTAGAAAGAGATTTTTTTTACAAAATAAAATAAAAATTTTGCTTATTTTTACAATTGTAATCTTTGTCTCTATTTTTTTAGTAAAAAAAAATGAAAAAGAAGATATTCAGGTAATAAAAAACAAAAAATCAGATAACTCAATAAAAAAAGTACCCCCACAAAAAAAATTAATCAAATTGGAGACTAAAATTCAAAAGGGAGATACAATAATTAATGTTTTAGAAAGAGCAGGTATGGAACGCCAAACTGCATATAAACTTTTTTTTGATATAAAACCTGTTTATAATCTAAAGAAAATCAGAGCTGGGAATAAATTCATTCTCTATAAAAAAGATAACAAAATTAAAAAAATAGTATATGAGGTAGACCCGGATTCCTTACTTAATATTGTAAAAGATAAACATGGTTCATTTAAAGGTAAATTAATTATTATCCCTTATGTTATAAAAACAGATATTATTAGAGGAAAAATAAAGGATTCTTTATTTGAATCAATTTTAGAGCTTGGAGAAAAACCTGAATTAGCAGATATTCTTGCATCCCTTTATGAGTATGATATAGATTTTAACAGAGATATTAGAAAGAATGATACTTTTGTGGTTTTAGTAGAAAAGAAACATCTAAACAATAAATTTATAAAATATAGGCACATACTTGCTGCAGAATTTATAAATAGAGGTAAATCAATAAAAATCATAAGATACACAAATCCAGAGGGCAAAACTGCCTTTTTTCATCCGGATGGCAGAGCAGTTAAAAAGATGTTTTTAAGGTGTCCGCTCCCATTTATGAGAGTAACCTCCAGGTATGGAATGAGACGCCACCCTGTTTTAGGGTTTTCTGCAAAACACAATGGAGTTGATTTTGGAGCTCCTGTAGGAACAAAGATCCGATCCTCCGCCACAGGTTATATAACAAAAACAGGGTATAATCGCATAATGGGCAGATATATTATGATAAGACATCCAAATAAATATATAAGCCATTACTATCACCTGAATAGAATAAAAAGAGGAATACGTTCAGGCATAAAGGTAAATCAGGGAGAGACAATAGGATACGTTGGGAATACAGGCAGATCCACTGGTCCACACCTGCACTATGGTCTCCAGAAAAACAGAAGATATATAGATCCTTTACGATTGAAATCTCCCACAAAAAATCCCGTAAAAAAGTGTTATCTTGAAAATTTCAAGCAATATTCAGCAAAGATATTTTTATTAATATACAGTAATGAAATTGTAAATATATCTGAAAAACTCCAGAAAGTTTTTATAAATTATGCAAAAACAAAACCCTATCTCAAAGGATTATAAAACCCTATTCAATAATCACTTGACAATCAATAACAATCCCTTTAATATTTCGATATAATTAAAAATGGATTTTAACATGGATGGAAAATCATTAAATACAAAAGAAGATTTGATAAGCAGATTAAAAGAAATTGCTCCGCAGGTTTTTAATGAAGATAAAATCGATTGGGAAAAACTGAAGTCAACTTTTGGAGATGATATAAATTTTGGCGATGAAAGATATGTTCTAAACTGGGCTGGAAAATCCGATGCTTTCAGAGCAATTCAAACTCAAACAACTGCAACATTAATTCCTGATAAAGAGGAATCAATTAATTTTGATGACACCGATAATATCTTCATTGAAGGTGAAAACCTGGAAGTGTTGAAAGTTTTGCAGAGAGCATATTACGGTAAAATTAAAATGATTTACATTGATCCGCCTTACAACACAGGAAACGATTTTATTTATAATGATAAATTTGCTGAAAATAGAAATGAATATTTACAACGTTCCGGTGAAAAAGATGAAGAAGGATTTTTAATAAACGAAAATCTTTACCACAAAAATACTAAAGAAAGCGGACATTACCATTCCAACTGGCTCACAATGATGTATCCTCGTTTGTTCATTGCCCGAAATTTACTGCGAGATGATGGTGTTATTTTTATTTCAATCGATGATAATGAAGTTCACAATCTACGAATGGTTATGAACGAAATTTTCGGGGAAGAGAATTTTGTAGTGCAAATTATATGGCAAAAAAAAACTGGCGCTTCAGATGCAAAAACTATTGCAAATATTACTGAATATATTTTGATTTATGCAAAATTATATGAAAAAGCCTCAAAATTCTTTGCAAGGAATATGGATTCTTATGATATTAAAAGATATAAATTATCTGATGAATATATAGATGAAAGAGGTAAATATTACATCGATAATTTAGATAGAGGAGGTCTTCAATATAGCAAATCATTAAACTATCCAATTATGTGTCCAGATGGTACTGTAACTTATCCAAATGGTAGGAAAGAATTTATTGATGAAGGTTGGATTTGGAAATGGAGTAAAAAGAAAGTCGAATGGGCTATTGAAAATAATTTTATTGAATTTAGAAAATCTAAATCAAAAGAAAGCGGCTGGGCTGTATGTTACAAAAATTATTTATTTGTTGATAATACAGATAATAAAATTGAACGTTCAGCTCCATTAAAAAATTTAATTAATAATGTGCTAAATGCTAATTCTGCAGCAGATATAAAGGAAATTTTCGAGTCTATAGTATTTCCATATTCAAAACCTGTTGAATTGATAAAAACAATTATAAAATATTCATCGTTTAATATTAATGACATCATCCTCGATTTCTTCTCCGGTTCTTGCACAACTGCCCACGCCGTTCTCGATCTCAACAAAGAGGATGGTGGAGACCGCAAATTCATAATGGTGCAACTTCCCGAAAAAACAGACATAAAATCAGAAGCATTCAAATCTGGTTACAAAACAATTGCAGATATTGGAAAAGAGAGAATACGCAGAGTAATAAAGAAAATTGAACACGAACAAAAAGAAAAATTGAATTTTGGAGAAAATAAACAGGATTTAGGTTTCAAAGTTTTCAAACTGCGGGAATCCAATTTCAAGATCTGGCGAGGAGATAATTTTAAAACCGAAGAAGAATTAGAAGAACAACTTCTTACATTTGTAAATCCGGTAAAAGAAGGATCAATCGAAGAAAATATGCTTTATGAACTTCTTTTAAAATCCGGGATATATTTGAATTGTAAAATTGAAAGAAAAAATAATTATTTTCAAATCAATGACAATGAACTGATAATTGCTCTATTAGAGATAAACGAAGAAATTGTAAAAAATATCATTGAAGCAAAACCGCAGAAAGTAATAACACTCGATAAACTTTTTGAAGAAAATGACCAATTAAAGACCAATACAACCTTGCAAATGAAAGATGCAGGAATCGAATTTAAGGTAGTGTGAGGATGACAGAATGATTGGATTAAATATTAATGGTTATAAAATCACAGAAGCAATTGGAAGTGGTGCTTTTGGTCATACATATAAAGCAATAAAAAATGATGATATTTTCGCAATAAAAATATTAAAACCTGAAGCAATGAGCGACGAAATCCAATCAGGAGGTTATAAAAGATTTGATCGAGAAGTTAGAAGTTTACAAAAAGTAAAATCAGAGTATGTTGTAAAATATTATGATAGCGGTGTTTGGTTGGATAAAAATATTGAACATTATTATATTGTTATGGAATTAATTGAAGGAATGGATTTTAATAAATATCTGAATAATTTCAGGGAGCAATTGATTTCTAACGAAGTTAAAATGAAGGAAATTTTCTCAGGTATACTTGAAGGTTTGTTTGCTATACATAGTCAATCAATAATTCATAGAGATTTAAAACCAGCTAATATTTTCATTACAAAAGATGATAATGTAAAACTTCTTGATTTCGGTTTAGTAAAAATGCTTGATTACAGCACAATAACAACAAGAGGTAAAATCGTAGGTACTCCTTTATTCATGTCACCTGAAATCATCGAAGGAAAATCAATTGATTTTCGTAGTGACCTATTCTCTTTTGGAGTTTTACTTTATTATATATTTACAAATGAATATCCTTTTTCTGGTGAAAACATCTTTGTATTATTAAATAATATTGTAAAAAAACCACCTGAAAGAATAAGTGAAAAACTTAAAGATATTTCAAACTTATTAGAAAATATAATACTTAAACTTTTAGAAAAACAACCTTATTTAAGACCTTTTCAGAATGCTCATGAATTAAAAAATATATTAAATGAAATTCCGTTTTTTAAAGTAAACATAGATTTACAAAATGAAGACGATAAATCGTTCGAAAAAAAGAAGTTTTTTATCCGTCTTATGCACAATGAAAAAGGCGAAATAGAATCTTATATAAAGAATAATGGTAGAATTGATGGTGTAGAATTTCCAGCAAATTATCTTCCTAAATATAAAGCTCAATTAATTGATTTGAAATCTTTTAATATTCCCTTCTATTTTGATCCTTCTACAAATAGACTTACTTATTCAAAATTTACAGAAACGAAAGGTCTTGTTAATTTACCATATATCTATGACAAATATAATAGACTTACACCTGGTAAATTAGAATCTTTAAACTCAATAACAAAATATGTTGCAGATGTATTATCCTGGCAGTTAAAATGGAAAACAAAATTTTTAGTAGCTCCTTTTCATTATTCTAAATCCATAAATGATCCATGGTTATCTATTGACTTAAAACTACTTGAAGAGTCAATTGCTTTTAAAAGTGAAAATGATATTCCTCATGATGTTTATGCTGGAATTTGTTTAGATATCGAGGATCTTACTGATGAAGAAAACAGGCTCGAATTAATTAATAAATTTTCAAGGATCTTACCAGATGGTTTTATATTTTATATAAATAATATTTACGAAAAAACTTCAAATCCTTCTCAATTATACTCATACATTGATTTATTACTGAAATTCAAAAAACTTAAGCGTCCCGTTATTGCTGCTCGAGTTGGTACTTTAGGCTTAGGTCTATTGGATTTGGGAATTGATGCTTTTTCACAAGGGATAGCTTCACTTTCAAGTTTCAATGCGGAAATGCTTCTTTCAAATAGGCAATCTCATTATACTATGAATAGAAAATACTATATTCAAAAAGCTCTTTTAACAGTCAATGTTCAATTAGCGGTAGAAATCTTAAAAAAATTTGCTGAACTAAGATGTGATTGTAAATTCTGTAAAAACAAATATGATTTAGCATCAATTTCTAAAGCAAGTAAATGTCATTTCTTAGAATTGCGTATGAATGAAATCAATCAAATAAATGATAATAATTTTAACTTTTTAGAGATTATAAAGGAAGCAAAATCAAATATTCGTAAAATTCAAAAAGCAAATATTAAACTTCCACCTTTATATTATATTGATGTTTGGTTTGAAGTATTCTCAGAATTTTTAAAATAGGTGTTAAAATGAAATATGAAAAAGAAATGATTCCAATTATTAACGAGTATTTTATTAATACAAAAGGTTATTCTATTGTTAAAAATGAAATAAATTCTGGTTATGGAGTCGCAGATGTTGTAGCTGTAAAAAATGTTTATAATTCTATGGATTATTCTTTCAACAACATATTCGAAGTTAATTTACTTATTTCAATGAAATATAATAAATGGATTCCATTTGAAAGTATTATTCAATATTCATCCTACTCTTCCAATTATCTTAAATATAATTTATTAAAACAATTTATGCTTGCTGGATTAATTAGTAGAAATAACAATTATTACAAGAGAACAAAACAAATCGAAAAATCAAAAGCTACCATTGTTGCTGTTGAAGCAAAACTTAGTAAATGGAAAGAAGCTTTTTGTCAGGCACTTCGTTATAAGAAATTCGCAGACTATTGCTATGTTGCTTTATTGGAAAAATCACTAAAAAATGTTGATACTGATTTATTTCGCAATAACAATATTGGTATAATTTACATAAATAAAAATAAAGAAGTAAAATCCTTTTTGAGAGCATACAAAAACAATGAAAAGGACGGCTTGTACACATTATTTGTGAACAGTCTTGTGTCATAAATATGATCCTAAAATTCGATCCGAATCAGAACTTCCAATTAGAAGCAATAAAATCAATCGTGGATTTGTTTGAAGCACAACCGCTAAATCAAAGCGATCTGGATTTTACATTTTTCGATACAAGTCTGCAATTTTCCGAAACCGGTGTTGGGAATAGAATCGTTTTGAATGACGAACAAATCCTGAAAAACCTGCAATCCGTTCAAAGACAAAATGGGATAGAACCTGTTTCAAAAGAATTAGATGGAAAACACTTTTCCGTTGAAATGGAAACCGGAACAGGTAAAACTTATGTTTATCTGAGAACGATTTATGAACTAAACAAAAATTATGGATTCAAGAAATTCGTAATCGTTGTTCCAAGCGTTGCCATTCGTGAAGGTGTGATAAAAAATCTGCAAATCACTCACAAACATTTTCAAAACCTTTATGATAAAACTCCTATAAATTTTGAGGTCTATGATTCAGGAAAAGTCTCTAATTTACGCGGTTTTGCTACAAATAATAATATCCAAATTTTGGTAATAAACATTGATTCATTTGCCAAAGATGAAAATATAATCAATAGACCGAATGATAAATTAAACGGCAAAAAACCGATAGAATTCATTCAATACACAAATCCGATCGTAATTGTAGATGAACCGCAAAATATGGAAACTCCGATTCGCAAAAAAGCTATTGAAAACCTGAATTATTGCTGCACCCTTCGATATTCAGCAACTCACACAAACTTCTATAATTTGGTTTACAGTTTGAATCCGGTTCAGGCTTATGATCTCGGTCTGGTAAAACATATCGAGGTTGATTCCGTAGTTTCGGAAAATGATTTTAATGATGCTTTTATAAATCTTCAAAAAGTATATTCCACAACCACAAAAACATCGGCAAAAATGGAGATAATTCAAAACACGACGTATAGTGCAGAAAGAAAATCCATAACTGTCAATGTTGGTGATGACCTTTATAAATTGTCCAATTATCGAGAAATTTACAAAAACGGTTATATCATCAACGAGATAGATGTTTCCAATGAATGTATTTCATTATCAAACGCAGATGATATTTTTGTTGGTGAGTCTCGTGGCGGAATAACTGATGAAATAATGAAATTCCAGATAGAAAAAACAATTGAGGAACATTTCAAAAAAGAAAGAATCTTACAAAAGAAGGGAATAAAAGTTCTTTCTCTTTTCTTCGTAGATAAAGTCGCTAATTACAGGAAGTATGATGAATCGGGGAATTTATTGAAAGGTAAATTTGCAGTTTGGTTCGAAGAGATATTTAATAAATATTCAGAAAAAACAGCATACAAAGATTTAATTCCATTTTCGATAAATGAAGTTCACAATGGTTACTTTGCACAGGATAAGAAAGGTCATTTTAAGGATTCTCAAAAGTCTGCAAAATCTCAATCAGACATCGATACTTTTAAATTGATCATGAAAGAAAAAGAAAAATTATTGAGCTCAAATGAACCTTTGAGATTTATTTTCAGTCATTCTGCATTACGTGAAGGCTGGGATAATCCTAATGTTTTTCAAATCTGCACTTTAAATGAAACCAAATCCGAACTTAAGAAAAGACAGGAAATCGGACGAGGTTTAAGGCTTTCCGTAAACCAGAATGGCGAAAGAATTTTTGATAATAATATTAATCGCTTAACTGTGATAGCAAATGAGAGTTATGAAGATTTTGCAAAGCAGCTTCAAAAAGAGATTGAAGATGATTGTGGTGTTTCTTTCAAAGGCAGAATCAAGAACAAAAGAGATAGAATAAAAGTTGAATACAGAAAAGGTTTTGAACTGGATGAAAACTTCAAAGAAATCTGGGAAAGAATTAAATATAAAACAACATATCGTGTAAATTACAAAAGTTCCGATTTGATTGATAAAGCTTCGAATGAAATAAAAAAAAACCCGGAAATCACAAAGATTGTTTTAAAATCGACAAAAACAGCCATAAAATATGATGATGAAGGTGTTGGGTTTGATATAAAAGGTTCAAAAAAGATTTATATTGAAAATGAATTCTTAATTCCAGATGTTTTGAATTATATTCAAAATAAAACAGGGTTAACCCGTTCTACTATTTTACAGATATTGAAAAATTCCAAACGATTAAATGATGTGCTCATTAATCCACAACTTTTTATGGATTATACTATAAAAGGGATTCAAGAAGTTCTGAATGAATTGATCATCAATGGAATAAAATATGAGAAAATCAGTAACAAAGAATATGAAATGCATCTTTTCGAGGATGATGAGATTAATATTTATTTAGATAAACTCAAATTCGAAGTTAAGAATAATAATAAAACAATATACAATAACATAATTCCTATCGATTCAAACATTGAATATGAATTTGCAAAGGAATGTGAATCCAGAGATGATATTGAGTTTTACTTCAAACTGCCATTCTGGTTTCACATAAAAACACCAATCGGAAAATATAACCCGGATTGGGCATTGATAAAAAAGAATGAAACGAAAGTTTATTTTGTTGCAGAAACAAAATCTAAAGGGCAACAATTAAGAAAGAGCGAAGAACAAAGAATTCAATGTGGCAAAGCTCATTTCAGGGAATTTGATGATGTAACTTTCAGGGGTCCAATTTCGAAGGTTTCTGATTTGGATTAAAAAATCTTATTCAATAAAATATAAAAAAAAGGCAGCTCTAAAAAGAGCTGCCTTTTTTTCAATCTCTAAATAAGAGATTCTTTTATATAATGGGGATAGCCTTTATTCTTTACTTTTGTCCTTATCTATATCTTCATATTCAGCATCTATAACTTCTCCTTCTTCAGAAGATGTCTTGGGTTCCTCTTTTTTCTCTTCAGCCTCTTTAGTATCTTGAGGTTGTTGTTCAGCTTGAGCATCTGCAGTTTTATAAAGTTCAGTAGAAAGCTTGGATGTTAATTTATTGATCTTCTCAATCTCTTCCAAAATCCGATCATTATCTTCACTTTTAACAGCTTCTTTTGCACTTTTAACAGATTCATCAACCTCAGATACCATATCTTCAGGTATCTTATCCTTATTCTCCTTTACGAGTTTTTCAAGCCCATATGCAAGTTGGTCCAATTTGTTTTTATTTTCAATAGCATCTTTTTTCTTTTTATCCTCTTCTCTATTTTTTTCAGCATCTTTAATCATCTGATCAATCTCTTCTTCAGACAATCCACTTGATGATGTGATAGTTATTGCCTGTTGCTTGCTAGTTGCCTTATCCTTTGCAGAAACATTAAGTATACCATTTGCATCTATGTCAAATGTTACTTCCACCTGAGGAACTCCACGCGGTGATGGAGGAATACCAGTCAAAGTAAATCTTCCCAGAGTCCTGTTATCCTGAGCCATTTCCCTTTCTCCCTGCAGAATATGTATTTCAACACTTTGCTGATTATCTTCAGCTGTTGTAAATACATCTGTTTTCTTTGTGGGAATAGTTGTATTTTTTTCAATCAGTTTATGAGCTATAGAACCAAGAGTTTCAATTCCAAGAGAGAGCGGAGTTACATCAAGCAAAAGTATATCCTTTGCTTCTCCACCCAGAACAGCTCCCTGAACTGCAGCTCCAGCTGCAACAACCTCATCAGGATTAACACCCTTACATGGCTCTTTCCCAAAAAAATCGTTTACGATTTTCTGAACTTTTGGAATTCTTGTTGAACCACCTACAAGAACCACCTCTTTTATATCAGAAAGACTAATTCCAGCATCTTTTACAGCAATCTTACAAGGGGCAAGGGTTTTTTCTAAAAGATCACCTGTAAGTTGTTCAAATTTTGCTCTTGTTAATTTCATTACAAGATGTTTTGGCCCAGAAGCATCAGCAGTAATAAATGGAAGGTTTATCTCAGTTTCCATTGTTGTTGAAAGTTCAATTTTAGCCTTTTCCGCAGCTTCTTTCAACCTCTGAAGTACCATTTTATCTTTTGATAAATCGATCCCCTGGTCTTTTTTAAACTCATCAATTATCCAGTTAATCAATCTCTGGTCAATATTATCTCCTCCGAGATGAGTATCACCATTTGTTGATTTTACCTCAACAATATTTTCACCAATTTCAAGAATTGATATGTCAAAAGTTCCACCACCAAAATCAAAAACAGCAATAAGTTGATCCTTTTTTTTATCAAGGCCATAAGCAAGTGCTGCTGCTGTAGGTTCATTGATTATTCTCTTTACTTCAAGTCCAGCAATTTTCCCTGCATCTTTTGTTGCCTGTCTTTGTGAATCATTAAAGTATGCTGGAACAGTAATAACAGCATCTGTTACCTTTTCTCCAAGATAATCTTCAGCTGCCTTCCTTAATTTCTGCAAAATCAAAGCAGATATTTCAGGAGGAGAATACTGTTTTCCCATAACCTCAACTCTAGCTCCATCCTTTGGTCCTTTTACAACTTTATAAGGAACCATCTTAATTTCTTCACTCACTTCAGAATACCTTCTTCCCATAAATCTCTTTATAGAATAGATGGTATTCTCAGGATTAGTTACAGACTGCCTCTTTGCAACCTGCCCCACGAGCTTCTCTCCATCCTTTGTAAATCCTACAACAGAAGGAGTTGTCCTACCCCCTTCAGAATTCTCTATGATCTTTATTTCTCCTTTTTCCATTATAGAAACACATGAATTTGTTGTTCCAAGATCAATTCCAATAATTTTTCCCATATTTTATCTCCTTATTCTGTGAAATGTATAACATTAATAATTCCACAATATATTTTTTTTCTATCCAAAAAACAATATAGTACAATTTTTAAGGCTTGTCAATACCTAATTAAATAATTATCAAATTAATCTAAGTCTGTTATTGTCAAGTTGCTGTCGAATTTGGTTGTTTAAAAAAATTTATATAAGAATCCCATCATATAAATTTTAGATTAAATATTAAATCGAACTAACTTACTTGTATATCGTGTTATAACTATTTATCTTTCTTCTCTACAGAGATCATCTTTTCAATATCTTGTACAATCTTCTTGTAAGCTGATATTTGCGGAGAATTTGGAAATTTTTCAACAAGCAACTTATAAATTTTTAAAGCTTCTTCCTTACTCTGGCATCTCATATAATAATTACCTAAATATTTACAAGCATCCTCAAGATCTGGCTTAATATCTATAGCCTTTTTAAGATAAGGCTCAATATCTTTTGTTTCTTTAGCTAATTCAGCAATCTTTATCTTTTTATCTCTTATGTTTTTTATTGAAGCATCCTTTTCTATCTTTTTTGCCTCTTTTTCTAACAATTCATAATTATTTGAACCAATAATAAAGTTTGCTATTGCTACAAATTGGCTGGATGAATCCTCTTTATTCATTTCTAAAAATTTCAATAAGTATTCATTTGATTTCTTTAGATCTTGCAGCTGAACAAAATTCATACCCATTAAATAATGAGCTATTGAGAAAAATTTAGCAGAATCAGTCTCAATCCCAGGCATTTTTACCAATTTCAGTAAATGCTCATTTGATTTCTTATACTTTCTTATAGTAAAATAATTAACTCCCAGCTGATATATTGTTTTTGAATAAAACTCTTTTCCCAGATTTTCTGCACCTGAAACTCCCAATAACTTCAAATAATATTCATTAGCTTTATCAGTCTTATTCTGTCTTAACTGTTCATTACCTAATATAAAATATTTTTGAATTAATGCTTTACCTGCCATTTGATTCTCAGGATTTATCTCCAATGCCTTTTCAAGATGATTGACAGCTTCGATATCATTTTTTTGAGCAGTAAATACGGACGCGATTTTACAATGAATCTGGTCGTTTTCTGCATAGATTTTTAATGCCTCATTATAATACTCCATTGCTTTATCAAATTCACTCTTTTGTAGAGCTTTATCTCCCTTTTTCTCTAATTTTAAGGCTTTTTTCGGTACTTCATTCCCAGCACTAAAAGCAATGCCCTGAACTAAGAAAAAAGTAACTACTAAAAGAATAATAATTTTTTTTGTCATAATCCGATTCTCCTATTTTTAAATTCAAGCGACATTTTAACACTTTTTAAAGTAAAAAGAAAGACTTTAAATGACGAAAAAAATACCCATTGTATATGCTATAATGTAAAATGGAAAAGATTCCAAAGAATCTTCAATTCTATAAATTTTCAGCATATGGTTTTTTGAAAAACCTTCGCTTTTTTGAACCCTTTCTCATACTTTTTTTCCTGGAAATGGGAATTAATTACATACAGATAGGAATACTTTATTCAATTAGAGAAATTTCAACAAATATATTTGAACTTCCAACCGGAATAATTGCAGATAGTTTTGGAAGAAGAAAATCTATGATTTTTTCTTTTACCTCATATATTTTCTCTTTTATTATCTTTTACTTTGTTCCCGGGTTCACCTCATATATTATTGCAATGATTTTTTTCTCTATTGGTGAGGCTTTTCGCACAGGAACTCATAAAGCTATGATCCTATCTTACCTTGAGATTAAAAAAATAAAACACTTAAAAATACACTATTATGGGCATACAAGAAGCGCCTCTCAATTAGGCTCAGCTCTGTCATCTATTATTGCTATGTGTCTCGTATTTCGCACAGGTTCTTACAAAATCGTATTTCTCGCATCCATTATTCCATATATTTTAGAACTGTTTTTAATGTTTTCTTATCCAAAATCTCTTGACGGAGAAATAAAACCATTAAAAGGTAATCTTGTTCTCAGGATTAAACAAAGGTTAAAATCAACAATAAGAGATTTTATTAATATATTTAAAGATAAATTCACAATTAAGGCACTTATGAATTCCTCAGTTTTTAGTGGTCTTCATAAAGGAACAAAAGATTATTTACAGCCTATTTTAAAAAACTATGCTCTAGCTCTGCCATTATTTACTTTTTTAGACACAAAACAAAAAAGTTCGATTCTCATAGGTTTAGTTTACTTTTTTTTATATATATTAACTTCATACGCATCAAGAGCTGCAGGCCCCTTTTCAGAAAAGATCAAGAATATTCCCTCTGGTATTAACCTTACTTTTGTAGCAGGTGCAATCTTTGTTATAATATCTGGATTATTTCTAGGTTTTAACCTATATATTTTTTCAATCATTTTCTTTGTTTTAACATTCCTGAATGAAAATCTAAGAAGACCCCTTAACATTGGATACATAAGTGAATTTATCTCTTCACATATTATGGCAACTGGACTTTCAGGAGAATCACAGTTAAAATCCATTTTTTCAGCACTTTTTTCATTTTTAATGGGACTTTTTGCCCAATATATTGGGTTAAGCTATGCACTTATTATAATGGGCATTATCACAATTATCATATTTCCATTTATAAAAGTTTCAAAAAATTAATCAAAATTACCCTTCAAACAGAATGCCTGCATCTTTCATTTTGTCACAAAAAAGTTACATTTTCTCATATTATGTCCTAAAAATAGGACACTTTTTCATGTTTTTTATTAAATAAACCTGGCATTAAAATTGCATATCATTTTTTGGAGGTAAAAAATGAAAAAAATATTTTTTATTTTTTTATTAATTATAACAATTGGTTTTTTTTCTTTAAAAGCTCAAAATAGCTTGAATTTTAAAATCGGGTTGTTTGTGCCATCTTTAGGTTCTGACCTATGGGATGTGAACATCGAGAACCTAACCTTTAACAAAGAAGATTTTCGTGATGCCTATTATGCAATGGAATATGAATTCTTTACTAACAGGAAACTTTCTGTTTCTTTTGAAACAGGTCATTATAAACATGAAGAATACTCAATGTACAGGGATTACGAATATGATGACGGTAGTCCTATCTATCAAAACCTTTCTCTTAGAATAAATTCATTCGAAATTAACCTTAAAATGTATCCAATTGGCCATAGAAAAAGGATTGTTCCTTACATAGGTGGCGGCTGCGGTTTATATGCATGGAAATATGAACAATGGGGAGATTTTATTGACTTTGAAGAGGAAACAATAAGTGAAGGTTATGCTGAAAGTGATAAACTTTCCATAGGTTTTAATGGTAGAGCAGGAATTGTATTCAAGATAAGAAGATCTTTTGGTATATCTCTTGAAGCAAGATATTTATATTTAAAAGATGATCTCTCATCCTATTTTGAGGGTTTTGAAAAACTCGATATGAGTGGACTTACCTTTAATTTTGGAGTAAATTTTTTCTTTTAATAAATAAAACTTTACAAGAAATTCCCTAAAAGGAATCAAAAGTTATATAATCAAGGCTTGTTTTAATTTTTATGATTCTTATATAATTGTCTCTAACTCTAAATTTAATATCAATTGAATTCTTTAATCTAAAATATGAAGGACTCAAATATTGTGCCCATTCAACAACAATTATGTTTTCATCAATATATTCATCAATTTCAGGAACATTATTATCTATATTTTCCCCTAATCTGTATAAATCAAAATGTGAAAGGCTATGTAAATCACCCTCAAATTTATTCATTATGACAAAGGTAGGACTCACAACATTATCTGGATTTATTCCCAATGAAGAAGCAATACCCTTTGTAAATAGAGTTTTACCTGCTCCCAAATCTCCGCAAAGAAGGATTACTTCATTGCCTCTTAAGAGTTGCCCGATTTTTTCTCCTATTTCAAAAGTTTTATCAGGAGAATTCGAATTGACTTTTAAAATCATCTAAATTTAAAATTGCATCAGAAAAACAATCTATAATATCAGAAGCCATAAGACTTAATTCACCTTTTTTTCTAACAGCTATATCGCCGGAGAATCCATGTAAAAAAACTGCTGATTTAAGAATAACATCTAAATGATATTTATCTATAAATTGAGAGACAAATCCTGCAATTATTCCTGCTAAAACATCTCCGCTACCTGCAGTAGCCATACCTGGATTACCTGTTTGATTTACATAAACATTACCTTCAGGTGTTGCAATAAGTGTATTGTGTGACTTTAAGACCACAAAAACATTAAATTCCATAGCAAATTCTCTGCTAATAGCAATACTATTTTTACTTATTTCCAAAACAGATAAACCAGTCAGCCTTGAAAACTCTCCAATATGTGGTGTAATAATAATAGGATTACCCTTTTTTATTTTAAGTATATTTTTCCTGTTTTTTAAAACATTTATAGAATCTGCATCCAAAATTAAAGGTACTTCAGATTCTTTTATCAACATTGAAACAATCTCATATATACTATCATTATCCCCAAGCCCAGGACCTGCTAAAATACAATCAAACTCCTTTAATCTCTTTAGAATTTCAATATTATTTTTGTAAACAAGTGTCATTATTTCAGGGTTAGCCTGAACCACAAGCAATCTATTCTCGCTACAAACAGCAGCAGTACATAATCCTGCACCTGCTTTTAAAATCGCATAAGAGCTTAATATTCCAGCACCAGGTTTTTGAATGGAGCCTGAAACATTAAGCACATGTCCATACTTCCCTTTATGTGCATCAATTTCTCTTTTTTGAAACAAATTTCCAAAATCAGAAGGCTCAATTATCTCAATATAATATTTATTCTGCTCAACCAATACTTTTGGAATCCCGATATCTATTACCCTTATATTCCCACAATATTTATTACCATCAGGAAAAATATGTGATATTTTTAAATTTTGAAAAGTTGCAGTTATATCAGCATTGATATGGATCCCTTCTTCTGGGATAAATGAATCAGATATCCCAGAAGGAATATCAATTGAAGCAACTCTAAAACCAGACTCATTTATTAAATTTATAATTTCAGAATAAAATCCTTTTTTAACAGGTTTATTTATCCCAATCCCAAATATCGAATCAATTAAAAAAGTATCATACTTATTATACTTTTGAAGGATTATCTTTAATTCATCTGCTCTTTTTATTATTGAATGTCTCAGGTTTATTTTTTCTATTATATTAAAGTTTATCTTAGGGTCAATATTAAATCGTTCATAAGATGTAAGTAAAACAAATTCAATATTATAACCTTTTTGATATAATATCCTACCACAAGCAATACCATCTCCCCCATTATTACCTTTTCCTACTACTATGACGACATTTTTGTATCTTTTAAGATCATATTCTTCTGAAAAAAAATCTGCAGCACCTCTTGAAGCGTTTTCCATTAAAACTATAGATGGAATACCTATATTGTTTATGGTTTGAGAATCAAGTTCTTTCATCCATTTTGAATATATAAGCTTCATTTTTTAGATTTTATTTTCTTTTTCTTTCCCTTGTTATCATCCTGTTTTTTAACGATTTCATCAAGTTTAGAAGCAAACACACTTCCAAAAGTGCTACCATCTTTATATGCTACCTTCTTTTTTATTTCAGTTTTCACATTATCTCTCTTTTTATCTAAAACCTTTTCCTTTAATTTTTCCAGTTTTATCTCTTTTTTTATTTCATCCAGATCTATAGCTTCTTCAATATCCCTTTTATCTACAATCTTTTTTGTTTTTATGGGTTTTTCAAAATCGACCCTTCCCCTTATCTTCTTCGCATGAGCTCTTTTAGCAGATACTTTCTCGGAAGGTGTCATAATATCTAATTCTGAGACTATGGCTCTTTTTTTAAACACCTCATCCCTATCCTTTAGTCTAAATTCTCTTTTTAAACCTGAATCTTTGCTCTCGCCCATTTCTCTTTCTTTTGATCTTAACTGCTCATGAGGTTTGTCAAACTTAACTCTTTCCAGATTTTCTTTTCTTTTTCTGAATTCTGTACTCCTTCTCTCTTCTCTTTCTTTCATTATCCTCTCTTTCATTCTCATCTCTTCTTCTCTTTTCCTTCGCCTTTCTTCTCTTTTTAATCTAATTTCATCTTTTTTTTCTAACTCTTCCTTAATTTTTCCTTTTCTTATTATTTCCCTTCTTTTCAGTGCTTCTTCAACCATTAATTCACGTCTGTCCTTTTCTTCTTCTTCAATCTCCATAACAGAATCAGAATCAAGATAAAAAACCCCGGGCATTTTCTCAGAAGGTATAAATTCAGGGTTACTTAATATAACATCTTCAACCGTTTTTAAATATACTGGGAAGATAAGATCCAAAATATGATATAATTTTAATATATGAATTTCATAATTTTTCTCTTTAATTCCAAACTCAAGAAATACTTTATGTATTAATTTATTAAATGTCTCAATTTTCTTAAATTCATCAATCCTTTCATATACAACACTATAAATATCAGATTCAAGGAATATAGATTTACTTACAAAAACGGGAGATGCCATTTTCTCATCAACTGGTTTAAATGCTTTTTTTTCATTATCATAAACAATTTTATCAGCTATTGTTCCCCTTTTGCTAGTTCTCACATTAATTTGAAATTTGTTATTACCTAACTGTTCAAAGGTTAAACTCATCCCCTGCAATGCTTTGTAACTATCAAATAAGTCTCTAAGTCCAAGAATCAAATTTCCATCTACATAATAAAACAATGTATAAGTTTTTTTTGTATTAATGTCAATTGCTTCAATTTCAATAGACTCTCCAAAATTGTAAATTCCAGTTTTTAACCTTAAAGCACCTGAGTATATTTCTCTTTCAGTTAAAAAATATCGATATAACTCATCACAAAACACACTTTCCTCAAATTTTTTTCTTCTATTAGCAATGTTTATTTTGTCTTTTAGGATAATTTTTTTTAATAATAGATTTTCTTCACTTATCAAAGAATTTTTTTTCAGATAATATATTACTGAGATTAAATTCCACTTTCCCTCCCCTGATGGATTCACCAATTGAAAATCAATTTTATAATCCATTTCCATCCTATAATTTAAAGCAAAACAATAAGCTTTGAATTCTTTTTCATCAGATTTAATTTTCAAAAAATTCTCAACCAAAAATTCGGTTGTTTCTGAACATTTATTTTCCTTTAAAAAAGCTTTGATTTTATCAAAGATTTCAGGTTCGATTTTTTTTAAATTTTTATCAAGTAGAGCTTCATCATTTATTACGTCAATATCAGATTCTTTGCGCATTGCAACAATTAATTTCTTCTTCAAAGTAATAAAATCTTTATCTATAAGTGGGTCCTGAATATTTCTGGGGTCATCAGCTTCAGGTAAATATGTGACTTTCTCACATGGTTTTTTCTGTTTATGCGGTAACAATAAATCAATTTTTTGTCTGTGCAAATATTCTGTATATTTTCTAAACACTGAAGTACCATCATAATCTAATTTAATCTGGTTTAATCCAAAATTTTCCTTTGCTTTAACAACTCTTAGAACAACTCCTCTATTTAGTTCAATGCTCTTTTTAGAACCAACAGGAAGTTTCCCATGATATTCCTTACAGATAAGATCTCCAACTTTGTATTCACAATTTGGATTGTATACCTTAACCTTATTTTTTCTATTATCCTGAGTCTTTAAAAGAGCAATATATTGAGTCAAATCATCCAGTTTAACAGGTGTTGATTTTCCCTCTAAACGATCTTTGATAAGCACAATATCTTTATTATCAATATTAAGATTTACTTCCACTTTTATCTCCTTGGTTTTTTTTCTGCTGGAGTTTGATAATTCCTTTTTTAAACTCAAAAACCAAATTATTTCTCATTTTAAAATTATTTTTTTCTTAAAAAGAATAAACTTTCCCTCCTAATCTTATTTTCCAAACTTTTTGTTTAAGACTTCCTTTAATGTTGGTGTTCCAATTTCATCAAGTTCATAAGTAACTCTTACTGCTTGTTTATTTATATTTATAATCCTATTCAGGTTAATTGGTGTTCCAATAATAACAGTATCACAATCAACACTATTAATGGTATCTTCAAGATCTTTTATCTGTTGTTTATCATATCCCATTGCTGGAAGTAATGTTCCAATTTCAGTGTATTTCTTAAAGGTCTCTGCAATCTCACCAGTTGCACATGACCTTGGGTCAACAAGCTCCTTTGCACCATATTTAAAAGCAGCCATTACTCCTGCTCCAACTTTCATTTCACCATGTGTAAGTGTTGGACCATCCTCAACAACAAGTACTCTTTTACCCCTTATTTCATCAGGCTTATCTACAAAAACGGGAGAAGCAGCATCAATAACAACAGCATCTGGATTATATTTCCTTATATTTTCTCTTATTTTTAGAATATTTCCCAGATCTGCAGTATCTATTTTATTGATAACAATAATATCTGCTCTCCTGAAATTTACTTCTCCTGGATAATAAGAGATCTCATGGCCTGGCCTGAAAGGATCTACAACAACTATTTCAAGATCTGACTTTATAAATGGGAAATCATTATTGCCACCATCCCACAAAATAACATCAGCCTCTTTTTCAGCTTCTTCCAATACAGCTTTATAATCAACACCTGCATATATTGTAATACCATTAACAATATGAGGCTCATATTCTTCCATTTCTTCAATAGTACACTTATTTTTATTCAGATCTTCCAAAGATGCATATCTTTGAACCTTTTGTTCAACTAAATTTCCATAAGGCATAGGATGCCTTATAGCAGAAACCTTATATCCCATTTCCTGTAAAATTTTAGCAACTTTTCTTGATGTCTGACTCTTTCCGCACCCTGTTCTTACAGCACAAACTGAAACAACAGGTTTTTTGCTCTTAATCATCGTTTCATTTGGGCCTAACATTATAAAATTCGCCCCTACATTATTTACACTAGCAGCTTTACTCATCACATAATTATAAGGGACGTCACTATATGAAAAGTATACATCCTGAACATTAAATTTTTTAATTAAATCTTCAAGTTCTGATTCAGGAAAAATTTTAATTCCATCAGGATACTGATCTTCTCCAGCGAGTTCTTTTGGGTATTTTTTATCATCAATACCTGGAATTTGTGTAGCTGTAAAGGCAACCACATTTATTTCTCTTTTTCCTCTCATAAATGTATTAAAATTATGAAAATCTCTTCCAGCTGCGCCCATAATTAAAACATTACGCATTATATCCTCCTAACTATATAGATGTAGTATTGTCTTAGATTTTAACAATTAGTATAATAAATATTACCTTACAAGTCAACTCAGCACTTGTAATAATTTAGTTTTTTCTCTCTATCTCCTCAATACACTTAACTATTAGACTTAACCAAAACAGTGAGAAATCTTTACACTACCATTCTTTTCGTGTATATTTACATTCAGGATAATTTTTACATCCAATAAATTTTCCAAATTTTCCCTCTCTTTTCACCAACACTTCACCACACTTTGGACAACATTTTTCATATTCATCTTCTAAACTAAAAAAATTTTTGTTCTCTAAAGTACTCTTAACTGAATCATGTGGATTTTCACATATTTTATTGTAGCCACACCACATACACAAAATAGAAGGTTGTGCTCTAAAATCATTTGTATCCTTTATGTGTGTAATTTCTTCTATTAGATTTGACCTTATTTCTTTCCCATCTTCTCTACAAAAAGGAACTATGATCTCCCTTTTCTCTTTTAGATCTTCAAAAGACAACTCAATTTTAGTATCTAAATTATTCTCAAAAATATATAAAGCATAAGATGGAAGTTGAAGAGTTTTCAAAGGATGAGATATCTTGCCTGTTTTAAAATCAGTTATTCTAATAACTTTATCTTGAGTTTTTGAGACCCTATCAATAACCCCTCTATATTTAATATGTTTATCCAAAAAAAATTCAAATTTATGTTCTAAATATAAAGACTCACTTTTATCAGAACAGAAAACTCTTTGAAAATAAGATGTTAATAATTCAAGTCCTTGATTAAAATAATCTTCAATACTATTATTTATTTTAATTACTTTTACTTTTGAAAGGGACCCTTTATCCCAAAAATATTTATACTGATTATTAATATCATCTATTTGTAATTCAATATTTTTTTGCTTTTGTTCATATGCCCATTTTAAAGTTTCATGCACAGAGATCCCCATATATGATTCTATTGAAAAAAAAGCCTCTTGAATCTTTTTTATATATTTGTACTCAAATGACTTTGGACACGTTTTAAAAGAAGATATGGCAGAAAAACTATAACTATCCACTCAAAAAAGATTTACTCCAAAAAGCCTATTGCTTTTGTAGGGCATTTTCCAACCCATTTCATTGCTTCTTCATTATTTATGATTTCAACATCATTTATTTTAGAAAGGTTATTTTCAACAACAATCTCTTCATCATTAGCACCCTTTATGCAGATTTTACAACCAATACAGGCATTTTTACAATTAGCCCTCGAAGCCTTCCCATTATCAAGAGATTTACAGAAAACAAAGAACTTTCTTGAAATTGGATGAAGCTCAAGTAAATTTTTGGGACAAGCTTTAATGCACATACCGCATCCTGTGCATTTTTCTCTATCTACAATAGGAATGCCTTCATTACCTATTCTAATTGCATCAAAATTACAAACTAAAACACAATCTCCATAACCCAAACAACCATAAGAACAAGACTTATTTCCCTTTTGAACAATTGTAGCTGCATAACATGTTTCAATTCCCTTGTAATATGCTTTTATCCTGGCTGCTTCTTCAGTTCCCCTGCACATTAAAACAGCAACTTTTCTTTCGCTTTCTTCTATCTCAACACCAAGTATTTTCCCAATTGCATTTGCTGTTTCTGAGCCACCAACAGGACAACTATCAGGTTTAGATTCCCCAGTTACTATAGATTCAGCCAGCGCCCTGCAACCAGGGAAACCACATCCTCCACAATTTGCGCCAGGTAATACCTCTTCCGCCTCATCGATCTTTGGGTCTTCTTCAACCTTAAATTTTTTCTGTGCAATTGACAAACCATATGCAAAAAATGCAGCTATAACTCCCATCGTTAAAATTGAAATAATTAAACTACTCATTTTATACCTTACTTAATTAAACCTGCAAATCCTGAAAAACTTAAAGCCATAATCCCGGAAACAATTAAGGTTATTCCCGCACCTTTCATTGGCTCTGGAATATCAGCTGCTTCTAATTCCTCCCTTATACCAGCTATTAAAACAAGAGCAAGAGTAAATCCAACACCTCCACCAATTCCAATTACTAAACCCTGTAAAAAGTTGTATTCTTTTAATGAAATAAGTAAAGCAAGACCCAATATAGCACAATTTGTAGTAATTAAAGGAAGGTAAATTCCCAAAGCTCTATAAAGCGGAGGACTAACCTTCTTTACAAACATCTCTACAAGCTGGACCAATGAAGCAATAACAAGAATAAACACAACATATTCCAAAATTTCAAGCCCAAATTTTTTCAATATAAGGTTATTAACAGCCCAACTTACAGCAGCAGTTATTGACATTACAAAAGTAACTGCAAGTCCCATTGAAAAAGCAGCATCTATCCTTTGAGATACCCCAAGAAATGGACAAATACCAAGGAACTGGCTTAAAACAAAATTGTTTACAATTACAAAAGAAATAAACAATAATATCAATTCCATTTATTTATACTCCTTTTGATTTCTTTCCTTTAAAAATCCCATAAGCACCAATCATAATACCAAGAGTAAGAAAAGCTCCAGGAGCCATTATCATAACCATCCAGGGGTTAAACAAATCAGGCATTACTTGAATTCCAAACCATGTACCAAAACCTAGAATTTCTCTTACAGTTGAAAGAACTAAAAGAGATAGGGAAAAACCCACTCCCATACCAAAAGCATCAAGTATAGACATTTTTACTGTATTCTTGGAAGCAAAAGCCTCCTGTCTTCCTAAAATAAGACAATTAACAATAATTAATGGGATAAATGGACCAAGAGCTTTTGATATATCATAAAAATAGGCTTTTAAAAAACTATCTACAAGAGTAACAAAAGTTGCAATAACTACAATAAAAGAGGCAATTCTTACAGAGGAGGGAATAATTTTCCGTAATGAGGAAATTATTAGAGAAGACATTATCAAGACAAATGAAGTTGCAAGAGCCATTGCCACTCCATTTATTACAGTGCTTGTAACAGCAAGTGTTGGACACATGCCCAGAAGTTGAACCAGAATAGGATTTTCTTTCCATATTCCCTTTGAAAATTCATATGCAGGAGTGGCCTTTTTCACTTTCCACCCCCTATTATATGTCTTATTTTATTCATATGTCTTATTTTCTTAATATTATCGTTTATTATATCCAATAGATATCTAGTTGAATATGTTGCAGCTGCCATTGCTTGTATTTTATTACTGCCCTTTTCAGGAATCCTGTTTTTTACAAACTCAATTTTTCTATTAACAAAAAGCCCTTTAAATTGTTTGCGAAAACCTTCTTTTTTCATATTATCACCCAAACCTGGGGTTTCTTTCTGCTCTAAAACCTCAATTCCAAGTAATCTGGTTATTTTGGGATTTACTGCAGCAATAATTTCAATTTTATCCGAAAATCCAGGACCCTTAAGATGAAATCCCCATCCCACAAGAGTATCACCCTTAACTGCCTTGTATACTGCAATTATCTTTCCATTATTATTTATATCTTCTTTCTTAAAATTATCTGCCCCCGGTATCAATCTTTTTAAGCCCTTGCTCAAAGCGCTTTGTTTATTAAGATTAACCCTTGTTTTTGTTACAGAATCAACAACCGCAAGAGAAGCGCCGGATATAATTGAAATTGATGTAAGAACAATAACCATTCTTAAAGTTTCACTCATCTTCATCTTATACCTCGCCAAAGATCTTAGGTTTTGTATATCTATTTAAAAGAGGCACAAAACAATTCATAAATAATATCGAATACATCATACCTTCAGGCAAACCACCAAACACTCTAATTACCATAACAACAATGCCGATTCCAACCCCAAATATTATACTTCCAAACGGAGTAATTGGAGAACTCACCATATCTGTAGCCATAAAAAAAGCACCCAACATCAATCCTCCTGAAAAAAGATAAAATAGAGGGTCCTGATATTTTACAGGATCAAGTAGATGTAAGATCCCAGCAAAAACAGATACAGTTATTATAATACTTACAGGGATTTTCCAATCAGCCATTTTTAATAAAATCAAAATAATTCCAGCTATTATAATCAATATTGCTGATGTCTCACCAATACAACCGCCAGTATTTCCCAAAGTCAGTTTATTGAGAGCTGTTGACACACCATCAATCTTAAATCCTCCCAAAGGAGTTGCACTAGTTATAGAATCCAAATTAAAATAAAAAGGTTTTACCCATGTTGTCATATCAACAGGAAATGCCGCCTGCAAGAATGCTCTTCCAACAAGAGCAGGATTAAATATATTATATCCAAGTCCTCCAAATAATTGTTTCCCTATAGAAATAGCAACTACTGAGCCTATAACTACATCTGATAAAGGCAATGTAGGAGGAAGAGTCAATGCGAGAAGAATGCCTGTTACTGCAGCCGAACCATCAAAAACGGGGGATATATCTTTTTTTCTCAGTTTTAAAAAGATAAATTCTGTTAGTAAAGCAGTTACAAGGCTTAATAAAATTCTTATCAACGCAGCCCATCCAAAAAAATAGACCCCTGCAATACACATAGGTAGAAGCAACAAAATAACAACATACATTATCTGTGGAGTGCTCCTTTTTGTTTTAAAATGAGGAGATGATTCAAGTATTAGATTAAATTTATTTTCCATATTTATTTCCCCGAAGATTTTTTTATTTCAGTTATTTTGCTTTTTGCTACTCTTATCCAATGAACAAGGGGTATATTGGAAGGACACATGTAGGAACATGATCCACATTCTATACAATTCATAGCACCATAATCTTCTGCTTTATCCCAAATCTCGCTTTTAGCAAATCTTACAATCTTTGTAGGAACGAGAAATATTGGACAATGATTAACGCATTCTGCACAATTTATGCAATTAAATTCCTTACCCACTCTTCTCTTTCCCATAACAAGTATCCCGGATGTTGCTTTTGTAATACCCACATCAGGTGTGAACTGAGCTATGCCCATCATTGGACCACCAAGTATTAATTTTGTTACTTCATCTAAAAACCCACCGATATAGTCAAAGAGAAATGAAAATGGTGTTCCAACTCTAACTAAAAGGTTAGCTGGATTTTCCAAAACCTCACCAGTTATGGTGAGTACTCTTTTATACAAAGGTATATTCTTTACAACTGCATCATAAATAGCTGCAGCAGTGCCAACATTTGAGACAACAACACCTATACTGAAAGGAAGGGCACCTGGAGGAATCTTTCTTCCAGTAAGAGCACTGATAAGCATCTTCTCAGCTCCTTGAGGATACTTTGTTTTTACAGCTTGAACATTGATATTAGATTCATTATCAACCAGCTGAGACATCTTTTCAATAGCATCAGGTTTATTATCTTCAATTCCAATAATTCCTCTCTCTGCTTCAACAGCTCTCATTATAATTTTTAGCCCTTCTAATATCTTTTCAGGGAATTCAAGCATTGTTCTATAATCAGATGTAAGATAAGGTTCACATTCACACCCATTTAAAATAACTGTATCAATGTGAATATCCTTAGGAGGGGTAAATTTTACAGCAGCAGGAAATGCTGCTCCTCCCATTCCAACAATTCCAGCTCTTCTAATTAATTTAAGTATCTCCTGTTTTGATAACGATTTATAATCAATATTGGAATTAAGATCAAAATCAAATTCCTCTTTTTCTTCAGTTTCAATTTCAATACATGTATCTGAAGGAGAGAGAGGAGTTGGGTAATCTCCAATGTTTTTTACAATTCCTGTACAACTTGAGTGAACGGGTGCAGATACAAAAGCCTCAGAATCTGCGATTATCTGTCCAGTTTTTACCCTATCACCTTTTTTAACAACCGGGTTTAAAGGTGCACCAATGTGCTGTCTTATTGGAATTATAATCTTTGGAGGTACAGGAACCTCTTTAATCTCTAAATTTTCAGTGATTTGTTTAAATTCTTTTGGATGAATGCCTTTTTTAAAAGTTAATCTTTTCATTTTCATCATAACTCTTGTAATTTTTTTAGATTTATTATTATATATTAAATAAAAATAAGCATATAACATAATCTATTAAAAATCAATAATATTTTGGAAACAAAATAAATTTCAGAAAGCTTATATATGCCGGAGGAGGGAATCGAACCCTCACGAGAGCAATTTCTCGTCAGATTTTGAGTCTGATGCGTCTGCCAATTCCGCCACTCCGGCAAAGAAGCAATATTATAGTAACATATGGAAATTTTGTCAATTTTACCTTCTATTCATTAATAAAAATGTTAATATTCAGTCTGAGCTTTTAACTCTTTCCTGTAATGATCAAGAATAGTGGATTTTGAAATCAGACCCAGAAATTTATCATCTTCAACAACTGGAAGACTCCATGCTCTTGATTGATCAAATTTATTCAATATATTTACAACATTATCTTTAATCGAAATTCGCGGAAAATCTGTTTCCATAACTTCTTCAACTATAATTGATTTTATAAGATCAGAACTAAATATATAAGATTTTATATCATTGAAATTTACCATCCCAAGAAATTTACCAGTTTTTTTATCCTCCACAGCAAAATAATTTCTGTGGGATTCTTTTATCAAAGGAATTAAATCTTTTAATAACATCTCCGAATCTACAGTAATCAAATCTTTCTCAAGCAATTCCTCTGCATTTATATCAGACAATATGCGTGCATCTGTCCTGGGTCTTAACAATAAACCCTTTTCAGCAAGATCATATTGATATATAGAATGTTTTTCAATAAGCTTTGTTATTGTTAATGTAAGAAACGAAACAAGAAGTAAAGGTAAAATCACATCATAGCCACCAGTTATCTCAACAATTAAAAATATTCCCGTTAAAGGAGCCTGCAACGTACCACTCAAAATTCCTGCCATCCCACTCAATGCAAATAGAGTTGATCCAGAAAATTGAACCTGTGGAAAAATTGCACTTAATAATTGAAAATATAAATACCCTGAAAGACTCCCAATAACAAGACATGGTGCAAAAACTCCGCCAGCACCTCCTGAACCCAACGTAAAACTGGTTGCAAGAATCTTCATTACAATTAACACAAATATAATCAATATTGTACTTGAAAATTCTCCTGATATTAAAGTTCGTACCACTTCATAACCCTCGCCCTTTACAACAGGGAAAAAAATTATTATTACTCCAACTAATCCCCCTCCCAAAATAGCTCTAAAAATAATACTTTTTATGCTTTTTTCAAAAAGAAGCTTAATCCATTTTAGAGCTCTCACAAAAAATAGAGCAAAAACTGCCAAAAAAACTGAAAAGCCCGCAGCAGCAAAGATATCATTAATGCTTACATTTATTAAATGGTGTTTAAAAGGTATTTGATTCCCACTTAACATACGGCTTATTATAGTTGCAGTAACAGAAGATATTGCAACTGGAAGCATATTTAATGTGGACCATTCTCCAAGTATAACCTCCATTGTAAAAATAATCCCTGCTATTGGAGCATTAAAAATCGCTGCAATAGCACCAGCAGCACCAGAGCCAGCAGCAGCTATCCTTATTTTGTCATTAGTTTTCAAATATTTTGCTACATTTGAACCAATTGCTGCACCGCTTATTATAACAGGGGATTCAGGCCCTGCAGAACCTCCGCTTGATATGGTTAATAGACTTCCTATCAATTTTGATACAGAAGAACGCTTTTTGAGAAAACCACCTTTCATACTTACGCTATGAATGACTTCAGGAACACCATGCCCTTCAAAATCTCTAATTACATATTTCAAAAATAATACTGTTATTAATATACCCATAGCAGGAAATAAAATAAAATAGAAATTACCATGAAATTTTATAAAGAAATCAGATACTTTTTTGAGTCCAAAATTAAGGCTCACAGAAGCAAATCCGCTAAATACTCCAACTATTATGCCAATTATAATTAATTGTGCTCTGTAATCAAGATTTTTTAATGTTGTTTTAATAATTAATTTCAGTTCTTTCAATCAATCTCTATTTATTTCAATCTAAATCGTTTTCTAACCCTTTAATCACTTTCAAACCTTTTTTCATTTTTACTAATCAAGGAAATTAATTCTTCCTTGTTCCTGCAATTTTTAAGGTTATCTAAAAACACCTTATCTCTTAATAAATAACTCAATCTAGAGAGAAGTTTTAAATGAACTTTAGCTGATGGACTAAACATAAAGAATAATACAAAAACAGGTTGGCCATCTATAGAATTAAAATCAACTCTATTTTTTAAAAAAAAAACCGGGAACATAAAATGTTTACATTTTAAACCTAACTCTCTTCTTGTATGAGGGATTGCTACTCCTTTACCAATACCTGTAGAGGCTATTTCTTCTCTGTTTATAAGTTCATTTAATATAAGGCTTTTATCTAATTTTTCTGGAAAATTAATTTTCTCTATTGCATTTTCAATAACACTATAGATGTCATCTCCTTTAAGATCAAAAAAAACTCCCCCATTTTCAATACCCTTTTTCAATGTACAATCATTTTCACTTATTACATTCTTTTCGCTTTCAATATCTTTGGAGATAATCATACCATGCGATTTAGCCCATTTTAAAATATCCTTTTCCTTAAAATAATAAGTGTTTCCCTTAAATTTGCATGGGATTTGCCCTTGATAAACCCAGCGTTGCACCTTTACAACCGGAATTTGCAACAAAGAAGCAACCTCCATCACATTTAAGTTCAACTCTTTTTTCATTAATAATTCATTACTTTAAATTGAATAAATCTATTCAATATATTGTTCTAAATCAATAACTTTAGCTGAAGGTTTTTGATTTAGGAAAAAACCAGGTAACTCTATTAACGCTCTTGCTGCATCATGTTCTGTATCAAACATACCCCACATAACCAGAAAACCTATACGATTATTCTTCTTCTTAGTTATAATAAAAAATCTGTTTTTATCTTTTGTTTTCTTATAAGCGTTAAATACAGATTCTTTTAACATGTCATACTCAAGCAAAATAGTATACTTTATATTTTTTTTCTTTAACTCCTTTTTCCATATTCCTGCTGCAATTTCATACTTTCCCTGATTAAAATAACTCAAGGCATCAGGACTTTCAGATCTTTTTGATTTATAATTATTTCTCGTTTTATTTTCTCCCATATTTTCTATATTCTTTTTATTCTTATCCGGAGATTTATCCAACTTTTCTTGTTTAGAATCCCCTTTTTGCATTAAAATTTCAAAGCCTTTATTATCCTTTTTTACAATAGATTTCCTATCTTCAACATTAATTATTTCTTTTTTATTATAATTATCTATTTTATCTTCTTTTTTACTTTCACTTAATAATAAATATAAAATAATACTACCTATAATAAATATCAATACTATAAACAAAATAATAAAATTGAAACTTTTCCCTTGCTTTTCTTCTTCTGAAATCATCTTCTGAATATCAAAATCTTCCTCTTTTTCCACACTATTTTCATCCTCTTCCTCCTTTTTATAGCCATCAATTATATATAAATTATCCTGCTTGGTCTCAATTTTAAATTCACCAAGATCATCTTTATTATCCTTTTCATCTAAAGTTGAAATGTCTGGCAATTCAAATTCGTCTTTTAGTATTAGTTCAGCCATTAAAAAGAAATAAACTATTTTCAATAGAGATCGCTTGTTAGTTTCAGAATATCTTGACAAAAAATCTTCCAATTTAATTTCATTATCAAAAATAAATAGAATTTCTTTTTGTTTATCACTTAAAGAATATTTTTTTATTTTTATTTCATCAAAATTTCTAACTAACTTTGTATGAAATGAACCAATTTCCCTCATTATTATACTTTCATCGAGATCATTAATGATAAAATTAAACACAAAACTCATAATGTTCAGATCTAAATTAAATTGATTGTCTGGTGGAGGCTCTTTTACATATCTGTATTCTCCCTCACGCCAATTCAACACACTTATTATAATATTCCCTAATTGTTCTTTTGTGAATTTTATAAATTCTTCAAGTGTAATAATCCCCCTTTCAAGTAATAATTTTCCTGCTGATTTATTTAGCTCATTTTCTCTTTTTAACTCTTCAATAATAATAGGTTTAACCAAACCTTTTAATAATAATATATTTTCAATCTTATCAACATCTGAAGATGAACTTGCCCATACTAATTCTCCATTTTTGAAATACAATGCTTTAACAATTTCTTGCCTCTTTATATAGAGATATCCTGTTAGATTTTCTTCAAATACAGTTAACAATAATTTTATTGTAGGAGTCTCACTTAAAAGACCTTTTTCATTTAACATATTAAGTAATATCCTTAGTATATTATTTTCATCTATAAACCAAAAAAAGTCAAGATTTCAATGGATATTTATAAAAATGTTACTCTGAAAAAACTCCCATTTTCCGATATTTCTGGTATCTTTGATCAATTAGGGTTGAAGGCTCAATTAAGAGCAATTCGTTAAGAGTTGAAATTAAAGTACTTTTTATCTGTTTTGCAGTTGATTCATGATCTTCATGAGCACCATTACCAGGTTCTTCTATAATACCATCGATAATTTTAAAATAAAAGAGGTCTTTTGCAGTGAGTTTTAAAGATTCTGCAGCAGCATCAGCTTTTCCTGCATCTTTCCAAAGGATAGAAGCACATCCTTCAGGAGAAATAACAGAATAAATAGTATTTGATAACATGTAAATCCTGTCAGCAATACTTATTGCCAGTGCACCTCCAGATCCTCCTTCACCAGTAACAATTGAAATAATCGGAGTCCTAAGGGTTGACATTTTATAAAGATTGTATGCAATTGCCTCTGCCTGCCCCCTTTCTTCAGCTCCAATTCCAGGGTAAGCACCTGGAGTATCTATAAAATTGATAATCGGCCTACCAAATCTCTCTGCTTCCTCCATTAATCTTAAGGCTTTTCTATACCCTTCAGGGTTTGCCATCCCAAAATTTCTTCTTATATTCTCCTTAACATTTCTACCCTTTTGATGGCCTATAACCGTAACTGCAATATTCTCTAAAAATCCAATGCCTCCTACAATAGCTTTATCATCACTGAATCTTCTATCTCCATGAAGCTCAATAAAATCTTTTATGATAAAACCTATATAATCTAAAGTTGTAGGCCTTTTTGTATGTCTGGCAAGTTTGACAATATCTATTGCTTTAATTTTCTTAATCTCTGTATGAGACATTTAACCCCCTTTGTTTATTACTTATGCTTATAAATATATAAACTAAATCTCATCTCTTTAATGATATGAATATGGTCTTTGAGAATGAATCTTTAATAAAGTGCCTAAAACAGATCTTAACTGTTTTCTTTGTACTACCATATCTAGCATACCATGTTCTAATAAAAATTCAGCTCTCTGAAATCCTTGTGGAAGCTTCTGTCCAATTGTCTGCTCAATAACCCTTGGCCCTGCAAAACCTATTAATGCATTAGGCTCAGCAATTATCACGTTTCCCAGCATAGCATATGAAGCAGTAACACCCCCGGTTGTGGGATCTGTTAATACAGTAAAAAGAGGAAGATGGTTATCATTCAGGCGTTTTACAGCAGCAGATGTTTTTGCCATTTGCATTAAGGAAAGAATACCCTCCTGCATCCTTGCTCCTCCTGAAAGAATAATAATAACAGATGGGAGGAAATTGCCTAAAGAATACTCTAAAAGTCTTGTTATTTTTTCTCCAACAACAGAACCCATTGATCCCATTATAAACCTTGGATCCATAACTCCAATAGTTGAAGGAAATCCCTTTATCCTGCAAGTTCCAGTTAGAACAGCTTCATTCAATTTTGTCTCCTTTATAGATTTATCCAGTTTATCTCTGTATTTTGGGAATTCCAGAGGATCCAGACTTCTAATATTCTCATCAAATTGCGTAAAACTCCTTTTATCACAAATCATTTTAACCCTTATTGCAGCATCAAGCCTTAATAGATAACCACACTTAGAACATACATAATGTGCATGCTTTAAAAAAGAGATAAAATGAGATGTATTACATTTTGGGCATTTTGGGAACAATTTTGACATAATTTATCTCCTTTAGTAAAAATAATCTTTTATAAAATCAGTGGTATATAAACCTGTAAGAAATTTTTTGTTTTTTAAAATATCTATATGAAAAGAAATTGTAGTTTTTAAACCATCAATATGAAATTCCTCCAGAGCACGTTTCATTCGTTCAATAGCCTCCCTCCTGTCAGATCCCCAGGCTATCAATTTTGCCACCATTGAATCATAATAGGGAGGGATCTCACAGTCTGGATATACGCCTGAATCAACACGGATGCCGGGTCCACCAGGAACGATCAGCTGAGTGATTTTCCCAGGGCAAGGGCTAAAATCATTTAAAGGATCCTCAGCATTGATTCTGCACTCAATAGCATGCCCATTTTTCTGGATATTTTCCTGTTTTAAGTCAAGCTTTTCTCCATTTGCAATCCTAATTTGATATTTAATTAAATCAACTCCAGTAATCATTTCAGAAACTGGATGTTCAACCTGTATCCTTGTATTCATCTCAATAAAATAGAATTCTTTTGACTCAATATCATATAAAAATTCAATTGTTCCAGCAGAATCATATTCAACTGATTTTGCTGCTTTTACAGCAATTTCTCCCATCTGTTCTCTGGTACTATTGTCAATTGAAGGAGAAGGCGCTTCTTCAAGTAATTTCTGGTGTCGTCTTTGAATTGAACAGTCTCTTTCAAATAGGTGAACTATATTTCCATATTTATCTCCAAGTATTTGGATCTCAATATGTTTTGGGCCAGAAATATATTTTTCAACATATACACTGGAGTCTCCAAAAGTCTGTTGAGCCTCAGAAGATGCAAACTTATAGGCATTCTCTAATTCACTCCTGTTGAATACAATTCTCATCCCTTTACCACCACCTCCAGCAGATGCTTTAAAAATAATAGGATATCCGATTTCCTCAACTATTGATAATGCCTTTTCATGAGAGTCAATAATACCATTTGAACCAGGAACAACTGGGACACCGAATTTTTCCATTATTGATTTTGCTTTTGCTTTATCTCCCATTTTACGAATAACATCTGATTTAGGTCCAATAAAAACTACTCTTAATGCTTTGCAAGCTTCTGCAAAAAGTGGATTTTCAGCAAGAAAGCCATAACCCGGATGAATTGCATCGGCTTTTACAGAAATTGCTGCTGAAAGAATATTCTGATAAAAAAGATAACTATCCAATGCTGGAGGAGGGCCTATACAAATGGATTTGTCAGCCATTTTTGTAGCCAGGGAATCTTTATCAACTGTAGAATGAACTAAAACTGTTTTCATACCCAGTTCTTTTGCTGCTCTTATAATTCTTACAGCAATTTCACCCCTGTTGGCTATAAGAATTTTAGATATCATGGAATTATACAGAGGTATCTATTTTAAATAAGACCTGTCCAAACTCTACAAGCTCGGTATTTTTCATGCAGACCTCTTTAATTTCACCACTTACATCTGACTGAATTTCATTCATACTTTTCATAGCTTCAACAATACATAAGACGTCACCCTTTTTCACTTTGTCTCCTTTTTCTACAAAAGGATCTGAATCCGGAGCAGATGCTTTGTAAAAAGTACCTACCAATGGTGCTTTAACTAAATAGATATTCTCATCTTCTTGTTCCTTAATTGATAGCTTTTCATCAGTTTCCAGATTTGCAATGGTTATATTTTTATTTGAATCTGGAACAAAAAATTCATTTCCTCTATTTCTTTTCACCTCAACTGAAATTTTCCCATTTCTGAGGTTAACTTCAGATATATCATGCTCCTGCATTAGTTGGAATAACTTTTCAACATCTATATCAACGAATTTCATTTTAACCTCCTATAAAAAATATTTAAACTTTTTATTCGCATAATACTTTTTATTTTAAAAGAAACTCTTTTTTTTTTCAAGTAGGCGAATTGAATCATAAAAAATCTATATGAAACAGGTATCGTTGCCTCATAATAAAAACACGATAAAACGTTATCACGATTTTTATATTTAATCAATTTTAAATTGAACAACCCCACCAGTCCCCTTTTATGTGGTATCATATCAAAATATGATGTGATTATCCGATACAATCGTATCAGAATATCCGCTCATTTTGGAATTAGTTAAAGTATATATCCCTCATGATCATTGGATCCAGATTAAATATTATCAAAAAGTTTATAGCTTATATTTCTTCCTTTTGTTCCTGCAATTTGAACGATGTAACCTTTCTGAACCAGATCGATTAACTCCCTTGCTGCTGTTGGCTTACTAACCTTTGTTATTGAAGCATATTTTCTCGTATTTATTCCGCCTTCAAAATTATTTTTCCCAATTTCAAGGATTTTATTTATAACTTTTTTTTGTCTGCTGTTTAAGACTGTGTTGGTAAAATAGTTCCAATATTTTGTTTTAAAAAGTACCTTATCAACCAGTTGTTTAGAGTTTTTTATAGCCTTAATAATTGCTACCAGATACCATTTTATCCATAATGTGATGCTTAAGTCTCCTTTTGTGGTTTTTTCCAATATCTCATAATAGCTCTTTTTATCTTCATTAATTTGACTTGAAAGTGAGTATAACCTGGATTTCTGCTTTTCATATTTTGATAATATATAATCGCCTATTGCCCTTGCCAATCTGCCATTACCATCATCAAAAGGATGAATTACAACAAACCATAGATGAACTATTGCTGATTTTACCACTCCATAATTTTCATTTTCCTTATTCAACCAATTTAAAAAGTGATCCATTTCTTTATCCAGTACATCTCTTGGTGGTGCTTCAAAATGTATCTTTTCTCTTCCTGTTGCTCCCGAAACAATTCGCATTGGTTCATAACCTCGATATGATGCAACATTTATTTTCTGAAGTCCGGAATACCCAGTAGGAAACAATGCTGCATGCCAACTAAATAATCTTTTTTTATCAAGTGGAGTATTATATTTGTTAGATAAATCAAAAAGTATCTCTACTATTCCATCTGTCTGGGGTGTGGATTTACTTGTTTCCCTGTTTTTTACTCCTAATTTTTTAAAGATAGATGACCTTACCGAATCCCTTGAAAGTATCTCGCCCTCAATAGCAGATGTATTTATAGCATCATTTGACATTATATCAGTTGTTGCCTCCTGCAGATACTCCTTATTCATCATAGAATATATCCCTTTCAATATTCCTTGATGATGATTCACTTCTAACAATAAATCTATTAGTTTTTCTTTATCATAATTAAAATTCGGCCAGTTTTTTTTTTGCCAAATATACTTATGCTTTACTTCCATATAAGTATCGTATCATATTTTGATTTGATTATCAAATACAATCATATCAGAAAAATAGTTAGTCTTAGGGGCTTTACTTTTTTATTTTATTTTTTATCTTGACATGAAAAAATTTTTTATATAAACTAAATTTTTAAGGTTTAATTCAAGGGAAGAGGGTATAAAACCCCACAGCCCCCGCTGCCGTGACCGGGTCCTGATCATATATCAGGAAACAGTCTTTAAATTAAAAAGCCACTGTCCTTATTAAAAGGATGGGAAGGTTTCTTAAAGATCCCGGGAGTCGGAAGACCTATTAATCCTTAAATTTTGTGTTACTTGCGGAGGGCAAGTAATATAAATTGAGTTTCCCTCCAAAATAATTTTTTAGGAGACTTTTATGTTTAAAAAAATTTTTTTTCTATCCATTCTATTTTTATCTTTTTTCTCTCTATTTTCAAAAACAGAAAAAACTCAAAATGAAGAAGAAAAATCCATGTTCACAGAAGAAATTGAAGTTGTGGGCAAAATCGCCCTTAATAAAACAATTCAAAGTGTAACTGTTTTTAAATTTGAAGATATTGAAAAATTTGAATTTGACAATCTAAAACTAGTTTTGAATCAGACTCCAGGACTTTTAACACTTTCTACAGGTCAGTTTGGACAAACCTCATCAACTTATATAAGGGGGTCAAAACCAACTCAAGTATTGTATATTATTGATGGTATAAAGCTTAGAGACAATGCTAATATAGGTGGTGTCAACCTTGCTGTTCTCTCTACTGATCTAGTAAATAAAATAGAAATTGTTAGAGGACCTATGAGCAATCTATATGGTTCGGATGCAATGGGAGGTGTTATTAATATCAACACATATTCAAAAGAAGGCACAAAATTTGTAGCCTCAGCAGGAAACCACAACTCTTATTCAAGTAATTTTTCAATTTCAAAACCAATAAAAGATTTTAACCTTGGATTATCTATTAATTCTCAACGCTTTAGCAACAATATTAAAAACGATATTTTTAAAAACACAGGAATTTCAACAAAAGCAGATTATAAGAATCAATCAATAGAAATAGGGCTTAGATTTTTTGGAAATTTTACAAATTCAGGTATACCTTTTAATACAGGTATTCCAACCCCAAATAGAAATTACAAACAAGATTATTATATAATTGCCTTGCCATTTACTTATAAATTTAATAAAAACTCAAAACTGAATGTAAAATTATCTTTTAATAACAGTAAATATAATTTTGAAGATCCAGATGACTTCTGGTCACCCTTATTTAAGAGTAATTTCAATAATTATGAAACTGAAGTGATATTTAACACTATTCTCTTTAACAAATTAATGATAAATACCGGCATTGATTACTCAAACCAGAGTATATCAAATGAAAACAATTATGGAAAAATCCTTGATTTTGAAAAAACAAACTATTTTTCAGGCTATATAAATGCAGTAATTGATCTTAACAATCTCCTGATTTCAACATCATTAAGATATGACAAATATAAAGATGTAAACTCTAACATATCACCTCAAATTGGGTTTTCTTATCTTGCTTTTAATAAACTAAAAATCCATGCCTCTTATTCTCAAAGCTTCAAAGCCCCATTAATTTTGCAACAAATTAATCCCTGGGGGAAACCCAATTTTGACCTTGACCCGGAAAAAGGGGAATCATTTGAAATTGGTACTGATTTTTATTATGGCAAATTTATTTTTAGTGCTACATACTTTAATACAAAATACAAAGATATGATCGATTGGATTACAGTTGACTGGACAACTTATACCGGTCAATATAGAAATATAAAAGAAGCAGATGTAAATGGAATAGAATTAAGTACGAATTTTGAACCTTTTAAAAACCTATCCATATATGGTGCATATACATTCCTTCACTCAGAAGACAGAGAAACAGGAGAAGAACTTCCAAGAAAACCGAAGCATACTGTTTCAACTTCCATTATATATACACATAAAAAATTCACTTTTGCTGCAAATATGGTATATGTTGGGAAAAGAGATGATTTTGATTTTACTGCTTATCCCCCTAAAATAGAAAACCCTTCATTTAATACATACAGTTTAACAATTTCTGTGCCTTTAAATATAGGATTATCAATATTCGGGAAAATAACCAATTTATTTGACAAAAAATATGAAGAAATTATTGGGTATCCATCTCCAGGAAGACGCTTCCAGATTGGCATTAGATATAAAATTAATTAAAAATATTTAAAAAATGAAGCTCCTAAAAATTCTAATTTTAATAATAATCCTGCAAGTTTCAATATTCTCTCAGAGAATTGTTACCCTTGCTCCTGGTTTGACTGAGATTGTCTTTTCTTTAGGAAAAGGAAAAAACATCATTGGAAACACAAAATTTTGCAATTTCCCAGAAAAAGCTAAAAAGATAAGGAAAATCGGAGGTTACCTTGACCTGAACCTTGAGGTATTAATAGATCTAAATCCTGATATAATCATCCTCTACCCTGAACATTATAATAAAATAAAAATACTAAAAGATAAAGCAGAGCTTTTAATCGTAAAACATGAGACATTAAACGATATTTTTAATTCAATTCGATTGATATCAGAAAAATTAAAAAAAATAGAAAAAGGTAAATTGATTACCTCAAAAATAAAAAAAACTCTCACGAATATAAAACTAAAAACATTAAAAAAAAAGAAATTCAAAACACTTTTAATTGCTGGTAGAAACCCAGATCAATTGACCAATATTACCATTATTGGTAAAACCAATTTTTTAAATGAAATTCTTGAAATTTCTGGTGGAATAAATGCATATAATGGAGACATCCCATATCCAAACATATCCCTTGAATCAATTGTGTATATGAACCCAGATTTTATTATAGAATTTTCTTATTTTTATACAGATAAAAAAAGAAAAGAGATTCTAAATCTATGGTCAAAACATGATATTATAACTGCTGTAAACAAAGAGAGAATAAAAATCATAAAGGAGACTTTCTTGTTAATACCAGGACCAAGAGTTGGAGAAATAGCAAAAAAACTGTATAATTTTTTCTATGATTGAAATAAAGAACCTGTCATATAAGATAAAAAAGACCCATATTTTAAGAGATATAAACCTAAAAATAGAAGATGGTGACTTCTGGCTTATTTTTGGACCAAACGGGGCTGGTAAAACAACTTTGCTTAAAATCTTACTGGGAGCAATCACTGATTATAATGGTGAGATTATTATAGACAATAAAAATATAAAGAGAAATTCAAAAAAAGAAATTGCAAAAAAAATTTCATATTTACCACAATTTGAAGAATTTTCTCTACCATTATGTGTAAAAGAGATACTTTTATCTGGCAGATACCCTTACACTTCATTTTTTAAAGATTATTCAAAAAATGATCTTACAATATTTCAAAATACTGTAGACCAATTTGAACTTCACGAATTTGTAAATAGAGATATAAATACTTTAAGTGGTGGAGAAAGAAAGAAAGTAATGCTTGCATCAACGTTTATTCAAGATGTTTCAATAATATTATTTGATGAGCCCTTTACATTTCTTGACCCTGAAGCTATTTCAAGTCTAAAAAAAATTTTAACCAAACTTAAAAACAATGGGAAAACCTTGATCATAGTATCTCACAACATTGAAATTCTCTTCCCCATAGTTCATAAGATTGTAGCCTTAAAAAGAGGAGAAATAATATATTCAGGGAATAAACTATTTGACAAAGATATCTTTAAACAAACCTATAATGTCAATTACGAACAATTAATTTTAAAAAACAGAGAAATTATATATTTAAATGAATAAAAAATATGTTTTAATTTGTGGGATTGGAGCAATCATTCTATTGCTAATTCCATTTGTGGGTGTGATAAAAATAGACTTTAATAGTTTGTTCAATAACAAACAGACAAGTTTTATATTCTGGCAATTAAGAGTCCCAAGAACAATTCTCGGATTTATTGCAGGTTCCTCTCTTGCACTTGGAGGTATGATATTTCAAAATATATTTAAAAATAGCTTAGCAACACCATACACTCTTGGTGTATCATCCGGTGCAGCATTGGGAGTTGTCATTGCAATTAAATTGAACCTATCAATATCTTTTCTTGGTTTAAATGGAGTTTATATTTATGGATTTTTAGGTGCATTGATTGCAATTCTCCTAATTCTTAGTATTGCTAAAACCGTGAAAAGTTTTTCTATTTACACTCTACTGATGTCAGGAGTTGCTATTAATTTTTTCTTTTCATCTCTGATTGTCATTATTCAATACCTTGTTGATTTTACTCAAACCATCTCAATTATTAGATGGCTTATTGGAGGGATTACTCCTGTTGGATATAAAGAAATATTATTCTTGTTACCCTTATATTTTTTCTTTATTACAATTACCTTTTTTCTTAAAAATGAATTAATCATATCATCAGCAGGAGATGAGTTTGCTTATTCAAAAGGGCTGAACATAAAAAAATTCAGAATAATTATTTTTATAATTATATCATTTGTCCTGGGCATTTTAATCTCATTTGTTGGTCCCATAGGATTTATAGGTTTAATAGTTCCTCATATTTCAAGAATATTATTTAAAAAGAATTTTAAATCCATTATAATTGCAACAATAATAATGGGTGGATTGCTACTTGCATTTACAGACTTTCTTGCCAGAATCCTTATACCTCCAGTTGAAATTCCAGTTGGAATTATCACATCTTTAATTGGAGCACCTTTTTTCATTTTTGTACTTATTTCAAGTCTAAAAAACAGAAATTAATTAGTTCTTTGCATATCTATCATATCATTTAATACATTTAATGCTTCTTCAAGAAATAAATCCTCTCCAAGAAGCTTAAACCACTTTCTCTCTCTTTGATCAGAAATCTTTGACAATTTTGATGAATTGCTTCCTGTTTTTTGAGAAGATATAATTTTAAAATTTAATAATCCCACACCAGGCACCTTTACCTTATCCAATTCCTGCTTTAACTTTCTGTTCTGTTTTAAAACATTTTCCAATTTTAGGCTCTGCCTGGTTTTATTACTTATTGATTTAAGCCCTTTAATATAATTTTCCATATGTTTAAAATATTTGCTGTTTTTTACACGACATTTACTTTTCTCAGCAATAATCTTAATATCTATACCATTTTTATCCCATTTTTTATAACTCACAGGAGCTATTCTGTCCCATTTTAGAGCATGATCAAGATATCTTTCCCCAATTTCAAGATAATTATAGAAATCCGGTAAAATAATATCAGGGATTACACCCTTATATTGATTTGATATGCCTGTTATACGGTAAAATTTTCTAATTGTAAACTCCAAAGCACCTAAATTACCAACATCAAAAGAACTATCAGGAACCATTTTATCAAGGGGAATCACAATCTGAACACTACCTTTACCAAAAGAATGAGCCCCGCCCACAACAATTGCCCTTTCATAATCTTGAAGAGCACCTGCAAGAATTTCAGAAGCAGAAGCGCTTAGAGAATTAATTAACACAACAATCGGTCCTTTGTAACTAATTTCTGGATCAGGATCATTAATAGTTTGAATCTGGTTCTCTCTTTCTTTAATTTGAAGAATTGGTCCATGTTCAATAAAAAGACCCGAGATACGAATTGCATCCTCCAGAGACCCACCACCATTATTCCTTAGATCAAGTACTATTCCATCTACTTTTTTTAATTTAAGTTTTTGTATCTCTTTTTTTATATCCTCTGAGGAATTTCTTCCATCTTTATTAGAAAAATCATTGTAAAAGCCTGGTAAAAGAAGATAACCAAAAGTTTTATTCAATTTTTCATTTATAAAAACTGCTGATTTAGCAAAAGTCTCCTCAATTAACACAACATCACGCTCAATAGAAATAATCAGAATCCGACCATCTGGTTTTTTTACAGTCAAACGAACAATAGAACCCTTCTTTCCACGTATAAGCTCTACAGCATCTCTAAGTGGCATACCAATAATATCTACGGGCTCTTCATCCCCTTGTCCAACTTTTAAAATCAGATCTGCTGGTCCCAACTGTTTCTGAAACCATGAAGGTCCACCTGGTATGATTCTTACTACTTTCACAAATCCATCCTCTTCACTTAATAAAGCACCTATACCTTCAAGCCTACCTGACATTTTAATATCAAAATCTTTTTTTTGCTTAGGAGAAAAATAAACAGTATGTGGATCATACACTTTTATAATAGAATTTAAATACCCAAATAATATATCATCTGTACTCAATTTAAGCATTCGACTAAAAACAGATTTAAAACTTTTCAAAACAGATTTTTGTGCTTCTTCTCTCAATCTTTTTTTAGACTTTTTATTTACTTTTGCATTCAATAAATTAATATACCTTATTAAAGCTTGTTGCTTGAGAATTTTCCTCCAGTATTCCTTTAATTCCTTAAGATCTGAACAATATGTTCTCTTATCTGCATTAAGCTCAATGTATTCCTTCTTTGTAAAATCAAAAGGGGTTACTAACATTGATTCATAAAAACCCATAACCTGAGAAACTCTCTTTTTCATACATTGGATAGCTGTTTTCATGAATTCATTCTTTCCAATCCGCAATTCATCATCAAGTTTATACATATATTTTTTAAACTCTTTAATGTCAGATTTAAGAAAAAATCTTTTGTTAAAATCCAGATATTTTAAAAACTTATTGTATGCATTTTTAGAAAACTCATCATCAATTTTTTTTTCTGTATAATGCCATCTTTCCAGAGTTTGATAAATAATCTGAGATAAAATCCTTTCTTTTATTAGACTTTGTCCAAATGAAAAACAACCTGAAAATAGAATTATAAATATAAGTATTAATGTTATGAATCTAGTTTTTTGTTCCATAATATTTTCATTAAACATCTAAATATTTTATCAAATATTTTTTATATAGCAACTTTTATATTTATTTTATTCAATTTTCCATCTAACAACGATAAGACGAATTGAATCAAAAAAAATCTATATGAAACAGGTATCATTGCCTCACACAAAAATATTCACCTTTAAGTTTTAAATGACAAAATAAAAATTTAGTTTGACAAGTATATTTTAATTTGTAAAAATGTAAACAAATTTAGTTAAGCATAAATATATCAGGAGATTGAAATGCTTGGAATAATAAAGAACAAGATATGGAAATTATTAAAAGACAAAGAGGTTTCCCTGGTAATGATCTTTCACAGAGATGGAGATATTCTGTGGTATAGAGGTAGAGAGATTAGAGGTAAGTCAATTGAAAAGGGTGAGGGGTTTTGCAAGAGTTATATAATAAAAAGTATGAAGGATTTAAAAGGAGTAGAGAAGAAAGATATATTAGTAACACTATCAGGTAAAGGTGGTTCTGCTTCTGCTGAGTATTTGTCAATAAAGAGTTTATTAATATTGCCTATATTGCCTGTATTAATATTGTCTATGAAAGATGAATTTTTCCTATATATAGATAGTGGTAGTAAGGAGTTTTTTACAGAAATGGAGATTAATTCATTCAGGTTACTTGGAGGGTTGTTATGTGAGGCATTTCATTATATAAGGCAGAGTAGTGGTTCCAAGGAGATTACAGGGAAAAGTGATATAATTGAAGGTATACGAGATTTGGTATTGAAATATTCAATTGAGGATGAGCCTGTTTTATTAACAGGAGAGACAGGTTCAGGCAAGACACATATAGCTAAGTTAATTCATAATTATTCAGGTAGGAGAGGGCGTTTTGTTGTAATAAGTACACCTTCTATTCAAGAGTCTCTTTTTGAGAGTACATTATTTGG
>JAUWQW010000031.1 GCA_030610885.1 Candidatus Aminicenantota bacterium | reverse complement strand
GGATAAAAGTATGCCTGAAGAGATAAACAGAATGGTAACAGATGCAATATGCGATATATTTTTTACTTATTCAAAAGATGCTGATGAAAATTTGATAAATGAGGGACATGATAAAGAACAGATATTTATGTATGGAAATTTAATGATAGATTCTCTTGTCAATAATTTAAAAAAAGCAAGATCAGTTAACATGGAATTTAGAACTTTAAGTGGTAAAAAAATAAAATTTGGTAAGGATTTCAAAAAGAAGAATTATGGAGTTATGACTTTTCATAGGCCCTCAAATGTTGATGATCCTGATAAATTGTTAAAACTTGTAAATATCTGGGGAAGAATATCTGAAAAAATCCCATTGGTATTCCCAATTCATCCGAGAACAAATAAGAACATTAAGGAATTCAGTATATTTGACAGGATTCAATCTTTTGCAAACCTTTTCCTTATTGAACCTGCAGCATATTTACAATTCATAAATTTGGTGAAGAATTCAAGATTTGTTCTTACTGATTCCGGAGGTATACAGGAGGAGACTACTTATTTGAATATTCCCTGTCTTACAATACGTGCAACCACTGAAAGGCCTGTTACTATATGGGAAGGAACAAATAAGCTTATTAAAAAGGATGAAATAATAGATGAAATCGAACTTATTTTGCAAGGGCATGAAAAAAAAGGGAAGATTCCAAAATTCTGGGATGGAAAGAGTGCGGAGAGGATTGTAAAAATTTTAAATATAGAATTTTTAAGGAAAAAGTGATGAGTAGATGAGTAAATGGGTGAATGAGTGGATGGGAAGATGTGTAGATGAGCGGATGTGTAGGGGGTTGATTTATCAAACCCAGAGTAAAAAGTAAAAAGGCAATTTCGGTAAGTGTTACTTGACATATTTAGTATAAATTTGTAAACTTTAATTATGTTATATCCAAGAAAAATATAGAGCTTGTCATTGAGGAATAAGAGGAATTGCCATTAAAAGATTTATATCTGTCATTGAGGGATTATTAGTTATTGTCATTTGGAAATATAAAAACTGTCATTTAGAGAGTATAGAAATTGTCATTACAAAATATAAAGAGTTGCATAAAGGACTATAGGGAGTGTCATTAAAATAAAGTATGAAACTTGAGGATTTGCAGGTTTATAAACTATCTATGGATTTAGGGAATAAAATCTGGAAAATTGTTGAAAAATGGAGCTATTTTGAAAAAGATACTATTGGGAAACAACTAATCCGTTCAATAGATTCTGTCGCAGCAAATTTAAGTGAAGGATTTGGACGATTCCATTTTAAAGATTCTAAAAACTTTGGGTATTATTCGAGAGGGTCGTTATTTGAAACAAAAACCTGGATAAAGAAATCTTTTGAAAGAGATTTATTAAAAGAAAAAGAATTTAATGAACTTGTTAAGGAAATTGATAGAATTGGGATCAAAATAAATAATTACATAAAATCCATAGGAAACAGTAAAACTAACAACAAATGACAATTTCATTAAAGTTCCTAATGACAGTGAACGAAGTGAACAAATGACCATCTCATTAAATCCCTTAATAACGTGAGCAAAGCGAACAAATGACAATTTTTACTTTTCTTGGCTGACGCTGAATGCTGATGGCTGAACGCAGGTAACATGAGGCAGTATGACATTTTGCTTAAAATAGTGTAAAATATCGTTATGTTGTGCAAATAATAATGTAAAATGGAATACATAGAGCGAAAAAATTGACAAGCTAAAAAAAGAGATGTATATTATTTAAAAGGAGTAAAAATGGCAGTACTGAAAGAGATAAATATTGATTATGATCAAATATGTGAGTTAGTTAATCAGCTTGATTTTAAAAAAAAAATAGATTTGCTGGGAAACATTATTAAGGATAAAAGATATAAAAGTGATTTTTATAAATTCACCAATAGATTAAAGAAAAAACACTCTATTCCTGATATGAATGAAGAAGAACTGGATAATTTTCTTCATGATGATAATTAATAATTAATGGAATAATCTTGGATAATAAAGTAGTTATTGACACTAACATTTATATTTCAGCTATTTTCTGGGGAGGTAAACCAAGAAAGATCATTGATTTGGCAAGAGATGGAGTCATTCAAATATTTATCAGTAAAGAAATTGTTGATGAAATTGAAAAAATATTAAAAAAAAAATTTAAACTTTCATCAAACGAAATTAAAATAATATTGCTTGATTTATATACATTTACATTTCCGGTTAATATAAAAAAAAGAGTTCAGGTAATATTGGAAGATCCGGATGATGATAAATTTATTGATTGTGCGATTACTTCAAAGGCAAAACTCATTATTTCCGGAGACAGGCACTTATTAACCTTACAAGAATATTCTGGAATTAAAATACTTAAAGCATCTCAATTTATACAGAGGATGGAAGAAGAAGAGGGAAAAGGAAAAAGGCAAAAGTGATGGGTGGATGAGTAGGATCTGGGATTGCTGAGTTCAGCTCCAGCCATCAGCATTCAGCTTCAGCTAAAAAATAATAAGAATAAGATAAAAATTTTATGAGAAATATTAATAAATATACTGAAGATAAATATAAAAATTTACATGTTGAAATAGTAGAAATACGAAAAATGCTGTATTCTCTATTAAATAAAAAAGAGAATAAGATTTAGCTGAAGCTGAACGCTGAAAGCTGAGTGTCGAATAATGAACAAGGAATGATGAAGTGTTATAAAAAGCTGATGCTGATAGCTGATGGCTGAATGCTGAGCTCAGGGAACATGAGACAGTATGACATTTTGCTTAAAATAGTGTAAAATATCGTTATGTTGTGCAAATAATAATGTAAAATGGAATACATAGAGCGAAAAATTGACCCGGAGGTCTTTGATTATCTTAATGATAATGTGCCTCGTGGTGTAATTTTAGCCGGGATCATAGGAGTTGGTAAAACGACCCTTGCACAGAGATTAGCTGATAAGCTGAAAAAAAAATTCAGGATATTTAATTTTACAGGAGATGATATCCAATTCAGGCAATCCGTGGCTGATGATAGTTATTATCTGATCAAGAATATCCGTTCACAGACAAATGAAAGAGCTTTGCTGATCATAGATGAAATTCAAAAAACCCCTGAAATTCTGGATTCTGTAAAACTTGCTTTTGATGAAGAGAATATTTCATTTATTGTTACAGGTTCGGAGCCTCAATACCTTTTAAAAGAAGCAAAAAAACGGCTGCAGAGGCGTGCCCGTTCATTTTTTATTTATCCTCTTGGTTTAAATGAGATATATTCGAATAAGAAATTCTGTGATAAAATTACTTTTAATAAATGGTTTGATCTGCTTAACGGTAAATCACCTGACATATTACTGGATGTTAAAGGGGACTGGGATAAAATACGGGAAGATTTTTTAGTTTTCAGACACTATGGAACAATTCCCCTTGTATACAGGGAGAAATCATCAAAGGCAAAATTAATATCTCTGGCAAATATTATTGACAGAGGATACGTTCCTGTTCAGGGTATAAAACAAGAAGAGGTTGATACAATTCTAACTGAATTGGCAAAACTGAATAACAGAGAATTTAAATATCAGACTATACTGAATAAAACCAGATTTAAGAGGCGTGAGAAAATTAATAATGTGATCGATTTTTACATAAACAGTGGAATTTTAACAAGTAAAAGAAGAAAACTTTTTATAGATAAAAAGAGCAGTTATCATATTATATATTCCTTTGTAGATCCGGGCTTGGTTTTTTATATAACAAAAGATTTTTCAGGTGAAAGTGATAATGGATTTGATCTTGAAAGTATTGTTTTTTCACAAATTAAAAATTGGAGAAATTCCTTTCTGTTCCCATATAAAATAAGCTATTTCACTCCATATTTAATAACACCTTCGGAACAGATCAAGTATAAGGATGGTGAGATAGATTTTATTATTGAAGCCGGTAAAACCCTGATACCCATAGAGGTTAAAGCTAATAACAATATAAATAATATTAATGTTCCTGTATTGAAAAATTTTATCAGATCAGGCAGAGCTGTTTTTGGTATTGTTTTTTATCAGGGTGCACCATGGCTGGATAAAAAGAACAAAATCTATTATCTTCCGCTAGCTTTGCTTTAAGAAAAAATAATTTTTTTCCATAGTTTAGGGAATTGAAGAGAAGTTAAATAGTTAATTAGACTAATAGTTAAATGGTAAAAGGGAATATCGAATAATGAATAATGAACAAGGAATGATGAAGTATTATAAAAAGCTGAATGCTGAAAGCTGAAAGCTGAATGCTAACGGCTGAATATTGAACATAGAATTATAAAGGATTATTAAGAAGAGATATGCAAGACGTGAACAATTTAAAACAAGGGAAAAAGGGAAGTTTCAATCCATTTAAGTTTATTGTTGATGGATTATTACTTTTATTTGCCTTTATATTTGCATTTTTCCTTAAAAGGGGAAATGTAAATTTTGATGGTATTTATATAAAATTTCTCCCCATCTATTTCGGATGCTGGTTAATATCATGCATCTTTACTTCAAAGTTCAGCGAGAATATAAAAAGAGAGAGAGCTTTAATAAGCCTTGAACCCTATGTTTTTTCTGCTTTTTATTTTACAGGACTTCTTTCTCTTATAATTTACGGACTTGAATTATATAATTTGTCCCGTTTTATTATTTACGGTTCCATTACAATCTATCTTCTTCTTGAAATATTGATTATTTCCGGGGCTTACTTCCCATTTTTTAGAGATGATATTGTTGAGAAAAAGAAACTCTCTTTAAAATTGATCTTTACTGAATTTATACTTATTACTGCAGGTTTCTTTATTATTCATTACTTAAAAATTGGAACAGTGATAATATCCTCTAAAACTTATCACTATATTCTAATTTTCCTCTACTTACTGTGGTTCTTTGCTGCCCTCTTCACTCACAGGTTTCACTTAAATTTAAGAGAAGAATATTTCAGAATGATATATCCCTTTTTTAAATCCTATCTTATTACTTTGTCAATTTTCTCCTCTATTATCTTTGGCCTCAGAATCAAAGGTTTTTCAAGGTTTCTTGTTTTCGGATCTATTGGTATTTATGCGTTTATGGAACTTTTAATACTAACTGTCGGTTATTTGTTTAAACATGCACAGAAGAGCGATATCCCTGAGATCGACTTTTTCGATGCTCCTCTCTTGAGCGAAGATAAGGTTGTGAATGGAATAATAGAAAAGGAGAGAACATGGCAGGAAAAATACAGTTTACGCAAAAAAAAATTCAAATCAGGATTAATAAGAGAAAAACTTTCCAGAGTTTATTTGAAAAGATTTCCGGAAATTTTTGAGTATATAGACAACTCCATTGATCTCAGTAGTGTTAATATTATCAAAACAGAGATTATGGATATGGGGAACCCGTATAATGTTAATATTCTACCTGACCGATCTCTTGAATTATTTATCAATCTACGTGAGCTGAACAGTTTCAGGCAATTGAATGCATATATAATGGAAGTGAACAGGATACTTAGAAAGGATGGTGTATTTATTGGTAAGTTTGAACCCTGTGAGAGAAGATTTTTTTATTTCAAAAAAAAATACCCGATGTTTTTTGCAAGACTCTTCTATTTTTTTGATTTCATATGGAAAAGGATTTTTCCTAAATTGCCTTTATTAAAAAAAATATATTTTTTAATAACCGGGGGGCAGAACAGGGTTTTTTCAATGGCACAGGGATTGGGCAGGCTTTACTATTGTGGTTTTGAAATAATTTCCCTTGAAGAGCTTGACAATTTTGTGTGGTTTGCCTTAAAAAAAGTAAAAAAACCTCCTAAAGAGGAAGCAGCTCCTTCATATGGATTTTTATTCAAACAGAAGAGGATAGGAAAGGGAGGGGGTTTTATTTATATCTATAAAGTGAGAACAATGCACGCATATTCGGAATTTATTCATAAGTATATTTATGAGAGGAACAAGCTTGATAAAAAAGGGAAAATTATGGATGATTTCAGAATAACTTCCTGGGGAAAGATATTCAGGATGCTCTGGATAGATGAACTCCCTATGATCTTTAACTGGTTAAGGAGGGATGTTAAACTGGTAGGTGTCAGGCCTTTAAGTGAAACATTTTTTAACACATATCCAGAAAAGCTGCAGAAAGAGAGGGTGAGATTTAAACCGGGTCTTATCCCCCCTTATTATGCTGATATGCCGGGATCAATAGAAGAGGTGTGGGACTCGGAAGAGAGATACCTGGAAAGTTATGCAAAAAGTCCTTTCAAGACTGATTTGAAATATTTTTTCAAAGCCTTAAATAATATCATATTTCATCACGCAAAAAGCTCGTGATGGGTAGATGGGTAAATGGGTGGATGAGTAAATGGGTAGATGGGTGGATGGGTGGATGGGTAGATGAGTAGGATCTGGGATTTCTGAGTTCAGCTCCAGCTATCAGCATTCAGCTTCAGCAAAAAAGAGGTTATTAAAATTAAAAAGTAAAAAGTAAAAAGGAAAAAGGATCTGGGATTTGGGATGTAGGATTTGGGATTTAGTAAAAAACAGATAGAATTTTAAATGAATTATAAAGATCTGGATGTATTTAAAGATTCTCACAAAATAGTTCTTGAAATTTATAACATAACAAAAGATTATCCAGAAACTGAAAAATACAGGCTCATAGATCAAATGATAAGAGCTGCTTATTCTGTTCCAGCTAATATTGCGGAAGGGAACTCGCGAAATACTACTAAAGATTATATTAATTATTTATACATAGCCAGAGGAAGTATTAACGAATTAAAATATTTTTTACTTCTATCTAAAGATCTCAATTATATTAATATAAATGAATATTCCAGATTAAAAGAAAAGTGCGTGTCGATCGCAAAACAACTAAATGGATTAATCAATTCTTTAAAGAAAAAAAATGAGCAAGTCAAGATTTATAAGTAGAATAAAAAACCAAATCACAACCCCCAAATCCCGAATCCTGACTACCGAATCCTATACCCTACATCCTATATCTCAAACGTTTTTCCAACCCCCATATCCCACATCCCATATCCTATGTTGGCTGAATACCTTTTTACTTGTTTATAAAATTATGTTAATATATATCAAGGTGATAGTTTGAAGAGATCATTTATTTTTATTATGTTATTTTTTGTTGGGATTGCCTGGTTTTGTGCGGACATTAAAGCTGAGGATTTTTATATAAACCTGTTAAAAGAGGGTGAGACCTTTTATAAAGAGGGTAATTATGAGCTGGCAATTAAAAACTTTAAAATTGCTGAATTTGGCCTTATTGAAGATAGAGAAAATCTAATTGAATTATATCTCTTTTATTCCATTTCTCATTTTAAGATGGGAAGAATAGAAGAAACAAGGAAAATTGTGGATAAATTTAAGAAAGATCTTAATATAAATGACTTATCTACTCTAAATATACCTCAATCCATAAAAGATGATTTTCAAATATTAATCTCAACACTTTTTAAAACTAAAGGAATAAAAAAAAGAGGATCTCAGAAAATTCAATTAAATAAAATTTATGAATTTGAATCTATATTCAGAGATAGCCTTGAAAACCTGAAACATAACAACCTTAAAGAAGCTGAGAAGAATATAAAAAGACTTAAAAAAATAGATAAGAAAGATATAAGAATTCAATATTTGAATGGATATATTGATTTTAAGAAAAAAAAATATGATTCCAGTATTAATCGATTAAGTAAAGTATATAGTTCTATTGAGCCTGAGTTTAAGGATGATATTTTTTATTTACTCTCGTTTTCCTATTATAAAACAGGAAATTATGGTCAAACTCTGGCTTTTTTTCAAAAGATCTCAAAAAAAGAAATTCAGAACAGGCTGAATGATATTGTAAAAGAGGTTATTCAAAAAAGGGAAAAAATAATCAATAAAATCGCTATGAATATAAGTGATAAAAAGCAGTTGAAAGAGGCTGTTAGAGAGTTTGTGGGGGATCAGTTCCTGTTTGCAGATATACTTAAAAAGGTTTTGAAAGTTAAAAAAGATGATGTTCAATCAATTGTTAGTCTGGTAAATCAATGTGTAAAAATTTCTAAAACTTATAATCTTGAATTTATTTTAAATACTATAGATTATTTAGAACAAGAGAACAGAATCGAACCAGGAATTGAGATTATGAAGAAGTCCAGGTTTTATGAAAGCACTAACAAAGATCATATTGAATTTTTTTATAGATTGGGTCAGATCTATTTTAAAAATAAAAATTTCAAAAAGGCTATGTCCCAATTTTTGAAGGTACATAAATTGGAAAAAAAATATAAAAAAACAGACTATTATATTGACAAAATAAATAACATATAATAATATCAAGATAAGAGGGAGGTTGAAATGTCAAAAACACTAAGGATAATTAGCTTAAGTATTGTAATAGTATTTATTTTTAGCTTATTTCATATAAATAGTTATGCAGATGAGGTTAAAGAGGTTAAGATTGGAGATTTAATGGGATTTATTTATACAAAAGATTGTAAAACCCCTGTCAAAGATGCTCAGGTCATATTAACTCGTGTAAAGAAAGATAAAGATAATAATGAGGAAGAATATACGGGTGAAAATGTATTTAAATCCAATATAACAGATTCAAACGGAGATTATAAATTAATTGATGTTCCTGTTGGTAATTATAAAATTTCCATAAAACTTGATAATAAAAACTACAAAGTAAAGAGAATTGATTTTTTAGCTACAATAATTGAAGGAAAAACCTCATATATGTCATTTTGCCTGAAGATAAAAAGATCTGTTGCAATAATTATTGTTGGAACTTCAGCAGCTGCAGCATTGGGAGCTTCAGTAGTTACTGAGGAAGAGGAGGAAGAACAGAGTCCGACGAAGAAGTAAAAAGCATTCAGCATTCAGCATTCAGCATTCAACAATCAGCAAAAACAGTAAATAGTGAATAGGTAAGAGGTAAGGTTCTCATTTACTCATCTACCCATTTACCCATCTTCACTTTTACCTTTTTCCTTTCCTCCCCTCCTCTTGCCTCTTTTATCTTTTTTGTATATAATTATTTATGTTTTTTTTCAGAAAAAGATTACTTGTAATTATTTTATTCTTAATTTCCTTGAATCTCTTTTCCGAAGATTTTTTTAAGGTTAAGGAAGGAATAGAGAAAGGATCCTGGAAAAAAGTCTCTTTTTTATATTTATCTCCAAAACTTTCAATTAAAAACTTAGGGTATTCAAATAATATTTATTTAATGGAAGAAGACTTTGAACCTGATTGGACAGCAGATCTGGGTTTACAGGTAATTCTTTCCTCGATATTTTTAAACCGCTTTATCTTCCAGATTGATGAATTTCCATATTATTCGTATTATGCAAAAAACAAAGATGAGCGTTCATTTAATAATGAATTTGGATTTAATCTATATTCATATGTCGGATTTTTAAACCTAAAATATCAGTTTAAAAAGCTGTATATTAAACAGCGTCCAACAAAAGAATTTGGAAGGCGGGTTAGACAAAATCTTATTAATCATACCCTTTCTCTGGATTTTGGGACACATGACAGCTTTTTTCTCAATTTATATATAAAACAAAATGAGATTAAGTATATAAATGAATTATACCTTGATGAATATGATTTAAGTAATCTTTTAAACCTAAAAGAATATTGGGGCGGTATTAGCTTAAATAAAATCATATTTTCAAGAACTATTCTATCTTTAAATTTTGATTATTTTGAACAGGATTTTGATTATTCAAAAGAGAGGAATAGAATTGGGAAACAGGTTTCAATTGGGATAAAGTTCCCGGAGATAAGCAGTATAAGAGGGAGTTTTCAGTATGGACTCAGGATCTATGAACCATCAAACCCTTTATTTGAAAATTTTACAAAACCCTTTGGCTCAGGTGATATTTCAATAAGTTTATTCAGGCGGTTAAGGATTAATTTTAATTACAGCATAGATAATATCTTTTCTTATTGGCAGATAAACTCAGCTTATAATCAAAAATCCATAGGAACAGGTATTGAATATTACTTAAGTAGAAAATTAAAATTGGGATATAAATATAGAACTTCTAAATTATCCTTTACAGATTTATATGAAGGAATAGAAGTAAGAGAGGATAATTTTCATACAAACTCTGTTTATATCGGGATAAAACTATTTAAAAAAATGGGGATTGGTATTGAGTATTTAATGTACAGGGGTGATTCAACAGAGCCTGGTTTTAAAAGGAGTTATAATTTTATTGGAGGTTATATTATACATGAATTTTAAAAACTTTTTATTTATATTTTTTATATTTGCATCTTTTGTTTTTCCTGTGGATCAAAAAGATAAGGGTTACTCTTACAAAATTGGTCCTAAGGATCTTTTAACAATCAGTGTTTTTGAGGTTCCTGAATTAAATATAACAGTCAGGGTATCAGAAGATGGCGCTATTGTAACTCCCTTGTTGGGTAATATTCATGTTTCAGGTTTGACCCGATTTCAACTTGAAAAGAAACTTATAAAACTTCTGGAAAAGAATTATTTAAAGAGTGCTCAGGTAACAGTGTTTATAAAAGAGTATCAAAGTAAATTGGTTTCTGTTATTGGTGCAGTAAAAAAACCAGGTAATTATGAGCTGGTTGGAAGACAAACACTCTTGCAAATGATTTCAATAGCAGGTGGTTTGACAGAGGGCGCATCTGATAGAATTGTTATAATACGTCAGTATGAGAATGGGAAAAGTGCTTCTCTTGTGATTGATCTTGATGAGTTGATGTTACAAGGAAACCCAAAATTGAATGTCCCTTTACAAGCAAATGATATAGTAAATGTATCAGTTGAACGCTATATTGATATATATGTTTTTGGCCAGGTTAAAAATCCAGGACATATAAAGATGAAAAAGAATGGTGATGTAACACTTTTAAGGGTTATTGCTCAAGCTGGCGGGTTTTCAGAACGGGCCAGAAAATCTTCAGTGTTGATTAAGAGAAAAATAAATGAAAAAGAGATGAGAACAAAGATTAATGTTAAGAATATTTTAAGAGGAAAGAGAAAAGATTTTATTCTAAAGGATGGTGATATAATTCACGTTCCTGAGAGTATGTTGTAAAAAAGTATGTTTAACATTATTATAGTATATTTTGTAACAGGAGAAAATAATGATTCATGAAGATAATCAGCCTATAATATCAGAGGAAAAATTTCCTTTTGATAAATATTGGAGAATAATTAAACCAAAATTACATATAGTCATATTTATTACTCTATTTATGGTTATTGGTGCATGGATAAAGGAATCATTAAAAACCCCGATGTATAATGCAACTGGACTTTTAATGATCGAACCTGAAAGAGATATAATTAATTTTGGGAATACATATAGGTTTTATGGTTACAGGAATGAGTATTTTAATACTCAAATAAAGATATTAAATAGCCGCTCCTTGAGCAAAGCTGTTATGGAAGAAATGGTTTTATATGGAGTTGATTTTAGTAAGGTTTCAATAGGAGGTATGTCTGTTAGTCCAATAGAAGATACAAGACTTGTTTACATAAGTTATATGGCAAGTGATCCGGAGGTTGCAGCAAAACTTGTAAATACATTATTTGAAAAAATTATAGAATTCAATATTAATATAAAGACAAAATCTTCCAAACAAGCAACAGAGTTCATAAGTAAACAGATAAAGAATTTAAGGATTAATTTAGCTCAAAAAGAGAGGGAACTCCAGGAGTATGGAAAGCGAAAGGGGTTATTTTACCTGTCTCAAAGAGATAGTACGGTTGTAGAAAAATTTTCTGATTTAAATAAAGCTTATACAAATACTCAGATCGATAGAGTTAATAAACAAGCAGGTTATGAGGAATTAAAGGGGAGGAGTTTTGAAGATTATTCCCAGGTGAAGCAGAATCAACTGATAAATAGCTTTAAGTCTAACTATTCAGCTTTGGAAACTGATTATAAGAAAAAATCTCAAATATTCAAAGAATCTTATCCTACAATGAAACAAATTAAGTCTCAGATGGAGACACTTAAAGAGCGTATTCAATATGAAACAAGAGATATTGCTATGAAGATTTTTAAAGAGGCAAAAAATGATTATCAATCAGCCTTAAAAAAGGAAAAATCTTTACTTGCACTTTTAAATGAGCAGAAGGGAGTAATGGTTGGTAGTAATGCTGATGCAATATATTATAATAGTTTGAATATTGAGGTTAAAAATATGCGTGTTCTCCTTGATTATCTTGGAAAAAGACAAAAAGAATCCCTTTTATCTTCAAAAACAGAGCAATCTGGAATGAGTAATATCAGGGTTATTGATAAGGCTGAAATTCCCTATTCTCCTGTTAGTTCTGGAAAAAGAAAAACTCTAATAATGGCTTTTATTTTAGGAATTTCAATTGGATTAGGTTTGATTTTTTTAGCTGATTATCTTGATCGTACAATAAAAATGCCTGAAGATGTAAGGGCATTGTTAGGGGTTCCTGCTCTTGGGATTGTATTCTCATCAAAGGATAAATCTTATAGATCTTTCTATTATTACTATGATTATAAATATGGTAAAAAAGAGTATTCAAAAAAGAAGTTCGAACCAAAGGATATTGAATTGATTAATTTTATTGATCCAGAGTGTCAGTTTTCTGAAAGTTACAGGAGTATTCGAACTTCAATACTTCTTTCAAGTGTTGAGCATGCTCCGAGAATAATAACTATAACCAGTTCAGTACCTCAGGAGGGGAAAACAGCAACTATAGTTAATCTTGCAGTCTCATTTTGTCAATTGGGGAAAAAGGTTTTAATCCTTGATGGTGATATGCGTAAACCAAGAATGCATAATATTTTTAATAAAAAAAATACAATAGGGCTTTCATCTTACCTTGTTGGTAGGGTAAAATTTTCTCAAATCGTTCAAACAACCCATATTCCGAATCTTTTTCTTGTTCCTTCAGGTCCTATTCCTCCGAATCCTGCTGAATTGATTGATTCTGAAATTATGAAAAATATGCTTAAAAAACTTCTTGAAATTGTTGATTTTGTATTTATTGACAGTCCTCCATTAATAGGTATTGTTGATACTATAATACTTGGAAAGCATTCTGATGGTGTTGTGCTTGTAATTTGGGCTGGAAAGACAAAGAATGAACTTATTGAAAAAGCAAAAATAGAATTGGATCAATTCAATATAAGGACACTTGGAGTTATCTTAAATAAGGTTAATTTTAAGAAAATCTCAAGTAGTGATATGTATAGTTATCAATATGGTTATAGATATAAAGAAGATGAAGAGGCGAGAGGGTAAGAGGTGAATGGGTAAATGGGTGGATGAGTAGATGAGTAAATGGGTAGATGAGTGATGGGTGGATGAGTAGATGTGTAAATGGGTAGATGGGTGAATGGGTAGATGAGTAAATGAGTGGATGGGTAGCTGAATGCTGAAAGCTGAAAGCTAAATATTGAATAATGAACAAGGAATGATGAAGTGTTATAAAAAGCTGAAGGCTGAAGGCTGAATGCTGGACGCTTTTTCCACATACACTTGCACCCAAAACTCAAAACTATATTAAAGAATGATTGATTTACACTCACATATAATTCCTGAGGTTGATGATGGGGCTTCGGATTTTGAAGAGGCAGTTAACATGCTTAAGATCTCAGAACAGGATGGGATTAGAACGATTGTTGCAACTCCTCATGTTTTTTGCGATAGAAGTGAGATTAAAGATTTAGAAAAGATCCCTGAAGAGTTTAAAAAATTCAAAGAAAAGGTTAAAGAATTTGAATTAAATATAGAAATTCTGCAGGGTGCTGAGAATTATTTTGTGTCAGACCTGAGAGAGAGATTAAATTCTTTTTCAAATATTTTAACAATTAATAAAAGTGATTATTTTTTAATTGAATTTCCATTTGAATTTATTTTTCCTGGAATAAAAGAATTTATATTTAATATAATGACAGATGGTTTTATTCCAATAATATGTCACCCTGAGAGGAACAGGGAATTTCAGCGAAATCCGGCACTTTTATATGAATTCTTAAAAATAGGGGCTTTTTCTCAAGTCAATGCAGGCAGTTTTAAGGGTATTTATGGAGCTGAAGTTCGCTTAGTTGCATATGATCTTTTAAAATTTAATCTTGTTCATATTATTGCTTCAGACTGTCATAATTTGGAAGATAAGGAGCCTGGTTTATCATTTTTATATGAAAAATTAAGGGTCATTCAAAAGGAGAAAATCGATATGCTTGTTAGAATTATTCCTGACTCAATTATAAGTAATAAACCAATACCAGATATTGGAACAATGAAGGATCCAAACGCAAAAATATCTTTTTTTGATCTTTTCAGGAGAAAACTCAAATGAAAAAGGAAAATTTTATTAGGATTTTAAAAATATTAATATTTATACTGCCCCTTCCTTTTGGATGTGTGGGCCGTATATTTTCACCTCTATTTTATTTGATTATTGGTTCATTGAGTTTAATGATTCTTTGCCAGAGAACAGAAAAAGTTCAGAAGGTTAGAACCATAGAGCAGGGTACGGATTTCAGAACAAAAGGAAGTAAACTGGAATTATTAAGCACTATTTTGTATAAAAATAGGATAAAAAGTTTTTTATATGTTTTTCTCTTTTTTCTTGGATTTCAGATTATTCCATTGCCTATATTTGTTTTAAAAGTTATTTCTCCAAGAACGGTTTTTGTTCTCTCTTCATTAAAAGATAGTTTACCTTCATTTCATTCTATTTCTTTAGTTCCATTTGACACATTAATATTTAGTTTTAAATTTTTAGTGTTTTGTTTCTTTTTTTTAAGTTTAATTTATATTAGATTTAAAAAAAGGGATATCTTATCTATATTTAATACAATACTATTATCTTCAGTTATTCAGATAATTTTTGGGCTTTTAAAGTATGCTTCAGGAAATAAAAATTTCTTTTTATTCTTTTACCCTTTAGAAGATAGCATATCTATTGGACAACGTTTAACAGGTACTCTTGCAAATTCTGATCATTTTGCATTTTTTCTTTTAATAACACTCCCAATAGGATTTTCTCTCTTTTTTCGAAAAATTAAATTTTTTGAAGATAATATTTCAATAAAAGATAAGATTATTTTGACTTTAAATGCTGATAAAGGTTTAATTTCCTATTTTATTGCTTTAATATTAATTGGACTTGGAATAACCCTGACTGGTTCAAGAGGAGCCATAATTACAATGCTCTTTGTTTTTTTGATATTTGCTCAATTATCTATTTATTTAAAAGGCTCTAACTCAGTGCGTAAGAAACTCAAATTTATCTTTTTAGCAATTAGTGGTGTAGCAATTTTTATTGGTGTTCAAGATACTGTGAAGAGGTTTGTAGGCACAAGCTTTGAAAGTTCAGGACGTTTATTAAGGTGGCCAAATACCATTTCAATGGTTTCAGATTTTCCCGTTTTTGGAACAGGATTTGGGACCTATAGATTTTCTTATTATCTTTATGATACAGATGAGGGGGGAAAATGGTCGACTCATGCTCATAATGAGTACCTTGAAAACCTTGCTGATGGAGGTGTGGTTGGCATTATTCTTTTTTTCATTCCTCTTTTTTTAATTGTTTATTCAATTATTAAAATGTTGGGAAAAAGGAGGCACCCTGATGTGAAGATCCTTGGGATTGGAGTTTTGACAAGCTTTTTTGCTGCTGCATTTCATTCTTTTTTTGATTTTTCTCTTCGTATTCCCTCTAATATTTTTATACTTGTTTTGATTGCAGGATTAGGTGTTCAGATAGCTATGTATAAGAGAGGATTTTATAATAAAGGGGATTATCATGAAAAATAGGATTTATTATAAAATCGTGTTATTAATTATTACTTTATTTTTTGCATTTCAACTTATTTCTCATATATTTCTAAGTATTGGAGAGAGTTCTAAAGATCAGAATTTTGTAAGATCAGGTGTAGCCATTTTCCCAATTGATGCTTATCCTTTTTATAGATATGGTTTTATGAAATTAAAATCTTATATAAAAAATAGGAATGAAATTGATATTAAAGAAAGCGTATCGTTTTTTAAGAAGTCAATAGAATGTAATTTACTTTATTATAAGTCTTACCAATCTCTTGGAAAGGCCTATTTTTCACAAAATCAGCCTGATACGGATTTTTTTGAAAGAGGCTTGAAAGCATTCAAACGAGCAACATTTATTAGAAAAACCAATATTCAATTAAATCTTGACACATTAAAACTTTACTTATCAATGTGGCCGCTTTTAAAAGAAGAAAACAAAAAATTCGCATTTAATTTAATGGGAAAAACAATTAAAAGGGTTAATAAGAATAGTTTCTTATCTATTTTAGAGATATGGAGTCTTTACTCTAAGGATATTAACCTTTTGAAAAGAAATTTGGCAAAAAGGCCTGAATTTTATCTATATACTGCAAATAGACTTGAAAAAGCAGAATTATTTCTTAATTTAAGACAGGAATTTCTTGCAAATCACGAAGTATTCTATCTTAAAAATACCTGGCAGAAATTTGATAAAATAGATAAAAATTCAATTAAAGAGTTAAAAAGTCTAAGAAATATATTAGATTCCAGAATAAAGGGGTATTACAAAATCAGTAAAAATTTGAGTTTTAAAGAAAAAAATTATTTTAATTTAAGAAAAGAGTTGAGCTTAAGTATTCTTAGGATATTTTTTAATAAAAAGATGTGGCAGGAAGATTCTAAAACAATTTCAGAGATTGAAACATGTATTCTTTCATATATACAAAGTTCTCCCTCTTTTTTTGATTTAGAGGATTTGAATGATTTTTTAGAAGATATGAAATATTTTAAAATAAATAGTTTAAAGTCTTTTTATATAAAAGAACTGATCAATTTTAAATTAGGGCAATTTGGGGTTGTGATTAATGATATTATGGATTTCAAACAGTCTGTTTCTTATATTAAAAAAGAGAATTTAAGAGATTATTGTGATATTTTATTTCTTTTATCCGATGCCTGCATTTTATCCCGCCTCATGATGCAGAGTAATTTAGTTCTAAAAGATATAGAAAAGATTTCCCCGGGATTAATTGATACTTATTTTCGTAAGATGAAAATTGAAAGGGTAATTGGTACTGATGAGAATGAAAAAGATGAAATGTTTAGAGAAAGAATAAAAAAATATGAATTTATAAGAAATAGCCGTTTTATTAATTTGGATAAAACAAAACATAGAAAAACTCTTTATTTATATGATGAAAATGAAATTGAAATTAAATTTGATGATTCTATAAAAAATAGATTCAAATCATTTCATATTTTACAGGTATTTGTAGATGGTGTGATTACGTATGAGAATTATTTAAGTCAAATGGATGAATCTGAAATTAAAATAAGAATTCCAGATTCTGATAATGATTCAAAGTATGAATTGGAAGTAAGGATTAGGTAAGAGGGAGAGAGGTAAGCGGTAAGAGGTGAGAGGGATGAAGAGAGCAGGTTTTAAGGGATTGCGAGTTTGGGAAATATCAAAAGATTTAGCAGTTAAAATATATAAACTAGCTGATATGGTAAATATCAGAAAAGATTATGGTTTACGGGATCAGATGCGAAGAGCTGCTGTTTCAGTACCATCAAACATATCTGAGGGAGATGAAAGGGACTCCCAAAAAGAGGCAATTAGATTTTTTTATATTGCTAAGGGATCGATTGCCGAAATAAGAACCCAACTTCAAATTGCTTATGAAGTTGGTTATTTTAGTGAACAGGTATTTGTTGATCTTGATGAAAGTTATAAAGCACTCAGCTTTAAACTTGGGAGTTTGATCCAGGTAAGAAAAGAAGGGCTTCTAAAGAAATCCTCTAACCCCTGACCCCTCACCACTAACCAGAAATAATATAATGCTCGATTTCATATTAAAAATCTATAAATCACTGATTACTAGTCATTATTTATGTTAAAAATTGGGAATTTAAATATTAAATATAATACAATGCTTTCTCCAATGGCATCTTTAACTGATGTCTCTTTTAGGAAATTATTGGATGAGATTGGTTTTATTGGTCTTATGGTAAGTGAGATGATTTCTGCTGAGGGAGTGAATAGATTAAATAAAAGGACCTTAAGTATGATGAGATCATTTGAATTTAAGACACCTCAGTTTATACAATTGTTTGCATCTGAGCCGGAACCCTTTGTAAATGCTGTTAAATTTATTGAAAAAGAAACAAATTTCTCTGGTATAGATATAAATATGGGCTGCCCTGCCAATAAAGTTATAAAAAGGGGAGCAGGTGCTTTTCTTTTAAAAGACCCTAAGAAGATTGCCTCAATTATTAAAGAGATCAGGAATAATACTAAACTCCCTGTTACAGTTAAAATAAGGTTGGGATATTCTAAAGTTAATGTATTTGAAATTATTGATATCCTGGAAAATGAGGGTGTTGATGCAATAACTGTTCATTTTAGATTAAAATCAAATAGATATAATGAAAGGGCAAACTGGGAATATGCTTCATCAATAAAAGAAAGGATAAAAACTGTTTTTATTGGAAATGGAGATATATGGGATGCTTCAAATGCTAAAGAGAAGTTGAAATTTGTTGATGGCCTAATGATAGGAAGAGGCGCAGTATCCAATCCATTGATTTTTGCTGAAATTGCAGGAGAAAAAAGGGATGATTTAAGGTTTAAACAGATCCTTGAAAGATTTTTAGAATTGATTGAAGAGTATTATAAACCTGAATTTAGGCTTGCTAAATTAAAAGCACACACAAGATTTATGATTCATAACAAGATAAATTCAAAAAAGTTAAGACAAAGAATTTATAATTCTAAAAGTTTTAAAGAAGCAGGAAATTATTTTAAAAGTATTGTTTTATAGCATCTATAAGGTATAGATTATGAAAAAGAAGGTTGTTGTTGGTTTTAGTGGTGGAAAAGATTCAACTGCTGCACTTATTCTTTTAAAAAATAAGGGGTATGAAGTTCATGGCTTAACAATGAAAATTGGTTTGAATGAAGAAGAAGAGAACATAGAAAAAATAAAAGATCTTGCAAATCTTTTAGAGATTCCTTTAAAAGTATTGGATGTTAAAGATATATTTAAGGAAAAGGTGATAGATTATTTTATAAATTCATATAAACTGGGCATTACTCCAAATCCATGTGTAATTTGTAATAAAGAGATTAAATTTAAGGTTTTGAAGGATTTTGCGTTTAAAAAAGAGGGTGCTGATTTGTATGCAACAGGGCATTATGCAAAAAAAGTAAATATAGGAGGGAATTTTTTTTTAAAAGAGCCTGCAGAAAAAGAAAAATCCCAGAATTATTTTCTCTCAATGATCAGTAGAGGGGATCTAAGGAATGTTATATTTCCATTAGCAGATGTTAAGATTGAAAAAGTAAAAGGAATTGTTAAAGGTTTACCTCTTGTAAATATGAAAGAAAGTCAGGACATTTGTTTTCTTCAACATCAGCCATTAACTGGTTATTTAAAAAAGCATGTTCCCTTAAATGCGTTTAAAAAAGGAGATATTCTTGATATTAAGGGAAATAAGATTGGAACTCATAAGGGGGCTCTATGTTTTACAATAGGGCAGAGACGTGGGACAAATTTTTCTTCGGATAAAAAACAATATGTTATAAAAAAGGATATGAAAAATAATACAATTTATCTTGGAGAGGAGAAGCTTCTTTATTCGAATGATTTGATAGTAAAAAAGCCTGTTTTTTGGAGAGAGATAGAAATGGGAGAACTGCTTAAAATTAAGGTCAGGTATTTAAGTGAATTTTCTGAGGCTCATATTATTGAAGTTGCGGATGATTTTATTAAAGCAAGGTTTAAAGCTCCGAAAAGAGCAGTAACACCCGGTCAGATCGGGGTATTTTATGATAAAGATATAATTGTTGCATCAGGCTATATTGTATGAATAGAGTAAAAGAAATAGAAAAATTTATTTTTCAAATAACGGAAATGGATTTACAAATATTAAAAAATAGATTAGAATAGAAAAGTAAAAATTTTATGTTTGAAATTAATTTAAGATGAATAGGGCACAAAAAAAATAATGAGAATAATACCAGTTGCATCAGGAAAGGGAGGTGTTGGGAAAACTACTTTTTGCCTTAATCTAGCTCTAACACTTTCAAAGTATGGGCAAACTGTACTCATTGATCTTGACCCCGGGACTTCGAGCTTAAGGAGTTTTCTGGATATGCCGATTAAAAAGGACATATTCCATTTTTTAAAAAAAGATATTCCTATTGATGAATGTATCACTCCCCTTAACACAAACTTAGATCCAGAAGGTCTTTTTAAAAAATTTTATTTAATTGCTTCACCTAAAAATTTTGTTCATGATATTGTGAATTTCAGTGATCAAATAAAAACAAAATTAATTCGAGGGATAAATTCGATAAAAGCAGATTATGTTATTATAGATAATAAAGCTGGACTTGATACAAATGTAATAGATTTTCTACCTGTAACTAATACGGGAATCTTGATTTTTACTCCTAAGGTTAAAGCTGCCACTCTAACAGCAGCAGAAATGGTTAGAGCTGCTATATTTCGAATATGCCGGACACTTTTTACACAACAAGAACAGTTTAGCTTCAGTCTATATCAATCTAAGGATAAATCAGAGAATTCAAGAGTAATAACTTCTATAAAAGAGAAAATTGATGAAATTTGTGGGTATGATGAAGGGAGTTTCGAAGATTTTCTTATTGAATTGGGAAAGAAATTTAAGAATAATATTATAATAAGAACTATCAGGCAATTTATTGAAAATTATAGGGTTTACTTTGTTTTGAATCAGTTTGATAGTGTACAGGAATCTGCTGATAGAGTAATAAAGCCTTTTGTAGAGAGAATATATTCTTCTATATCTTCCAAAATCTCAGTTAATAATCTTGGGTGGTTGGTTGAAGATAAAGAAATTAAGAAATCAGTTGAATATGGTTTGCCTTATTTGCTTATGCAGCATTATAGAAAGAAACAAGGACATAAAAAATTAAATTCATGGTATTCAGAACTCAAAAGTAGTGTGGGAATAAATGAAAAAAAACACAAAAAAGATATAGATATAAAGAAAATTACGGACAATGAAATAGACAGGCAGTTAAATCTTTTGAATAAGATGTATACTCATGGTTGCGGTAAAGATCCTTTAACAAATCTGGACTTTATAGTAGAAGGAATCAAAGGGATTGGTTTAAGTTCCGCTCAGGATTTGGGTATGAGAAAAATACTTTCTAATCAAGAAATTCTAAGAAATTTTTAGAGAAGGGGTTAGACCCCACTGCACTATTGACATTGACTTTGATTTTAATTATCATTTCCATATGGTTGTTGGCTTTAATACAGATGTAAAATACAGGGGTGAAGTCTTTCATGTGCAGACAGAGGAAAAAGGTGCGGATAATCCAATAGTTGAAACCCTTGTTTATCATAGAGGAGAAATTCTACTATCAAGGAGATTATCATATGGTAAATTTTTAAAAGATCCAGACTTAATTCGTAAACTAAAAAATATGATGAAAATTCAACATGATGATCTTATTTCTGAATTAAGAAAAGGTAAATTTTCTAATTTGCTTTCTTTAGATACTCAAATAATTGAGGACCAAACTTTAGATGAAATGGTTATTGATTATTTGGATAATAATGAACTTGTATTTTAATTAAATCACTTATGCTTAAGAGTATTCTTTTAATAGATGGTATGTATCTAACATTCAGTTCATTTTATTCACACAAAAATATGAGAACTTTAAAAGGAGAACCCACTGGAGCAATTTATGGTTTTGTTGCAAGGCTAGAAAATTTAATAAATGAATTAAAACCTGAGGGGGTATTTGTTGCTTTTGATTCAAGAGGAAAGGGGTTTAGACATAAAATATACCATGAATATAAAGCAAAAAGGCTCTTACCCCCTGAAGAACTTATAGAACAGCTTCCCTATATAAAGGAATATCTGGACTTGCGAGGAATAAATTATATGGAAGTGCCTGAGTTTGAAGCAGATGATATAATTGCAAAAATATCTAAATCTCTTGGACAAAAAGGTTGTCAGGTCATTATTTTTACCAGTGATAAGGACTTGTTTCAACTGGTTAATGATAATGTCTGTATTTATCATCCAAAATTAAAGCATAAGCTCTATAAAAAAGGAGTGAAGGATCATTTTGGAGTTTTCCCTGAGCAGATTGTTGATTATTTATCTCTTGTTGGAGATTCTTCTGATAATATTCCTGGAGTTCCTGGTATTGGTGAAAAAACAGCAAAAAAATTGATTGAAAAGTATGGAAGCCTTAAGAATATGTTTAATAAGATAGATGATTTGGATGAAAAATTAAGCAAAAAAATTAGTTCTAATATTGAGCTATTGGAAGTTTCAAATCGATTAATTGATCTTAATAATTCTCCTGAATTTAACCTTGAATTTAGAGAGGAAAAATTTAAAAATGAGATAAATAAACAGTTAGCATCTTTTTATAGAAAATTGTCTTTTAATAGCTTTTTAAAAAAAATTGAAAAATATTCTGATAAACAAGAAAAATTAAATATAACATATGAAATCATTAGAAATCTTTTGCAATTAAAAGATTTAAGAAAAAAAATTATTGAAGAGAAGTATTTTGGTTTTGACATTGAAACTACAGAAATTAATTTTTTTAAATCACAGATAGTTGGCATTTCTATTTCCTTTATTAATGAGGGTTATTATATACCTTTTATTTATACTCAGAAAGAAAGTGAAAATATAACAATTGATTTTAATGATTTTAGAAATGAAATGCGTGAAGCATTTGAAGATGAGAAAATAAAAAAGATAGGCCATAACTTAAAGTTTGACATTTTACACTTAAAACAGAATAAAATTGATGTAAAAGGTATTGAACATGATTCAATGTTAATGTCTTATTTGCTTTTTCCTAACAGAAGAACTCACAAATTGAAAGATCTAACTCTTGAATTTTTGAATTATAATCAGGTTAAATATGAAGATTTAATAGGAAGATCCAAGGATAAATTAAACATTATTGATGTTGGAATTGAGAAGGTTAGTCATTATTGCATTGATGATTCCAATCTTTCTCTTAAATTAGTTGAAGTTTTAAAAAAGAGTATTGAGGAAAAAGGGTTAACTAACTTGTATAAAAACATTGAGGTGCCGCTTATTAAAGTTCTTACTGACATCGAATTTTTTGGCGTTAAAATTAACATTGAATTTTTAAGATCAGCATCAAAGAAAATGGAAGAGAAAATAAGAAAGATTAAGCAAGAAATATTTAATATAGCAGGTTATGAATTTAATCTTAATTCTTCTCAGCAACTGGGTGAGTTTTTATTTGAGCGTATGAACCTTCCTATAAAAAAGAGAACAAGAAAGACAAAATCTTATTCTACTGATATTGAGGTATTGAAAGGATTAAAAAGTTTCTCTGTAGTAGAAAAAATCATTGATTATAGGACATATAAAAAATTACAATCCACTTATCTTATTGGCTTAATTGATAATATTGATAAAAATAGTAGAGTTCATACCTCTTTTAATCAAACTGTAACTGCAACTGGTAGGTTGTCATCATCAAACCCAAATGTTCAAAATATACCAGTAGGAGAGCTTGGCGGAGTAAATGTAAGAAAAGCCTTTATTTCAGAAAAAAACAGATTTTTACTTTCAGCTGATTATTCACAGATCGAGTTGAGGGTTATGGCTCATTTTTCAAAGGATAAAAATTTAATTAAAGCTTTTGAAAATGATTTTGATGTACATCAACATACAGCTAACACTGTTTTGGGAAATGATTTATTTTTAAATGAGTATGAAAAAAGAAAAAGAGCAAAAATCATTAATTTTTCTATTTTATATGGTAGTGGTCCTTTTTCACTTTCAAAAGAATTGGCTATAAGTTATAAGGAAGCTAAAAATTTTATTGATCTATATTTTGGTAAATATATAGGTGTTAAGAATTTCATTGACGAAGTTATTGAAAATGCAGAGGCCAATCCAGTTGTTGAGACAATCTCAGGTAGGAAAAGAGAAATTTTAGAAATTAAAAGTTTAAATAAAACTATTAAAGAAAATGGAAAAAGGATGGTTATAAATACAATAATTCAGGGGAGTGCAGCAGATATAATAAAAATTGCAATGATCAATATTCATAAAGAATTAATAAAAATGGAGAGCAATCTCATAATGCAGGTTCATGATGAGCTGATCTTTGAATATCCTGAGGAAGAGGAGAAAAGATTGATTAATTTGGTAAAAATGGAAATGGAAAGGGCAGTGAATTTAAGAGTTCCATTAAAGGTTTATATAAAAAAGGGGAAAAACTTGGGTGAAATGAAGGGGTTAGAAGGTTAGTAGGGGTCTGACCCCACTGGACTGGAATAACTTTTTATTCAAGAATGAATGTTTGTTTTTGAGGATCAATATTTTTCTTTTTATTGAAATATTTTTTTAACTTGAAAAATCTTTTTATATCTTTTGCATGTTTTTTTGCTTCTGAGTATCCGGCGTCAAAACACTCTTGATATCTTTCAAATTCATACCATTTAACCTGGTTAAAAATGGGGTTTAAAAGAATAGAGCATGCCTGGCGATTTTGATCATGTAAAATATGTGAAATAATTTCTTCACTTCTTATTATTAAATCAGCAGAATTCGAATATTTAATTTTATTTATAAATGGGCTTCCAACATCTATTCCAATTACTTTGTTTGCGCCAAGAGCATATGCTATTTTGGAAGGCAATTTCTGAGTTGTGCCTCCATCTATAAGATAATAATTTTTATACTTTTTTGGAGGGAAAACCGCTGGGATAGAGGATGAAGCCATAAGTGCATTTATAAGGTTGCCTTTATTGAACACAATATCTTTTCCTGAAATCAAATCAGTTGTCACAGCATATAATTCTTTTCTTAAATCATTAAATTGAATATCTTTATCAAAGAGCTCCAAAAGAAATTCCTTCATAGGTTTTTCTTCGATTAAAGATAGTTGAAACATAGATTTTGCCATATAGAGTTTTTTTTTTATATTTATGAGAAAAGAGGATTTTTTTGATATTACATCTTTGAGATTTTTGTATTTACCCAGATTCTGGAATGATTCTGATAATTCCGTATAAGCCTTATCAAGATTTTTGTTTAACAGGTACAAAGCGCCAAAAACAGCTCCTGAAGATGTACCTACAATAAAATCAAAGTCATAATTATTCTCTTCAAGAAATTTTAAAACTCCAAAATGTGCTATACCTCGAACTCCTCCTCCTCCAAGCACAATTGCTGTTTTATTTTTATTATGAAACAATTTTTTCAAAAATTCCATTTGATTTGTATTTTAAAGATAAGAATTAATAAAGTCAATTCAGCTACTTGTTTGAATTTGTGAATTTGTTGTAAAATATAAAGATGAAACTTAAGGATTTTAGTTTTAATTTACCCAAAGATAGAATTGCAAGGTTTCCTTCGAATAAAAGGGAAGAATCAAAACTTATGATGATTGAAAGAAAAACAGGAAAAATAACACATCATGTTTTTAAAGATATAGTTGATTTAATCAGTTGTGATGATTTTCTTGTTCTTAATAATTCTAAGGTTATTCCAGTAAAATTATTTGGAAAAATCAATGGGAAAATTGTTGAAGTATTGATTGTAAAGAGAAAGGACAAAGATTTAGTTGAAGTGTTTGCCCTTCCAGCAAAAAGGTTTAAGAAAGGTGAAATAGTATTGTTCAATAATTATTTAAAAGCAGAGGTTGTAAAAACAGGTGATAGAGGAAAGAGGATTTTAAAATTTAATAAGGATTTCGATTCTGTTTTAAAAGCTGGGTATGCACCTCTTCCACCATATATTAAGAGAAAGTTTGGAGAAGCTAAAAAGTTTAGAGAGTATGACCTTAATAGATATCAGACAATTTATTCAAAAAATGGTGGTTCTATTGCTGCTCCTACAGCTGGGTTACATTTCACACATAAGTTACTTGATAAGATAAAAAAAAAAAGTGAAGTGCTTGAAATAACTCTAAATGTTGGTATAGCCACTTTTCAGAAAATAGATGTAGAAAATATATCAGAGCATAAAATGGGAAGAGAGTATATACTAATTGAACATGAAACAGCTGAGAAGATAAAATGTCTTAAACGTACAAGAGATTTAATTGCTATTGGAACAACAACAGTCAGGGCTCTGGAAACTTATGCTTTTGAAAACCCTAAAGAGGAAAATTTTTATTCTGAAATATTTATTTCCCCTGGATTTGAGTTTAAAATGGCTGATAAATTAGTTACAAACTTTCACCTTCCTGAATCCAGCCTGTTTATACTCACATCTGCATTCGCAGGACTTGAATTAATGAAAGAAGCTTATAGAATTGCCATTGAAAATGGATACCGCTTTTTCTCCTATGGTGATGTTATGTTTATAGTTTAGCTCTTTTTTTTCTTTTACTCAATAAAACCATACAACATTTTTATCTCTTTTTTCCATAGGTTTTTATCTATTGTCTCTAAAATTAAAGGAATATTATCCATTCTTGAATCATTCATTATTAATCTAAAAGGCTCTAATCCCAATTCTCCCATTCCTAGATTATGGTGGCGGTCTACATGGCTCCCAAGTTTAGATTTAGAATCATTTAAGTGCATAGCTTTGAGAAATTTAAATCCAACAATTTTATCAAATTGATCCATAGTATTGTAATAGGCTTTAGAAGTTCTTATGTCATATCCAGCAGAAAATGTATGGCATGTATCAAGGCATACACCAATACGGTTTTTATCTTTTACTTTTTCAATCAAAAAAGCAAGATGTTCAAACTTATCGCCAACATATCCTCCCTGTCCTGCTGTGTTTTCAATAACTGTAATCACGCCTTCAGTTAATTCTAGAGTAATATTTATGGATTCAGCAATTAAATTTAAGCATTCATTTTCTGTTATGAGTTTCTTATGGCTTCCAGGGTGAAAATTCAGGTATTTTAGACCCAATTGCATGCATCGTTTTATTTCATCAATAAATGCTTTACGTGATTTCTCGAGGCCGGTTTTGTCCGGATTGCCCAGATTGATCAGGTAACTATCATGTGGAAGTATATGATCAGGGCTTAAGTTTTTTGTTCTACAATTTTTTTTAAATTTTTGTACTGCTTCAAAAGTTAAAGGATTTGCATACCATTGTTTCTGGTTTTTAGTGAAGAATGCAAAGGCTTTAGCGGCTATTTCTGCAGCATTTAAAGGTGCGTTCTCAACTCCACCTGTTGCACTTACATGAGCACCTATATATTTCATTTTAGCATCATTTTGATTATATCATAATTTTTATTAAAAATAAGGGGGGCATATCTCAATTAAAATTTAAATGATTTTTTATTATTTTTGTTATTGAAATATATTTAGAAAAAAGGTATAATAATTTTCTTTTTTTGAAAGAATAATCGCAATTTATAATTGACAGAACCTATATAGTTGTGGTATGCTCTTTTTTTTATGCTGGCGTAGCTCAGCTGGTAGAGCAGCTGATTTGTAATCAGCAGGTCGGGGGTTCAAGTCCCTTCGCCAGCTTTTAAGTGAAACAGGCTGGGCAGGTTCCAGAGTGGTTAAATGGGACGGGCTGTAAACCCGTTGACTTTGGTCTTCGGTGGTTCGAATCCGCCCCTGCCCAAAGATGCGGGAGTAGCTCAGTTGGCAGAGCGTTAGCCTTCCAAGCTATCTGTCGCGGGTTCGAACCCCGTCTCCCGCTAAGTGCCCTCGTAGCTCAGTTGGCAGAGCGCATCCTTGGTAAGGATGAGGTCATCAGTTCAAATCTGATCGAGGGCTAAATAAGTGGGTTAGCTTTTTATTTACTATATTATATAATTATATAATTTGTTTTAAAATTTAAAAGGAGGTAAATAATGGCAAAGGAGAAGTTTGACAGGAGTAAGCCGCATTTGAACATAGGCACGATAGGTCATGTAGATCATGGTAAGACTACGTTGACAGCGGCGATAACAAAGATATTG
>JAUWQW010000068.1 GCA_030610885.1 Candidatus Aminicenantota bacterium | reverse complement strand
ACTAAGCAAAAGAATAATAATTGATAAAAAAAAAGAAATGTATAATATTTTTAGCTTCATAGTCCAAATACTAAAATTTCATAAATGTAATCATTCTCATTATCTTGAGTTTCTTTCTTGTTCAAAAAGTAAAGCTTAGACTTATCTTGAGAGTAGTGAAACGGATGATCAAAATATATATCGCCAATCGCATCTTTTATTATGGTTTCCTCCAAAAATTTGCCACCATGGGTGTAAAACTGGATAAAAACAGGGCCTCCTTTCAATGAATTATCATACTTTCCCCTATAGATAAGCCCAACAAATTTTGGTGTTACAAAAATCCCACCAATAAAGCTCATGTTTTTTTTTAACTCTCTTATTGCAGCCGAATCTCTTTTTCTTGTTGCTTCAATCAATTCTTTACTAACGAAAGGTTTAATGAAATTATCTGTTTTATGGCCAAATATTTTGGTTGATTTATCTTTTATATTGATTTTGATAATTCTCATATCTGCAGGCCAGACAAAGTAAATGTCATTTTTATAAATGTCAAAATACCCTGAAAGATTGAAGGATGAAAAATTCTTACGCTCTCTGTAATCTTTTAAAAACTGTTTTTTTTTATCGGAGGTATATCCATATTTGAATTCATTCGGGAGAAGATATTCTGTTTTGTACGGATTTTTAAGATCTTTAGAATATAAGGCATACGCCCCTTGATTACCTGTTATATATCCCGCAATAAAGATAACATTGTCTTTTACTTTAATATCTGTGCAAAGACCAGATATTCTTATAAACTCCTTGTATATATAAACATTGTTTTTCGCAATAAATTTACTGATTTTATATCCTCGAAGATCGGAAATCCATAAACCATTATCATTACTGAAGCAAGAATAGGGTGTTATAAATTCCCCCGGGCCTTGCCCTTTTCTGCCGATTGTATATTTGAGATCTCCATTTGAACTAAAAACTTTAACTTCAGACATTTTTCCATCCGGAACAATGATCTCTTCATTTTTATTTATAGTAAATTGTGAAATGTAAGATAGAATAGTAGTTTTATCTTCTTTTAATCGAATTTTTTTCTCTGCTTTCAGCTCTATTCCACTAAGAATGAGCGTAGAAAAAAGAAAAATTAAAAATAAATAAATCTTAGCTGTTAATTTACTTTGCCTCATATTATCCCTCTCATAATTTGTTTAAAAAAAAAAGTATTTCAATCACACAGGGGGGGACATAAGAAGAGCTCCGAATGCCCCCGTGTGAGGTGTTTCAGACAGACAACCTGATCACGTTTTTTATATAGCAAAACAAAAATTTATTGTCAAGTTAATTTTAAAATTTTTTTTTATTTAGCATACTTAAAAAAAAGAAGTATATATTAACAGGAAAAATTATGAATACAATATATCAACATTTTAGTATAATTTTGTGTAGGTTTTTTCATGAGTCAACGATACCTGTTTCATATAGATTTTTAATGATTCAATTCGGAGGGTATGCTTTTCTGTAAATTTGTTCTATAATAGATTTGGAAAAATGAGTTGCAGATATAGTTTTAATCCATTTTTTAAAACAAAACCAGATTGGAGCGGCCCTTTTTTTTCATTTCTTGAGGATAATGATATCTTAGATTTTCATAAGGCTCTTCCAAATTATAAGCCAACCCCTCTTCATAGACTTATAAAACTTGCAAGAATTTTGGGAATCAGTGAACTTTATATAAAAGACGAAGCTCATAGATTCGATGTAAAGGCATTCAAACCTTTGGGAGCAAGCTATGCTATTTATAGATTTTTAAAAAAGGAGTGGGCAAAAAGGTTTGCTTCAGAATTTGATTTCAATTCTTTTAAAGATAAGAAAAAAATAGAAAAACTCGGAAGGTTTACATTTTGTGCTGCATCTGATGGGAATCATGGCAAAGCAGTTGCCTGGACAGCAAGACAACTGGGGCAAAAAGCAGTTATCTATATGCCAAGAGGTACAGTTAAAGCAAGAATTGATAGCATCGAATCCGAAGGATCCAGAGTTTTTGTTATTAACGGAACATACGATGATTGTGTAAAAAGGGTCTCTTATGAGGTTAGGAAAAACAGATGGGTTGAGGTTGCTGATACTGCATATAAAGGTTATACAAAAATTCCATCCTGGATATTAAACGGATACACAACAATTTTCAGGGAGATGGAGGAAACTATTAATATTAATGATAACATTAATGTTGATTATGTATTCCTTCAGGCAGGAGTTGGAGCCTTTGCTGCTGCTGGTGCAAGTTATTATGTTAGAAAATACCTTGAAAAAAGGCCTGCCTTAATTTGTATTGAACCACAGGAAGCAGCTGGATTTCTCGATTCAATTGAGTTTGGCAGAGGGCAACCAATTGCAGCCAAAGGTAAAATGGAGACTATTATGGCAGGGCTTAACTGTGGAATACCGTCGCTTGTTGCATGGCCGATTTTAAAAGATTCTATAAATCTCTTTATTGCAATAAGTGACAATTACGCTGAAGATGCAATGGCAGAATATTTCAAAGAAGGAATAATCGCTGGAGAATCAGGAGCTTCTGGACTTGCCGGGCTTATTGCTCTATTGAAAGATAAAAATCTGAAGCATGCAAAGAATAAACTTAAAATCACAAAAAAATCAAGGGTTCTTGTAATAAACACAGAGAAAGATACAGACCCTGAAAATTACAGAAGGATCATTTCTAAAATGGGGCTAAAATGATTAAATTCGAACTCAATAATATTGTAAGGGAATTTGATGGCAATGAAGATATCTCGCTTTTGAAGTATTTAAGAGAAATAGAAGGGATTACTTCTTTGAAAGATGGTTGTTCTGGTCAGGGTTTTTGTGGTGCATGTACAGTTGAGATGAATGAGAAGGCTATTCTTGCTTGTGTTACACCAGTAAAGAAGATTAATAAAGCAAAAATTTTTACAATCGAAGGATTTCAGCCTGAGATTCGCGATATACTGGCAAGAGCTTTTGTAAAGAAAGGAGCTGTTCAATGCGGGTTTTGTACACCTGGTTTACTTGTCAGAACAAAGGTATTTCTTGAGAAAAATCCAAACCCCAATGAGAGGGAAATTGTTAAAGCTCTCAATCCTAATTTTTGTCGATGTACTGGTTTTAAAAAAATAGTTGAAGCAGTCAAACTTGCAGCAGAATCCTTGAGAAGCAGGAAAAAAATTGTGCTTGATAAGATTGGAGGAGTTGGGCATAGATTGCCAAAATATGAAGCCTATGAAAGAGCTATTGGAAAGTTTTGTTTTGTAGATGACATGAAATTCGATGGTATGCTTTATGCTGTTTTAAGGTTCAGTGATCATCCTCGGGCAAGTATAAAAAATATCGATTTTTCAAAAGCTGAAAAACTGGATGGTATTGTGAAAGTTTTTACAGGGCATGATATCCCGGGGGAGCGTTACAATGGACTAATTGTTAAGGATTGGCCAGTAATGCTAATTGAGGGAGAGACAACGAATTATATTGGAGATGTAATAGCAGGTGTGGTAGCAGAAAACGAGGAGATTGCAAGAATAGGTGCTGCTTTGATCGAAGTTGAGTATGAAGTTTTAAAACCTTTAACTGATATGCACAAAGCTGAAATAAGTTCTGTCAAGATTCATAAACAGGGGAATATTTTAAGTACAACAAATATTCAAAGAGGTGAGAATGCTGACAGGGTAATTCAAAAATCAGCTTTTATAACAAGTGCAAGATATGAAACTCAACTGATTGAGCATGCTTATCTTGAAACAGAGTGTGCAATAGCCTTACCTTTTAATGATGATGGGATTGAGATATTTACCCAAAGTCAGGGTATCTATGAAGACAGGAAACAAATAGCAAGGATACTTGGAATTTCAGAAAAGAGTGTTAAGGTAAATCTTGTCCCAAATGGTGGTGCCTTTGGTGGAAAAGAAGATATGACAGTTCAACACCATGCAGCCCTTTTTAGTTACTTATTGAAAAAACCTGTAAAACTACATCTTAATAGAGAAGAATCAATTAGAATGCACCCAAAACGTCATCCAATGTCAATGGATTATACAGTAGGTTGTGATAAAATAGGAAAACTAACAATAGTTAAGGCAAGAATTATTGGTGATACTGGAGCTTATGCTTCAGTTGGAATGAAAGTTTTAGAAAGAGCAGCAGGCCATGCTACTGGAGCTTATCACGTCCCAAATGTTGATATAACTGCAAAAGCCATATATACAAACAATATTCCGTGTGGAGCTATGAGAGGTTTTGGAGTGAATCAGGTAACATTTGCTCTTGAAAGGTCTCTGGATGAACTCTGTAAAAAGGGCGGCTTTGACAGATGGGAGTTTCGTTTTCAAAACGCACTCTATAAAGGAGCAATGGTAGCAACAGGTCAGGTAATTAACGAAGGAGTGGGAGTTAGAGATACTCTTTTAGCTGTAAAGAGCGAGTTTTACGGAGCAAAATATGCAGGGATTGCCTGTGGTATAAAAAACTGTGGGGTTGGAAACAGGATGGAAGATGGCTGTGAGGTTAAGATTGAAATAAAATCGCCTCATTTGATTATTATCCATCATGGTTGGACAGAAATGGGACAAGGAGTTGATACAGTTGCGATTCAGTTTCTTTTTGAAGAGACTGGTTTGACTCCTGATGAGATTAAAATTAAGGTTTCCACCCAATCTGAAGCAAAAGCAGGTATGACAACTTCAAGTAGAGCCACATCAATAATCGGCAATGCAATAATTAATGCTTCAAAAAAAATAAAGCAAGATCTAAAAAGAATGAGTTTAAAAGAATTAACAGGAAAAGTTTACACAGGAAAATGGGTCTGTGATTGGACCACTAAACCAGGTGAGCCTGGTAAAATAATAACACATTATTCATATAGTTATGCTACTCAACTTGTAGTGCTAAACACAAAGGGAGAGATTGATACAATTTATGCAGCACATGATGCAGGGAAAATCATCAATCCGGTCCTTTTTGAGGGACAGATTGAGGGGGCTGTTCATATGGGGCTTGGGTATGCTCTTAGTGAGGAACTTGAATTAGAAAATGGGCATATTAAGAGTACAAAATTAAAGGATTTGGGACTCTTAAGAATGAATGAAACTCCGAAAATTGTTGTAAAAGGAGTTGAAATACGTGATCCTATTGGCCCTTATGGAGCAAAAGGAGTTGGAGAAATTGGTTTGGTCCCAACTGCAGCTGCTGTTGCTAATGCCTTTTCATATTATGAAAATAAAAGTTATAATAAGCTACCTTTGAAGAAAAAAACAAAAAAGGGCTGAACATAACAATTTGCTATTTTGTCAATAAAAGTGTAATCTGATAAAATTGTTTTACAAATGGAGAGAAGCAATGTCTCTTATATTAAAAAATGCTACATTTGTTGATTGGCAAACTTTAAAATTTAAAAAATGCAATATTAGAGTTCAACAACAAAAAGCAGGCTCTATTGAATTTATGGATAACATCCAGTTGAAAAGAGCTGATCAATCCTTCAATAATTCTGACATTGAGGTTGACTGCACAGGGAAATTTGTAACCAAATCATTTGGTTGTGCTCATCATCATATATATTCAGCTTTAGCAGTAGGATTAAAACCGCTGCAAAAAAAGCCTGTAAATTTTCTGGAAAATCTTAAATACCTCTGGTGGAGACTTGATAGAGCACTTGATCTTGAAATTATAAGAGCCTGTGCACTTGTAACAGCAGTTAATCTTATAAAAAATGGTGTGACTTTTGTTATTGATCACCATTCATCTCCAAATGCAGTAAAAACTTCGCTCTCAGCCATAGCAGAGATTTTTGACAATATAGGTATTTCTCATCTGCTCTGTTACGAACTTTCAGATAGAAATGGTAAAAGAGCAGCAGAGGAAGGATTAGAGGAAACAGAGGACTATCTCTTGTCAGGCAGACAAGGACTTGTTGGTCTTCATGCTTCATTTACTGTTGGTGATTTGCTTTTAAAAAAAGCTGTGTTACTTGCTGAAAAACATAGTTCAGGGCTTCACATCCATGCAGCTGAGGATATAATTGATCAAAAACATTGTATAAAAAAACATAAAAAAAGAGTTGTTGAACGCTTAAACAGTGCTGGAGTTTTGAATTTTCCAAAAACAATTTTAGCTCATTGCCTCCATCTTAATAAATCAGAAAAGGAAATTTTAAAAGAATCAAAAGTCTACATAGCTGAGAATGTGGAGAGTAATTTGAAAAATAGAGTTGGATATTTCAACTCAATTGGGTTAACTGACAAAATTATGCTTGGAACAGATGGAATACACAGTGATATGCTTAAAAGTATGAAAGTAGCTTTTTATATGGGTAAGATACAAGAAGATATTACATTGGAACAAGTATATAGAAGATTCAGAATGATTCACAACTATATTAATGAGAACAACCTCTATGGAGATGAACCAAATAACCTTATTATTTTAGAGTATGATCCTCCATCCGAAATAAATGAGAACAACTTTCTTTCTCACTTTATTTTTGGGATCGACTCAAGAAATATCGAGAGTGTGATTTCCAATGGGAAATTCTTAATGAAAAACAGAAAATTGATGACAATTGATGAAAATGAAGTATTTGCTTTTTCAAGAGAGATGGGGAAAAAATTAAATAAAAAAATAGATAAATTGCAATAAGAGGAGAAACAATGAGAGAAAAAAATAACAGAGAACTAGAAGAAATCATAAGAAAAGCTATTGATCGCTGTAAAAAGAGACAGATTATCATCCCGACTTATAAACAGATGAGAAACCCTGATTTAATACCTGAAAAGATAAAGGAAAAACTTAAAAAAATAGGTTTATGGGACTTAAATTCTCTCAACCTTTTTCGCATCACATGGAAAAACGAGCCTGTTGAGTCAGGTGGAGGATTTGGGAAAGTGAATTACATTGAACTGCCTTCTAATCTTACTGGTGTTAAAGCACGAATTATAATGCTGATCGGGAAATTTTTCCCAACAGGTTCTCATAAAGTTGGAGCAACTTTTGGACCACTTGTTGAAAAATTGGTAACAGGAAGATTTGACCCAACAACACAGAGTGCGCTCTGGCCCTCAACTGGAAACTATTGTCGAGGAGGCGCATATGATTCTTATTTACTTGCATGCAATTCAATAGCTGTGTTACCTGAGGAAATGTCAAGAGAACGGTTTGAGTGGCTTGAAAATATTGGCGCAGAAATAATTGCAACTCCCGGGTGTGAGAGCAATGTAAAGGAAATTTACGATAAAGTTAATGAGCTCATTGCAGAAAGAGGTGATAGTATTGTAAATCTCAATCAGTTCAGTGAAATTGGGAATCCGCTCTGGCACTATGCAGTAACAGGACCTGCAATGGAGGAAGTTTTTCAGGCAGAAAAAAAGGAAGATCAGAGATTCAGTGGCCTTTTTTTAACGCAAGGTTCGGGTGGAACACTCGGATGCGGTGAGTATCTTCGTGAAAAATTTCCATCAATTAAGGTATGCGCAGGTGAAGCTCTACAATGTCCCACTCTACTATACAATGGTTATGGGGGTCATCGTATCGAGGGAATTGGCGACAAACATGTCCCCTGGATTATGAACTTAAAAAACATTGATATGGTTGTTGCTATTGATGATCAGGCAAATTTAAATATAATGAGATTATTCAATGAAAAAGAGGGGAAAAATTGGTTAATCAAGGAGCTTGGGTTAGATTATCAGTTTACTGAAAACCTTCATCTTCTTGGAATCTCATCAATAGCAAATCTTATGGGTGCAATAAAAGTAGCCAAATACTATGAGATGAATGAAAATGATATTATTTTTACAGTTGCAACTGACTCAATGCAAATGTATCAATCAAGAATTAGAGAAGAGAGAGAAAAATATGGAACCTACCCTTACACAAAAGCTGAAATTTGCTATAAGACAGATTTGGCAGAGCTTAGATTGGATAATATGCTGGAATTATCTTATTATGACAAACGACGAATGCACAATCTGAAATACTTCACATGGATTGAACAACAGGGGAAGAGTGTTGAAGAATTGGATGCACAATGGTATGATGATAACTACTGGAAAAGAGAGTATGCAAAGGTTGACGAGTTTGATAAGGAGATTATCAAATTCAATGAAAAAACAGGCTTACTCAAAAATTTATGAGTATTTAGGATCTATAAGTTAATTGAAAATGTCTTCATTATTGATAAGAAATGGATTCATAGTAACTGCTGAGAAATCCTTTTATGCGGATGTTTTGATTGTTGATGAGAAAATAGTGGAGATTGGAAAAGATATCAAAAAAAACCTTCTGAACTTAGAAATCATTGATGCAAAAGGATATTTTGTTTTACCGGGTGGAGTAGATCCTCATGTTCATATGAGTCTAAGAACAGGCAATATTACATCTGCTGATGATTTCGAATCTGGAACAAAAGCAGCAATTAAGGGTGGAACAACAACAATCATTGATTTTGTTACACCTTTAAAAAAAAGATCATTACTTAAAGAGTTGTATGATAGAAAAAAAGTTGCAAGCAAGTCTTTCTGTGATTACGGGCTTCACATGAGTATAACTTACTGGCATGAAGGAATTAAGGAAGAGATAAAAAAATGTATAGAGAATGAAGGGATTACATCTTTTAAGGTTTATATGGCTTACCAGGATACTATTGGCGTTAATGATGATGATCTAATTTCCATTATGAATTTTATGTCAATGTATAATGTGTTGGTTGCAATTCATTGTGAAAATGGAAAAATTATTGCCTCTTATCATAAAAAATTTTTATCAGAAGGCAAAACCAAACCGATATATCATGCTCTATCCCGACCGGAGGAAACAGAAATAGAAGCAGTAAAAAAGGCAATTATCTTTTCAAAAAGAACAAACTGTCCCATTTATATTGTTCATGTCTCAACTGGACAAAGCATTAAAGAAATAGAAAAAGCTCAACATCAGGGAGTTAAAATCTTTGCTGAAACTTGTCCACACTATCTACTCCTTGATGAAAGGGAATATTGTAAGCCTGATTTCAACAGTGCCATGTATGTTATGAGTCCTCCTTTAAGGTCAGGACCAAACAAAAGAGAGTTATGGAAGGCATTAAAGAAAGGTGTTATCCAATGCGTATCAACAGATCATTGCCCATTTAATCTTAAATGGCAAAAAGAATTTGGAATCAATGATTTTACAAAAATCCCAAACGGTGTAGGAGGGGTTAAAGAGAGGTTGGCTCTTATTTACACTTACGGAGTTTTGAAAAAAAGATTTTCCTTAAATCATTTTGTGAATCTTACCTCAACAATGCCTGCAAAAACATTTGGCCTTTACCCAAAAAAGGGAACAATTGAAGTGAATTCAGATGCTGATGTAGTGTTGTGGAATTTTGGTTACAAAGGAAAAATTACAAAAAAGAACCTTCTTCAGAATTGTGACACAAATATCTATGAGGGTTTTAAAACAAGAGCTAATCCTCATATAGTAATTGTAAGGGGAAAGGTTGCTTTTAGAGATAATAAAATTCTTATCAGACCTGGTTCTGGTAATTATCTTTATAGAAGTAAGGTAAAGTGCTCGATTCCTGTACATAGATCGTCTTAGTTGACAACTATATTTAAATTTTCAGTTATTGTTCAGCTCCGCAATATGGGCAATTTTTCGTTTTACGAGTCATTGTTTTGCGGCAATTCCAGCAAACATAATCCGTTCTGCTTGAGCGAGCTTTAATTCTGGCTTGTATGTTTTGTATTTCTTGAGAGTTATCATTTCCCTTTTTCTCCATTTTGTTTAAGTCTTCAATTACATCAATTGCTTTTTTATATCTTTCTGACAGATCAGGAGATAGAGTTTTCATAATTATCCAGCTCAAGTCTGAAGATATGGAGGGAATTTTTTTTGAAAGGGAGATAATGTTTCCAGATTTTGCTCTTTTATAAATTTCCATTGGATTTGCCATTATAATTGGAGGAAACCCTGTTACCATCTCATAAAATAAGCAACCTGCGGAGTAAATGTCAGAGGCGAAAACAGCCCTTCCTTCAAACTGTTCTGGAGCCATATATGGTGGTGAACCGATTTTTGTTGTTGCATATTGTCTTTTGCTTAAAAGTTTGGATGTACCAAAATCTGCAATCTTTACATTATCATTTTCATTAATTAAAATATTTGAAGGTCTTATATCTCTATGTATTACCTTATATTTATGTGCAAAATCAAGAGCTGACAATGTCTGTTTGAAATATTTTAATGCAGTATTAATTGTTAGATGATCTTGTTCATCAATTAACTTTTCAAGATCAATTCCATTTATATATTCCATAACCATAATCACTGTTCTATCAACAATATCAACTGTAAGAAGTTTAACAATGTTTGGGTGATCCAGTAATTTTGATTGTAAAATTGATTCCTGTAATATTTTTTCTGATTGAGAAGAACTTCCATGAGGAATTTTTAAAGCCCTGAGTGTTTTTAGAAAAGTATCTTCTGCAAGATAAACAGTGCCGAATCCTCCACTACCAAGCTTTTTTAGTATTTTATATTTTCCAATCTTTCCCTTTAATTCAATCATTTTGAGTTTATTAGTTAATTAAAAATTCTTTTGCTTCAGAAGAAAGATTTTTGTTTTTTTTGTTTTCAATTTCTCTAAGTTCCTTATATATTTCTCTTTCTCTTTTTGATATATTTGTGGGAGTTACAACTTTGATTATGATCAGTAGATTACCTTTCCCCCAACCATTAATATTTTTAAATCCCTTTCCTTTTAACTTTATAATTTTACCATCTTGGACCTCTGGAGGAATTTTGATTTTCTCTGTTCCATAAAAAGTTTTTATTTTTATATCATCACTTAATACAGCTTGTGAGAAACTTATATTCAGCTCATATATTAAATTATTTCCCTCTCTTTTAAATTTATCATCTTCTTTAACATTTATTATAATATATAAATCCCCTGGCCTGCCGCCATTAAATCCTTCTTCTCCTTCTCCTGTAATCCTTAACCTGTTTCCATTGTCAACACCTGGGGGAAATGTCACTTTTATCTCTTTTATATCTTCAATTCTACCCTTACCGTTACATTTTTTACAGGGATGCGAAATGGTTGAACCCGAGCCACCACATAAAGAGCAAGTTGTTGATATTGAAAAGAATCCCTGACTTCTTCTTATATTTCCCGTTCCTCCGCAATGCGTACAAACATTCGGGGTTGTTCCAGGTTCACTGCCTGTACCATCACACACATTACAATTTTTTTCTTTATGTACTGTTACTGTTTTTTCAATACCTTTATAAGCTTCTTCCAAAGTTAAATCCACTTCTATTCCTATATCACTTCCATTACGAGTTCCGTACCTTTTGTTTCCTCTTGTTGAAGAAAAAGAGCCAAATCCGAAGAGGTCTCCAAGTATATCTTCAAAATCTGAAAAAATAGAGTCTGAGAAAAAGGAGGAAGTAGAAAAACCCCTACCTCCCATATTTAAACCATTAAAACCATAATTGTCATAAATTCTTCTTTTTTCATCATTTCCCAGTATTGAATATGCTTCTGAAGCTTCTTTAAATTTTTCTTCAGCTTCAGGGTTTTTTTGATTTCTATCAGGGTGATATTTTAAAGCTAATTTACGATATGACTGCTTAATCTCATCTTTTGTTGCGTTTCTTGGAACTTCTAAAATATCATAATAATCTTTTTTTGCCATTGTACTTAATTTTCAAATTCTGAGATCAAAATGTTATTTATTTTAACCTTATATGTTTGCATTCTACTTACTAAACTTTCAAGCGTATCAAGATTGTCTTCTTTTAATGCTATTTCAGTTCTGAAAATAAAGTTTTTTATTTCATTTTGTTCATTTAATTTTAGTTTATCAATATGTTGTCTGTAAAATATCTTTACTGTTTCCAATTCTTCACTTAATTTTTTTTTTAGCTGTGTTATTCTTAATTTTTTTTTATCCTCTTCTTCATGTTTTTTTGATTCTAAAATTATTTCCTCTATTTCTTCTGGAGATAGACCGCTTGATGGTTGAATTTTCATGCTTTGGGAAAGGCGTGTTTCTTTATCTCTAGCAGATACTCTTACAATACCATTTGCATCAATTTCAAAAGTAACTTCTATTTGAGGAATACCTTTTGGAGCAAGCGGAATTCCTATTAAAATAAAATATCCTAAAGATTTATTCTGGGAAGACAATTCTCTTTCACCCTGAAGTATATGTATTTTTACTGTTCTCTGGTTATCGCTGATGGTTGTAAATGGCATTGTTTTTTTTGTTGGTATTGTTGTGTTTCTCTCAATTATTTTTGTGAAAGTATCATCTTTTGTTTCAAGTCCCAAAGAAAGAGAAGTTACATCAAGAAGAAGTAGATCTTTTAGTTTACCTTCAATAATATTTGATTGAATAGCTGCGCCTTGGGCAACGACTTCTTCAGGGTTTAGGTCTTTATAGGGTGTTTTTTTGAAGTAATCATATAATTTTTGTGAGACTAAGGGCATTCTGCTCTGCCCTCCGACAAGAATGGTTTTTTCAATCTGATCGGGAGTTATATTAATATCTTCAAGAGATTTTTTTATTAATTCAATTGTCTTGTCAATGATATCTACTGATTCATGCTCAAGTTGAACTCTTGTAAGATTTTTTTGAAAGTGATAATCTTTTCCATCAGGAAAATGATATAAATATGGGATTGATATAATAGTTTCTTCATTGAAAGAGAGTTCAATTTTTGCTTTTTCTGCTTTTTGAAGAATTATTTGTAAGGTGTTTTTATGTTTTGAGATATCTATAGGAATTTCCTTTGTTATTTCATCTAATAGCCAGTCAATGATTTTACTGTCTATATCATTTCCACCCAGGAAAGTATTTCCAGACGTTGATATTACTTTATATATTTCATCATTAACCTCAACTATTGATATATCAAATGTTCCACCGCCAAAATCATAAACAGCATAAAGACCATTTTTTTTTATTTTATCTCTATATGCAATTAATGCTGCTGTAGGCTCATTTATTATTCTAGAAGTATTTAACTCAGCTATTTCTGCAGCTACTTTTGTTGCTTGTCTCTGTGCATCATTAAAGGAAGCAGGAACTGTTATTACTGAATCACCTATTTTTTCACCCAAATAATCCTCAGATATTTGTTTTAAGTATTTTAAAAACATTCCTGAGATTTCCTCAGCTGAGTAAGTTTTGTCTCCAAGGTGAATTTTTACATCTCCATTTTTTGCTTCACTGATTTCATATCCAATTCTCTGTCTCATTTTGTTTGCTTCATCGCTCTGAAATTTTCTTCCGATTAGCCTTTTTATACCCCATATTGTATTAAAATTATTAGTTATAAATTGTCTTTTAGCAATATTTCCAAAAATATTCTTTCCATCTTGAGTTAAAGCAACCATTGAAGGGATGACCCTCGAACCTTCTGGGTTAGGTATTATAATGAGTTGGCTACCTTCTAAGTAACTTATGCAGGAGTTTGTAGTTCCGAGATCTATTCCTATATTTATAGACATTTATAATTTTTCTTTTGGATTTTTATCAATTTTGACAGGAACTGCTACTTTTACAAGACTAGGACGAAGTAGTTTGTCATTATATATAAAACCTTTTTGGTATACTTTAACTACAATAGGCTCTTTAATATCATGTCTTTCCTCTTTAGACAATGCTTGATGAAAGTTAGGGTCAAAAGGCTTCCCAAGTACTTTCATTTCTACTGTATTATGTTTTTTCAAAAATTCAATAAGTTGTTTGTGTATCATGGTTATGCCTGAAAAAATAGATTTCTCATTATTGTTTAAATTGGGTTGGGAATTTAGAGCCCTCTCAAGATTATCAAATATTTCAAGCAAATTTATAAGAAATTCACTTAATATGTATTTATGATAATTTTCTTTTTCTTTATTCATTCTTTTTCTGAAATTATCAATTTCTGCTAAATTTCTTAGATACTTGTCTTTTAATTCATCTCTCTCTTTAAGTACCTTTTTAAATAATTTTTCTTGTTTTTTTAGTTTCTCCTGAAGTTTGTTTGTTGTCAGGTTAGTTTTTATTTTTTTTATTTCAAGTTTTGAATCATTCCTGTTGTAATCCTCTTTTTCTTCTGGCACATAACTTATTTTGAGTTTATTCTTTTCAGATGGCATTTTAAACCTCCATTGTTTTTTTTGAAAGTATTTTAGAGAAATAGGAAGAGTAACATTCAATTTTAGAAATTGTATTTGGGAATGGCATAAATTTTGGACCAATTATTCCGATATTTCCAATTGGGTTTTTTATGTAATAAAAATTTGAGAAAATTAGAATAAGACCCTCAAGTTCTGATATACCTGTATCTGAACCAAATACAAAACTTGGTGTTTCTTTATTATTGTTAAATAAATCATTAAAAAATATTGAAAGTTTTGCTTTATCTTCAAGTGTTTCCAAGACTTCTTTTATCTTATGTGGATTTATTAAATCATAGTTTAGAATATTTAATTCCCCTTTGAAAAAAAGCTCCGTTGCTATTAGGTCTTTATTAAATAAAAATGAATAAAAACCTTTATATATTTTTCTGTATTTTTCTTTTTGTTTAAAAAGTCTATTTCTAATTATTTTAAATGTGTTATTAAGTGTTCTACCTTTGAATTCTTTATTAATTATGTTTTGCCATCTTCTCAGTTCATGCTCTGAATAATTTTCTGTTGTTTTAAGGATTTTTGAAAAAGTACAATTGTAAAGTGATAAAATTACTAACATTATTCTGTGAGATCCAACTTTTATTAAATTAATTTTTTTAAAATTCAAATTAAATACAGAATTCAAAAATACAAAACCTATATTTGGGGTTTTATCTGACAGGAGTGATAGAAAGTCCTCTGATATTGCATTAAAATCGAGATCTTTTATTTCAGGTAAATCAAAATTTTTGTCTTCAAATTCAAAATTATCCATCAATTCTCTTAAATAGAATTTCAAACCTCTATTTGTTGGAATTCTACCAGAAGAATATGTGGTTCTAAATATATACCCATAGGATTCAAGCTTTTGTAATTCTTTTCTGATTGTAGGGCTTGATAATGAAATAATTGTAGTAAGTTGATTTGAACTTACTGGTTTATGTGTGGAAATGTATATTTTAATAAGGTTTTTCAATATCAAAGAATTTCTTTTATTAAGCCACATGTTCACTGAATTCTAATATAATATGCATAAAATGTCAATTTTGCGAATTGACTCATTAAAAATCTATATGAAACAGGTATCGTTGCCTCATTAGAAAATCTACACGAAATTATACTAAAATGTTGATATATTGTATTCATAATTCTTCCTATTACTATATATTTGTTTTCTTTTCAAGTAAA
>JAUWQW010000022.1 GCA_030610885.1 Candidatus Aminicenantota bacterium | reverse complement strand
CTTTTGTTAGATTAGCCAGTTTGTCATCGACATGAAATTCTGCAATATTATTAATGGCTTCTTTTAGATGAGAAAACGGTTTTGAAATTATCTGTGGTTCTGGTAAATTCAGCTCTTTGGAAAGCTCAAGAAAAAATAAATATGCATTATAGCCTTTTACATAATATCCAAATTTCTCCTTTGGCTTCAAAATTTTATCTAAGATGTGTTCCTTAGGCTCTTCCTCTTTATATCCAACCCAATAAAGCTTATTTTGAAAGACATCAACCTCCGCTAACCGTTCAAAAACTGGGTCGTTTTCTCCACTATAACCAATAACGATCCAACATCTTCCTCGCGCAACATCCTGAAAAACGTATTTAATTTTTTCCGAATGCCTATTTATTTCCTCTTCAGTGTTTAGCAGTACAAACCCATCTCGTTGACCATGAAGGTAAAACACTGATAGCTGGGCGACCTCTCCCGGGATAAAAGCTTGAGAAGCTGCAAAATCATAAACGGCAGGATAGAGATTTAATAAGGCTAAACTCCGTACTACAAGGGGATCGAAATTTGTTGTAAGAATACGGTCTATATAATTTTCTTTTACAAGGGTTCCAAGATACAGATGTGCTAAGTTTATTTTTGCATTATCAACAAAGGAGCCAATTAATTGTCTTCTTTGAGCAGGTGCTAAAAGGCTCATATAAGCCGGATAAGTTTCTTTTTCGCAATTAGAGGCCAAGTGTGGAAATTGTCTTTTGACTTCCGCTACCATACCGTTAGCCAAAGGTATACCTGCTGAAAAAGACATACCAGCTCCCAAGAGCAAGGCTGTAGAGTACCCTTTGCCTTTAGCCCATCTAAGTTGTTCGGCGATAATTTTTACGTTACTGTTATTGTAGCTCATATTCTCAGATCCTATATTAATACATATTCACAATTTTGCATAACTATCATATAAATTCATTGCTCCTATCATTCCATATTAGCAGGATAAGCACATTGTGTTTACATCTGCTACACACATAGCTTCTTTTATATTGTTATGTATAATATTATATTGATATAAAAAATTTCTAATGTCAACAAACTTTTGTAAATTTTACAAAAAACATGTTCTTTCTATAGAATATGAGTTAACCTGCTTTTGGGGGCGTAGTGTAAATCGGTCATGTGCAACGATTTGTTATGTGCTTTTGTTCTTTCTTATTCTCAACGTTTCGTGTATGGTGCGTCGCCATCCCGATCCCGAAGGTTGGCTATGCATATACATAATGTTGGGCATAGTATTTTTTAATTTCTCTTTTGTTTGTCGGGTTTTCAATTGTAGGTATCTTGAGCTTGTCGTCATATATTATTACTTCTGAACCTACTGATGGACCTCCAGCACTATAACTTAAAGAGTAAACCTTTTGTCTATATTGACTATATAGCTCTCGAATTGCTGGGTGATTATCATAAGAGATTATCCAATTTCCTTTCTTGACCGATTTTATAATTTGAGCTATTTCCAAATGGTCTTGGTGGTTATAAAAATTGATATAAAGCTGTTTTCCTTTGTTGTAGTATGGAGGGTCTAAATAGATTAGGGTCTTTTTCGAGGTCGACTTTTGGACTTGCTGAATGAACTCGATTGCATCTAAATTGGAGAACTTAATTCTGTTTTCATATTTGGCTATCATTTGGATTCGTTCAATCAAGTCTTTCTTATTGTAGCGAGAATCCATCTTCCATTCGCCAGTTTGATTTTGACCACCTATGACTCCTGCATTCAAAATTCCAGACCTATTAGTTCTATTTAAGAAGAACGTAGAAAAACCAATTTCAAGTAAGCTGTAATCATTCTTGTTACTCTGAACATGCTTTTGTTTTTTCCATTCAGAAATATCAACCTTAGTATCAATGATTTTTTCACAGAGACTATCAGTGTCTTTTAATACAGAGTGCCAAAAAGCATAAATTAAAATGTCAATATCATTAATGTAGGCGGTTGATATATATTCATTAATAATTAGATTGAGGGCAACAGATGCTCCACCAGCATAAGGCTCAATATAATTACCATCTACCAAATAGTTTTCGGATAATATCAATTTAATATAATCAGCCATTTTGGTTTTACCGCCTGGATATCGCAAAGGTGAATAGTATTGCATTATATTGTTTCCCAAAGTTTAGTTATAAAAGTTTCAAATCCCTCCCATGCTGTCTTTAAATCTTTTGGTATTGGACTAAAATATTTATTATGCACGTAGGCATTAAATGTGTTAATTGAAAGTATTGAATTTGGATTTGATACGGCTGTGTTTATCGGCTTTGCTTGATGCTTTGTGATTGTTTTGTTCTTAATCAAGTCTTTTGATACAGCATCAACTTTTTTTGCTAACGTTTCAGGTTGCTTTATTGCTAGTCCATATTTTTCCATATAAGAGTCAATACTCAATTCAATGAATACTCTGAATAAAATGGCCGCTCCATTCTCAAAATATCGCAAATCCATATCCTTAAGCTCTCTATAAATTTTATTAATCCGTGGTTGGCTAATATGGATTACACAGCTTTTAGGTATGATTACGTTTCTGTCAGTGGATAAATGCTTGCTCCTTTTCTTTCCTTTTTTTCCAGTTTGTTTAGGAGGAGTAGAAGTAATAATGTCCCATTCTCCTATTGATTCTGAAGTATCAGGTAATTCACTAGTTTTAAATGTTTCTATGTAATTGAGTCTATCACTTTTGCTATAAATTTCTTTTACTTTAAAATCTTTCCGTGTAAGGTCTTTAATAATTTTAGTCAATGGTTTTCTAATCTCATTTGGAGGTAGCTGGGTAGTTATTTTACCTTCTTGAACATCAACACCTACCACGTTTCTGATGTCTGGGTCTCCAATTAATCTTTGCAAACTTGAAGATGGTACGTTAGGTAGTATTGCTTTTAAAGTAGGGTCGAAGTCTTCGTCTTTTTTTAAGAATTCAATTATTTGTAATGCATAATTTGATTTACCTTCATATCTTTCTTCAAATCTTCTCTTTTGCTGAGCATCCCAAGTAACAGTTCCGACCCCTTCATTCTCTCCTGTATGCTTTAGTTTAATCCATTTATAAGCGTCATCCTCATCTTTAAATACTACACATGGAATTTTATCTAATGGATTGTGTTTATATGTTTCTGAAAACTTTTTGAATTTATTGAGAATACTCTTGTGTTTTTCATTGATAAGGTTGGGATTGTTCAGTAACTTTAAGATAGTAACTCTTCTGTTGCCTTCAAGAACTATGTATTTCCCTTTTTCACTTGGGTTTGGAGTCACAATTACTATATCAGATGGATTCAGTCCATTTACAATTATATCATAACCTAATTTTTCGAGTTTTCCCATTTGATTTTCTACCATAATAGAAATGGCTTCTCTTTGGTTACTAACCATTTCGAATCTTGAATTTTCAGTATTTATCGAAAGATTCGATACTTCTATTGTTTTGTTCTGATATCCCATTTGTCAATATTATATTATGCCCAACTATTACATAAATTCATTGTTCTTATTACCCCATATTAGCAGGATAAGCACATTGTGTTTATATCTGCCACACACATAGCTTCTTTTATATTGTTATGTATAATATTATATTGATACAAAAAATTCCTGATGTCAAGAAAATTTTATAAATTTTACAAAAAACATGTTCTTTCTATAGGTAAAATAAATTACCTGCCCCCTTCATTTCTTATTCATTTCTCTTTTCACCAAAGAGAACGAATAGTCCCAGGGTTGCGATGACAACGGTGACAACTTGGACCCAAAAACGGGATGTGATGATGTATGAACTGAACGCACTTTGTGTCATGTAATTTACCGCACCAGGCAGCGGTTCTCTTATAAACGCCTCGTAAACGTCTTTCTCGGTCGGTGGCAAGAACAGAAAGTAATAGCCCATATATTTTTTCATATTTATATCTTTGCCAAGATATTCACCATCGTAGGAAGGAAAGAGTCCGCTAAGAATCACCAGGAATATACCAATGGTTATAACGATTCGTTGTCTTTTGTTCATTTCTTCTTCCAACTTCTTTTTATATTGTTATGTATAATATTACATTGATATAAAAGATTTCTAATGTCAACAAACTTTTGTGAATTTTACAAAAAACATGTTTTATACTATATAACGACCAAGCTTTCCTGCCTCTATGGAGCGCAGCGGAAAAATGTCAGGTGCAACAATTTGTTATGTGTTTTTATCATTTCTTATTCTCAACGTTTGCGTGTATCTGAAGTTTAGTACACATTCATAATTTTATCAATTATCGTATGCAAAATTTAGGCGGAGGTTTGCGGAAGCATGGAGCAAACTGTAACCAGACACAAGCTGTTGTTGGGCTTCAAAGCTCCTCATTTTCCCTTCTACTTCCCCACTGCGAAGTCGTAGGCGTTGATCTCGGCGAGGCAGAGAAAAACGAACCAAGCTATTGAGAAGACCGAAGCAATGCCTATTCCGACAATCTGGTTAAGCCCAATGGGAACCCGAGACGCTTTTCGTGCAAGATTGAGAATTCGCAACTCACCTTTGGATTCCTGTTCCATCATGCCGAGTGTTCGCAGGAGCGCCTCGTGCATGATATGTCCTCTGACGGCAATGATGGTTGTGGAAATCGAGTATAACATCATCAGAATCAGCGCAAGCCGAAACAAACTAGGGTTAAGGACCAACGTTTTCAGTGAAGCAAGAACACCTATGAACCCGCCCATCTGGATTCCCATTAATATGTTGAAACGAGACCAGAAGCGGGACACCTCGTCGTTGAAGGAGGCAAAAAGCAACTTGTATTGATCAAGATCTACCGGCTTCATTTCGTAGCCCAACTCCTTTTTATATTGTTATGTATAAAATATTATATTGATATAAAAAATTCCTGATGTCAAGAAAATTTTTTGATTTATTTGTGGACAAGGCACATTTTCAATGTACTGCTCATCGAACGCGTTTTTTGTGCTCCGGTGGAACGATTGTTAAGTGCCATATTTTATTCGAATTGTTCAAAATGCTGCTTTTTTACAAACTCTTTGTATTCAGCCGAATTTCTAAGTCGCTCCTTTTCTAATTCCCTAATATCCGCAAGATTCACATCTCTATTTTCTGAATTGTTTTTTATAATAAGTTTTTTTTCACTTGGTTCCGAAAGATCGTCGGAAAAAATTGTTGTTTCAATTGGAAATTCAATAGATTCAAGAGCTCCAAGAAAAAGAGTGCTTTCTAACCAAGCAATGCTTTTGGGTTGAACTTTTTCAACACCAGCTTCAATTAACCAATAGTCTGAAATACGAGTTACATTTAGATATTGGGTGTTTTGAACAGCATTCATTGGATAGAATACTTCTTTGTAAAAAGGTTTAGAAGAATAGGAGGATTCTGGTACACTTAAAATAGCACTTTCGTCTAAGGCTTTTATTTTGTTTTTTTTATCTAGGATTTTGATCTTCAATCTAACGTCCCTTGCAACTGATGAACCGGTATTCTTAACTGCAAAATTAATTGGTGAATATAGACTGTGCTGCTTTGTGAAAGCTGTTAGTTCTCTATAATATGAATAATTTACTTGTTTCAACCCAAAATTCATCCAACTATGTTGCCTTGACGTCGGCAATTCATAATCCGGTATATCTTTTTTTTTAGGAGTATTTAAGATAAGTGATGAAATAGAATACGTATCAACCAAAAGCATCCTTTTTTCTATATCTGCAAAGAAAACTTCCAATAGAGGTTGGCTTTGCTCAATTTCAAAAAGCGATTTTCCCATCTGTGCAATTTCATCTATTTTTGCGATTACTGTAGAGCTACCACGCTTAATGTAAACAGTTTCTTTTTTTAATTTCCCAAAATTTTTTTTCAAATAGAGAGGACGGCGTTGAATTGGTATATGAATTATACCAATACATTTGCTTTCAAAATCCATATTTCGATATGAAAAGGAAAGAGGCTCATTGGTTTTGCTGTTAACGAATTGTTGAATTTGGGCATCATCTAATTTGTCATTAATTCCGTAAACTTTGCTCCTACCTCCCTTTACCTCTTTAATGCCAATGAGAATGAAAGCATCATTTCTACGACAAGAGTTAGCAAAGGCAAGAATATCTTTGAGCAACTCTCCTTTCTCATCTTCTGATGCTTTTAAAAATTTATATTGATCCCGTTTAAAATCTAAATCAACACCTTCTTCTCCATAAAGCAACATATCGATTAAAGAATTGTCAATTTTCATATTATCTTGTTTCAATTTATAATTCTCAACACATAACTCATTTTTATATTGTTATATATAATATTATATTGATATAAAAGATTTCTAATGTCAACAAACTTTTGTAAATTGTCGTTTAAAACTTAAAAGTGAATGTTTTTGTATGAGGCAACGATACCTGTTTCATGTAGATTTCTTATAATTCAATCAAAATATTTGAAAGCAGAACGAAAATATTATATAATCAGAAAAAATGAAAAGATTAAAATACTTATTATTTATATTCATTATTTTGTTGTACTTTAATTGTAAAGATAATGTTAATAAAACAAAAGAGAAAACAGAAGAAAGTATAAAACAGCATCAAACAATCAGTAATAAATTAATTTTAAAGATTAATAATAAAAAATACTTTAATAGAAACCTGAAGAATTTCATCAATAGCTATCACTTAGACCTACCAAATTTAGAAAAAAATGATAAACTAAATTCAAGAATATTTGATTTTTTTGTTGAAAACAAAATCGTTTTATACAAAGCAGAACAAGAACAATTAAACATTACACAACAAGAAATTGACGATTATCTGAAAAAAACCAATATATCAAAAGATAGTATCATTCAAAATTCGATAAAAGACTCTATAAAGATACAAAAATATTTGTATTTAAAAATCTATACAAATTTAAAGTTAAGTAACAAGGAAATTCAAGAATATTACAATCAACATCATAATGAATTTACAAAAAAAGCCGGCGTTGTTTTATATCAGATTTTAGTAAAAAACAAAGAAAAAGCCATAAAAATACGTGGAGAATTAAAAAATTCTCCTGAAAAATTTAATGAGATTGCAAAACAAGAATCAGTCTCATCTGAAGCAAATAAAAATGGGTTAATGGGGTATTTTGAAAAGGGCAATCTTCCAAAAGATATGGAGAATGTTGTTTTTTCACTTAAAACTAATGAAATAAGTCCTATTGTAGAATCTTCTTATGGATACCATATTTTTAAAGTTGTGAAGAAAACAAGAGAACGATTAATATTCTTCTCATCTGCTAAAGATAATATCAAAGATAAACTACTTTCTGAAAAATTTCAGATTGCATATAACGAATATTTATCAGATTTAAAAAACGAATTAAACATACTTGTTTTTTATAAGAATTTATATTTTACATACAAAAATAAAAAAGGAGAACAATCAGATGAAATTAAACAAAATATTAGCTTTAACCTTTTTCCTGATTATTATTTCAATTAATGTTTTTCCCCAATTAATTGAGGAGATATATGCTGTAGTAAATGATGAAATAATAACTTATTCTGAATTATTCAATGCAAAGCAACAATTAATAAATGAATTAAGAACAAAATATAAAGGTAAAGAATTTGAAGAAGCATTAAAAAACAACAAACAGAAATTACTCGACAGAATAATAGAATATAAACTAATTCTATCAAAAGCAAAAGAAAAAAAATATGATGTTGAAAGTGATATTAAAGTAATTATAAAAGAAATAAAAAAGCAGAATGATTTCGCTACTGATAAAGAATTAGAAGAAGCATTAAAATCTCAAGGTCTTACAATGGAAAAATTTAAAGAACAACAAAAGATAAACAGGATTCAGCAGAGATTTATATATGAAGAGGCATATTCAAATGTTAAAATCGATAATTCTGATATTATGGAATATTATAAAAAAAATATAGATAAATATACAATACCTTTACAACTTTCACTAAATTGCTTATTTTTAAATAGAGAAAATTATAGTGCAGATGAAGATATTTTGGAAAAAAAAGATAAGATCAATTCAGAACTTAACGAAACAAATTTCAAAGAGGTTGCAAAAAAATATTCTGAATTATCCAATTCAGAAGACAATATTTTCCTTGGAAACTTTAAAAAAAGAGAATTAGATAATAAAATTGAAGAAAAAGCCTTAAAACTAAAAAAGGGAGAACATTCTTCATGGATAGAGACTGATAGCGGGTGGTATATTATTCAATTAATTAGTAGAACTGAATCAAAATTAATTGAATATAAAAAAGTTAGAGAAGAGATAAAAAACAAATTAATGAGAATTGAGCAAGAAAAAGAATTAATAAATCTAATAGAAAGATTAAAAAAAGAGAGCTATATAAAAATATATAAAGAATTTTAAATTGTATTCAGATTTAGGGTACCATAGGACCTAATATTTAAGGCCATCACACACTTTTCTCCAAATATGGATTCCATAAATTTTATGTATTGTTCCAAAGATTTATTTGGTAAAAAGACCTGTATGGTTCCAGCAAAACCTCCACCGTGAACTCTACAAGCACCTGATCCAATTTTTTTTATATAAAGTTCAGAAAATGCAAGGGCTAACATCAAGCCCTGCTCTCTAACATTTTTTGTAGCAAAACAATTTTGTAAAAGGCAGCAAGAAGATTTGCCAGATTCATTTACCATATCTAAAAAATATTTAAAATTACCTTGTTTTAAAGCATAGAACTCCTTTTCAACTCGTCTGTTTTCCTCAAAAAAATGTAAAACTCTTAATATAGCTCTGTCCCCTACCTTTGTTCTTAACTCTTTTATATTTTTTGTAACCTGATCAAAACCGACATCTATACATACATTCTTTTCAAGAAGCTGGGCAACTGATTTCATCTCTTCTGGTATTGATGAATAATCATCAGTAAAATCAATATGGCTTCCTCCAGTATTCACTATAAGCAGGCTATATTTTTCTTCTATAAAATCAAAATTCAACCTCTGCACAACAGGCTTCTCTGGATTCTTAAAATCAATAGATATTAACCCTCCAATTGCACAGGCTAATTGATCCATAAGACCACAAGGTTTATTAAAAAAAATATTTTCCGAATATTGCCCAATCATTGCAATAGATTCTTCAGAAACTCTATTATTATATAAGGTATTAAAAATAGTTCCAATTAACACCTCAATTGAAGCAGAAGAGCTTAAACCAGAACCAGGTAATACATTGCTACTAATACATGCGTAAAATCCACCTGTTCTATACCCTAGTTGGTTAAATCGTGATGCAATACCCCTTATCAGTGCTGTTGTTGTTTGTTGCTCATTTTTTTTAGGCTCAAGTTCTCTAAGATCAACACAAAAAGGCTCTGAATAGCCTTCAGAAACAATAACCACTTTATTATTAAGATTTTTTGCAGCTATAGCAATTGAATCAAGGTTTATACTAGCAGCCAGAACTTTTCCATTGTTGTGATCTGTATGATTACCTCCTAATTCAGTACGACCCGGAGTACTGAAGAAATGTAAATCTTCCTCATTAAAATTTCTATAAAACTCGAATATTAGTTTTTTAAATCTATTACGGTTTGTTTCTAGTATATCTTTTTCATATCCATATAATTTTCCGAGTATCCTGGTAAAGCCTTGGTTATATAATATTTTGCATATTTTAGGTTCAGACATTTACCTGTCAATTATTATTACCAAAATAGGATATAAATTACTGATAAAATTGCACATATTCCAACTGCACCAATATTAAATCCTAAGCCTGTTTCAAAAAGTTTCCTGCTTAAATGTATAGCTTTAGGGTCTTCACCCTTTTTTTCATACAAAGATATAAAAATAACAATCAAACTGAGTATTATAAAAATAACACCCATTCTATCAAGAAAAGCCATTTCAGGAGCAAAATATTTAAAACCTGCTGAAAGGGGTAGAGTTAAAATCGCAGCCCATATTGCAGAATTTGGAGTTGCCCTTTTCCAGAAAAGCCCAAACATAAAAATTACTAAAATACCAGGACTCACAAACCCGGTAAATTCTTGAATATACTGAAATGCTTGATCCAGAGAACTAAGCATTGGTGCAACTAATACTGCTATTAATAAAGCCACCCCACTGGTTATTCTTCCTGTTTTTACAAGTTCAGATTCTGTAGCATTCTTTTTAATTATTTGTTTATATATATCTATTGAAAAAATAGTCGCAGTACTATTCACCATAGAACTTAAAGAAGATACGATTGCTGCAATTAAGGCAGCAAAAGCTATACCTTTTATGCCCACAGTTACATATGAATTCAATAACCATGGATAAGCTTCATCCGGTTTTAAAATATTTGCTCTTAACACAAAAGCTGCAATACCTGGAATTACAACAATCAAAGGCGTTAATAACTTAAGATACCCTGCAAATACCAACCCTTTCTGAGCTTCTTTTATACTTTTTGCAGCTAAAGCCCTCTGTGTAATATATTGATTACATCCCCAATAAAACAGATTAGCTATCCACATTCCTCCAATAAGGACTCCAATCCCGGGTAGGTCTATATAATGAGGATTTGATTTATCTAAAATCATGTTAAATTTTTCAGGTGCTTGTCTTATAAGCTCAGCAAAGCCAGTAAATACGCTGTTACTGCCAATTGTTGCTGCTACTGCTTTTAATGCAAGAACAGATGTTATTAACCCACCTATAATAAGAACTGTAACCTGTAGAACATCTGTCCATGCGACTGCTTTTAATCCACCATAAATTGTATAAAGTGATGAAAAAACAGCCAGTCCAATTACTCCGTACAAAAGAGGTATTCCCATTATTGTTCTTAAAGCTAATGCACCAAGATAAAGTACTGAGGTCAAATTAACGAAAATATATACAAGGAGCCAAAATAATGCCAACATTGTTCTTAATCGTTTATCAAAACGTATTTCAAGAAACTGAGGCATAGTATATATACCCTTTTCCATTAAAATTGGTAAAAAATATTTAGCAACCAATATAAGAGTTAATGCAGCCATCCACTCATATGAAGCAATAGCCAGACCTATAACATACCCAGAACCACACATGCCAATAACCTGTTCAGCTGAGATATTAGAAGCTATCAAAGAAGCTCCCACTGCCCACCAGGGTAAAGCCTTACTTGCCAGAAAATAGTCCTTTGAATCTTTTATATGGCCTTTCTTTTCTCTTGATACCAATAACCCTAAAAAAACTACTACAAAAAAGTACCCAAAAAAAACAATATAATCAACTAATGAAAAATTCATCTATATTCTCCCAACATTTCTTGTAATTTCAAAGAACAAACTTGGAATCACTTTTTATCTTGGGCTAATAAAAATTCTACAAATTTATTCTTTCTTAAAAGTATAAAAAAATTAGAAACTCTTTGCTCAGCCTGGTCAAGTTTACCTTCATGATTTTTTTTCATTTCTTGAATTATTTCATAGATAGTTCTCTTTCCGTCAATAAGTAACCAAACTGAAGTTCCCAACTCATCAAGATGAATTTTAAATACCTGACTTTTATTAAAAAACCAAATTATTTTCCTCATAAATTTTTTCTTTGACTTTTCCTTTATTAGATAAACTCTCTCCTTTTCATCTTTATCCCATTCTATATTTCTAACAGGAATATATTCAAGGAAATTTTCTTTATATTTAATCTCTGATTTTTTCATTCCAATATTCTCTTGTAAAAAAAAAAGGGCGGATTTAAAATCCGCCCTTTGATATTATTTTAAAACTAAAAAAACAATCACCAATTTCCAAATCAAATTATTCACTCCTGGTCAGCATTTCCTGCATTATTAAGCGGAAGTTTAACTAACAAATATCCTAAGGCAACAATCACAAAAATGCTTATAAAATAAGGAGAGCCTGGCCATAGATTAGGTATATGGATCTCAAAGAAAGCAAGGGCAGCAAACAAAAGTCCCATTAATGCTTCTCCAGCAATCAATCCTGCAGCAATTAAAATCCCCCTATTTTCAATACGTGATTTTTGATTATTATTAAATTTCCTCTTTTCAATAATACTATCCACAACCCAGCGAATTATACCACCAACAAATATCGCAGCAACAGTACCAAAAGAGAGATACATACCAACGCAAACAAGCATTGGACTCTTAACCTTAACAAGGATAAACCCAATAGCCATTATAAGTCCAACTATTAAAAGAGGCCACACCATCTCACCACCAACAATACCAAGAGAAAGCTTTGCCATCAATCCTGCTTGAGGAGCAGCAAGAACATCGCCTCCAAATCCACCCTGATATCCTTTTTGAGCAGCCATCTTAAGATCACCAGCATTTAATATAAAAAGAGGTATCCACATTACAAAAGCAGAGATTATAACACCAATAAAATCTCCCACCTCCATTTTCCATGGAGTACCACCCAGTATATGTCCAACTTTTAGATCCTGAAGCATTTCCCCGGCTACAGCAGAAGATACACATATTACACCTGCAACAGCTAATACAACAATCACACCAGTAGTACCCTTAGCTCCAAGTAAAACCATTAAAATTGCTGCAATAACAAGAACTGAAATAGTTAAACCTGATATAGGATTATTAGAAGATCCTATTAATCCAACCAGATAACCCGAAACAGCAGCAAAAAAGAAACCCATAATCATCATAACAAGACCTGCAACAATAGCTGGTACGATATTTTCTTTACTAAAACCCATAAACCACCAATAAACAATAAATATTACAAACGACATTAAAATTATTCCTACAAATATAATCTTAATATTTATATCCTTTTCTGTTCTCTCTATCGATTTCCCAGAAGTTGCAGCTTTTTTAACATCATTAATTGATCTTTTTATTCCTGTAGATAAACTTTTTCTCATTCCCCATAAAGTATATGCTGCACTCATTAACATACCACCAATTGCAATTGGTTTTACAATATTTCCAAAAATACTTTTTGATATAAATGCTCCATCTATCAACATCTCTTTTCCTTGAACAATCATCGTTGTCCCAATAATATCTGCATACCCGGGAGCAAGTAATAAATAGAGAAGAGGAACAAATAAACCCCATGCGAGAACACCACCAGCAAAGTTCAAAGCTGCCAACCTGGGCCCAATAATATAACCAACACCAAAAAAAGCAGGGCTCAATGATGGAGATTTTAAAAGAAAACCTCCCCCAGTTTCAACACCACTGAACTTAGCAGCACCAGTTCCGATTCCAGTTCCTGGGATTATCTTTTTTGCAAAAATTACTAATGTTTCCCATTTTTCAGCAAGAATATGGAAGTTTTTCAAAAACTCGACCAAGCCACCTATTCCCATTGCATAAAAAAGGTATTTGGCACCAGTAGCACCACTTCTTCCAGCCTTATGAATCTCTGAAGCAGCAATAGATTCTGGAAAAGGCAGCTCAGGATCTTCAACCATAACACGTCTCAAAAGTGTTACAAATAAAATACCTACAATACCACCAGCCAGCATAATAACTGTTGATTTCCAGTATCCTTCAAAACTTGCAAATAATTCAGGAGACCAAACTCCAGCAATTAAAAATCCAGGTATAGTAAATATTGCACCTGCTGCTATAGATTCACCAATAGAACCAACTGTTCTTGTAAGATTCTCTTCAAGGATATTACTATCTTTAAATAATCTTAATAAAGCCATACCTAAAACAGCAGCAGGATATGTTGCAGCTATTGTCATTCCGGCTTTTAAGCCTAAATAAGCATTAGCAGCCCCAAGAACAACTGCAAGAACTAAACCTATTAGTAAAGCTCTTAAAGTAAATTCCTTAAGACTCGTGTCAGCAGAAATTAAGGGTTTGAACTCTTTTGTCATAGACATCTCCTATTTAATGAAATTTATTATAAAAGTAATTATACAGATAATAGAAATAAAAAGTCAATTAATGAAAAAATAATTAAATAAAACCTAACTTTTCATTAAGATGCTTTTGAATATTTTTTTCTGCAATTCTTTCATATGAAAAATTATTAATATTCATATAATACATTGCTGAGTCAAGAAATGCCTTTTCAGGAATTAATCCTATCATCTCAACCTCTAAAATATTAACACCAAATTTTTTTGCTTCTATTCTCACCAATTCAATAACTTTATATAAAGGAGTTGCTTTATAGTTTGTTATTTTTACTACAATTTGAGCAAGATGGCTCTCATTTATTATTCCGTAGTAAGCTATAACATTATGTAATCCTCCTGTACTCTCTTGAATTGAATTACTAATATATTTTACTATTTTCAAATCTGGAGTATTTAAAAATATTTTAAAACTTACTATAGGATATCTTGCCCCAATTATAGTAGCGCCAAAATCAGATTTGAACTCATCAGAACCAAAATCAGGCTTCCAGTTTGGGTCTTTTAACCTTGACTCAAGTCCTTCATATTCACCTTCTCTTATTTTATCTATATTTTTCCTTAATAAAGACTTTGCTGATTCAGCAAATAAATAAACAGGAATTTTGAATTCATCAGCAACCTTTTTTGCAAACTCTATGGAAGCTTCAATTGATTCTTTAATTGAAACATCTTTCAATGGAACAAAAGGGAAAACATCAACAGCCCCAATTCTTGGATACTCGCCCTTATGCTTTCTCATATCAATATGTTTAAATGCCTCATCATAAAGAATCATACCTGCCTCAAAAATTGCTTTTTTTGTACCAGTAAAAGCAAATACAGTCCTATTTCTCGTTTTATCCATTGAAACATCAAGTATGACAATATCATTAACAGAATTAAGTTTATTAGTTAAATCATCAATAAACTTACAATCTTTTCCCTCACAAATATTAGGTATAACAGAAATTATTTTACTCATTTTTTCTCTCCTTAAAAAATTCCCAGAAATACACCTGCTGCAATAGCCGATCCAATAACACCAGCCACATTTGGTCCCATTGCATGCATAAGTAGATAGTTATTTGGATCATACTTCTTACCTACATTATGAACAACCCGGGCAGAATCAGGGACAGCAGAAACTCCAGCAGCTCCAATCAAAGGATTTACTTTATTCTTAACAAAAAGATTCATTAATTTTGCAAATAAAACTCCACTTGCTGTTGCAATACCAAAAGAAACAACTCCAAGCACAAAAATTAGTAAAGATGTTTTATTTAAAAAAACCTGAGCGCTTGTTGATGCCCCAACAGCAAAACCTAATAATATTGTTGCCATATCTATTAAAGCATTTGAAGCTGTTTTTGCCAGTCTTGCAGTAACACCTGATTCTTTTAATAAATTCCCTAAAAATAACATACCAAGAAGAGGAATCGCCCCAGGAGCAACCATAGTTGTTAGAATAACTCCAAATACTGGGAACATGATTTTTTCAATCTTTTTAACCTTTCTGCTATGTTTCATTCTAATTAATCTTTCTTTCTTTGAAGTCAATAATTTCATTATCGGGGGTTGGATTAAAGGGACCATTGCCATATAAGAATAAGCTGCAATTGCAATAGGACCTATTAAAGAAGGTGCAAGTTTTGAAGATAAAAATATAGCAGTAGGGCCATCAGCTCCACCAATTATTCCAATTGAAGCAGCATTTGAAGGAGAAAAACCCAACATTAAAGCACCAAGAAAGGTTACAAAAATACCTATCTGAGCAGCAGCTCCCAGTAAAACACTTTTAGGATTGGATAATAGAGCAGTAAAATCAGTCATTGCTCCAATGCCAAGGAAAATAAGAGGTGGAAAAAGGCCTGACCTAACACCAAAATATATAATCCCCATAACACTGTTTGAAGTTGTATTAAAAACATATTGATGACTAATAGGATCTATCATATATATAGAAATGCTGTTAAAAAGCTGAAGAGGTAAAGGAATATTACCTACTATTATCCCAAACCCTATAGGTACCAATAAAAGGGGTTCATAATCCTTTGAAATACCTAAATATATAAAAAATATTCCTATTAACAACATTATAATATTTTTATAGGATAAATTGACAAAACCAGTACTATCAATAACCTGATCAAAATAATTCAAAAACTTACCTACATCAGATTCTCTGAAATTAACATTAGCAGCATTGTTAGTTACGAATCCATAACAAAAATTTCTATCACTACCTATTATTTTAAATATACCTGCAACCTGTTCATTCTTGAATATCTTTCCCTTTATTCCATCTTTTATTTTTACATTAGTTTTTGTCCTTTTGATTCTAAAATAGAATTTTGAGTCCTCAAGACTAAACCTTATATTTTTATATTCATTTTTATCAGATAATTCCAAAACATTTTTTACTGATGTAAAAGACAGGTGTTCTACTTTTATTATCTTATCAGGCTCCTTCAAATAAGCCCTTACTATACTATAGCTATCATTAATTCCTATGACTTCAAAATTTCCAAGAAGTTTATTATATTTGTCAAAGATTTCACCCTTATCTCCCTTGGAAATATAACTTTCTGATCCTTGAAAAATCTTAATATATTGTTGATTACCTTTAAAATCAGGAATAAATTTTGCATTGCCATATAAACAAGGTACAAGAAAAAAAACAATTATCAATATAATTACTTTTTTCATTTCAAATTACTCACAATGTAGTCATCATAGGTCGGGAAAGCTCTGCAAGCACATCATCCTCCGCAACAGAATCACCTTTGTTAACATAGATCTTCTCCACAGTTCCATCATGTGTAGCCTGGATCTGGTTTTCCATTTTCATAGATTCCATTATAAACAAATCTTGGCCTGCCTTAACTGCATCTCCTACTTTCACAAATACTTCAAGTATCAAGCCAGGTAATGGAGCTTTTATTGCTCCTGAATCTGTACTATTAATTTTTGGTTTCTCAATTTCTCTCTTTCCAGGTTTAGGCTCCTCTGTAACTGTCTCAACTCTCTTTACTAACGGTATTCCAGTGCTCTTACGCCCGAGTTCCTTAATTTTAATATTATATTCCTTTTCATTAACAAGAATTCTAGCATATTCTGATGTTATTTCTTTCACTTCAGCTTTATAATCCTTTCCTTCAATTGAAAGGACATATTCTCTCATCTTAATTTACCTCCATGGTCATTGTGCAAATGAAAAAAGCAAAAATGATATATCCAATTTAAATTTTAGTTCCATTTTTAAAAGTAAATCTACTTTCCATTAAAGCAAGGCCTAATCTGTACTCAATTTCAAGCACAGTTGTTATAACTGCTAATATATCTGGTTCTAATTCTCCAATATTTTCAATACTTATATATGAAGTTTCCTCTTTCTTAAAGGTTTTCTTTAATTTTAAATTAGAAATCTTTTCAGAAATAGAGAATGAATAGATTAATAAACTTGTTAAAATTAAACCAATAAAAACAACGCCTATACCCAAAAGGCTTATTGTAAGTGCATCTTTTAAACCCAATTCTCTATCCCGTTATAAAGGAATATTTCCATGTTTTTTTGAAGGATTAAAATCTTCTTTTGTTGATAGCATCTCTAAGGCTTTAATCAGTCTTATTCTTGTATTTGCAGGTACAATCACATCATCTATATAACCCCTTTTTGCTGCATTATATGGATTTGAAAATAATTCTATATATTTTTCCTTTAATTCTTTTTTCTTCTTATCTTTATCTTCTGATTCTTTAATTTCCTTATTATAAACTATTTCAACGCCACCTTCAGGTCCCATAACTGCTATTTCAGCTGTTGGCCATGCTAAATTAATATCACCCCTAATATGTTTTGAACTCATAACACAATATGCACCTCCATAAGCTTTTCTAACAATAACAGTTATTTTAGGAACTGTTGCTTCAGCAAAGGCATAAAGAAATTTTGCTCCATTTTTAATGATTCCGTTATATTCTTGATTTGTTCCTGGCATAAAACCTGGAACATCTTCAAAGATGAGTAAAGGTATATTAAAAGCATCACAAAACCTTACAAATCTTGCTCCTTTCATTGAAGAATTGTTGTCAAGAGCACCTGCAAGAACTTTAGGCTGATTTGCAACTATTCCCACAGGCATCCCATTCATTCTTGCAAAACCGACTATTAAATTTTTAGCAAATTGAGCATGAACCTCAAAAAAATCATTATTATCAACAATGGTCTCAATAATTTCCTTCATATCATAAGGTTTATTTGGATTCTCAGGAACAATATAATCTAAATTCTCATCCATTCTATCAATTGGATCATTATTTTGAATAACAGGAGGTAGTTCTGAATTATTTTGAGGGAGAAATGAGATCAATCTCTTTAAATTCTCAAAAGCTTCCTCTTCATCCTTACAAATAAAATGCGAGACACCACTTTTAGTTGAATGAATTAAAGCTCCTCCTAACTGCTCAGTTGTCACATCCTCCTGCGTCACTTGTTTTACCACTTTTGGGCCAGTTAAAAACATATAAGAAATCTTATCAACCATTATAACAAAATCAGTTATAGCAGGAGAATATACAGCTCCTCCAGCACATGGACCAAGTATCAAAGAAATCTGTGGAATAACTCCTGAATATAGAACATTTTTTAGAAAAATATCAGCATAACCAGCAAGAGAATCAACCCCTTCCTGTATGCGAGCACCACCGGAATCATTAAGCCCAATAACAGGAGCCCCTACTTTAGCAGCCATATCCATAATTTTAATTATCTTTTCAGAATAAGTTTTGGATAACGAACCTCCAAATATTGTAAAATCTTGAGAAAAAATGAATACAAGCTTACCATTTATTGTTCCATAGCCTGTTATTACCCCATCAGTTAAAGGTTGGTTTTTATCCATATTAAAATCAGTACATCTGTGAGTAACAAAAAGGTCAAATTCCTCAAAACTCCCTTTATCAAGTATCTTTTCAATCCTCTCCCTTGCTGTATATTTTCCCTTCTGGTGTTGTTTTATTATACGCTTTTCTCCGCCTCCCATTCTTCCTGTTTCCTTTTTATTAGCAAGCTCAAGCAATTTTCTCTCTACACTCATTACCCCTCCGTTTTTAAGCCAAAATTTAACACAAAAATCAAGTTTGGTCAATTCTATCCCTGTTTTTTTTTTAAATAATTTAAGGAAATTTATTAAAAATAAATCAATTGAACTTTATTAGATCACTTTTCTATTTTAATATTCTTGATAATTTTAAAATCAATCAAATCATTCCAATCCTTCTTTAACATTAAAAGCCTTAATTGCTCTATTGAAATTATCTTATTACCATCAATAGAAATAATAATATCCCCCTTTTTTATTCCATTTTTTTCAGCAATACTCCTATTGTTCACCTTAGAAATAACAAACTGGCTATTATTTAAACTGCCTCTTATTCCAAGTACTGGAAAGTAACTTCTGTCAGATTGAGGAACAGAAAAAATATAGTCACCCAATCCTCTTGAAAATATTGCAACAGGTTTTAGATTGCCTGCCATCATCTTCATCATTGGACTCATACCTTCCCCTTCAGATTTATCCTTTTTAAGGGGTAAATGAACTGGAATAATTGTTGTTGATCTTAATGATTTTTTTGCAGCCTTATATCTAAAAGGAATTCCAAGTTTGTAAGCTACATGAGCACTACCTGCAATAATTACACCTTTATAATTCTTATACTTCTTCATTGATAGTACTTTAAGCATTGATTCAGCCATTATTACATCCCAGCACTTTTGAGCATTGTACATATTTTTAAACCATAAAGGGGCCTGGATTGCAATTTTGGCAAAGATTGTTTTAATAAAATATTCATGTTCTCTATTATATATATTTATTGTTGGAAAAAGTCTTCTTTCTTCCTTAGAAAGACTATTTAAACCCATTCTTGCTACTTTATGAACAATCTTTCTATTTATATTTAGCCCAATAACTTTTATCTTATTTTTTTTAATTACATCCATTATCATCTTTGTATATCCATAACTCAATGAACTTCTCTTATACCATCCCGTTTTTTTTAGCAACTCATCTTCTGTTATGTTTCCAGCGCTCCATCTTTCAAGAATACTATTTTGATCTCTTAAAAAAAACTCAAATCCAACCACTATTTTAGGATACTTTTTATATAGAGTCTCAATAAACTCCTTTTGGAATTTATGACACTCATAATTATCATGATACTCACCTATAATAAAGACATCTGTTGCAAAGTTTTTATTAACAATATCCGAAATTGAAACAACCTTATTCGTAGAAGTTTCTATGATTTGATCCTTTTCAATTTTACTCATAAAAAATTTATATTTCGAATTACCAATTGGAAGTGTATCCTGATCAGTATCACTAAAAGCAGGAGAAAAATTTAAAACAAAAAATGAAAAAAGTAAAATTAATATTCTTATCATAATTATTACCTCCTAAAAGCCAAAAATGAAAACGAATTATAAAACAATTCTTTATAATAATCAAAACCCATATAACCATTTTGATTTGACTAATACAAGAAAAAATAATAAAATACAAACATGGAAACTAAAATGCACGGGACAACAGTTTTATGTATTAAACATAAAGGAAAAATAGTGATTGGAGCAGATGGTCAGGTATCTCTTCAAAGTACTGTTTTTAAACATAATGCAAAAAAAGTCAGAAGACTCTACCATGATAAAATTATTGCCGGGTTTGCAGGTTCAACATCTGACGCTTTTGCTTTATTTCAGAGATTCGAAGGAAAACTGGAAGAATACAATGGCAATATTTCCAGAGCTGCTATTGAACTCTCAAAAGAATGGAGAACAGATAAAGTTTTGAGAAGACTTGAAGCAATGCTTATTGTTGCAAATAAGGAAAAATTATATATCTTGTCAGGTGCAGGCGATATTATTGAACCAGATGAAGATATCCTTGCAATAGGCTCGGGAGGACCCTATGCTCAAGCAGCAGCTCTTGCACTAAAAAGATATTCAAACCTGGATGCAAGAGGTATAGTAGAAGAATCACTTAATATTGCTTCTGATATCTGTATATATACAAACAAAAAATTTACAATCGAGGTTCTTTAGATGGAAAAAATCTTACATAAAACAAAAGATGATCTTACACCAAAAGAGATTATAAAAGAGCTTGATAAATATATTATTGGACAGAATAAGGCAAAAAAATCAGTTGCAATAGCTTTGAGGAATAGATATAGAAGGCAGCAGCTTCCAAAAGAAATAGCAGATGATATTATTCCCAAAAACATATTAATGATAGGACCAACTGGAGTTGGTAAGACTGAAATAGCCAGAAGACTGGCTAAATTAACAGCTTCCCCTTTTGTAAAAGTGGAAGCCTCAAAATTTACTGAAGTTGGTTATGTTGGAAGAGATGTTGAGTCTATAGTAAGAGACTTGATTAGAATTTCTGTAGATCTGGTCAAATCAGAACAAATGAAAATTAATAAAGAAAAAGCCAAAAGAAATGTAGAAGAAAAGATACTATCAACCCTCCTCCCTCCACCTAAAAATGTAAGAGGCCCTGCAGCTGAACTTAATATTGAAAATAAGAGTTTTTTTGAAACAAAAGAAAAACTTAGAAAACTTTTAAGAGAAGATAAATTGAATGACAGATTGCTTGAAATTGAGATAAAAACCACACGCACAACACCATTCGAAATATTTTCATCATCTGGAGTTGAAGAAATTGGAATAACCATCGGAGAAATGATGCCAAATATGTTTGGAGGCGGAAAATCAAAAAAAAGGAAAATGACAGTTGAAGAAGCAACTGATTATTTAATTAAAGATGAACAAGATAGACTCCTTGATATGGATCAAATATCAAAAACAGCCATTAAAAGAGCAGAACAAATGGGTATTGTATTTCTTGATGAAATAGACAAAATTGCAGGCAGGGAAAGCACTCAGGGACCCATGGTTTCAAGAGAAGGAGTTCAAAGAGATCTACTACCCATTATAGAAGGTACAACTGTAAATACAAAATATGGAATAGTAAAAACAGATTATATTTTATTTATTGGGGCGGGTGCATTTCATGTATCAAAACCATCCGATTTAATTCCAGAGCTACAGGGCAGATTTCCAATAAGGGTTGAACTCGACTCTTTAGACCAAAAAGACTTTATAAAAATTCTAACTGAACCAAAAAATGCATTAGTAAAACAATATAAAGAACTTTTAGGCACAGAAGGACTTGAAATCATTTTTACAGAAGATTCCATAGCAGAAATTGCAAAAATTGCTGAGGATTTAAATTCAAGGTCTGAAAATATTGGAGCTCGAAGACTTTATACAATTATGGAAAAAGTTATAGAAGATATTTCATTTGAAGCCTCTGATATAAAAAATGGAAAAGTTAAGATTGATAAAGAATATGTAATAAAAGAGGTTAAAGATATTGCTCAAGATACTGATTTAAGTAGATATATACTATGATCTGAAAATGAAAAATAAATATTATTCTATATATAATTTAAAACAATCAAAAATACTAATATTTACATTTTTTATACTATTTATAATAAATTGCGGTAAAAAAGGCCCTTTAAAATTAGAACCCAAAATATTACCAACACAAATTAATATTTCTGATATAAACCAGATTGGGAAAAATGTTGAAATTAGCTTTAGTTTCCCTGAACACCTTTCAGATAATAAAACTAATCTTGATCTAAATAGAGTAAATAAGATTTACATCTTATACTCAGATAAAGAGATTCCCTCTGGAAAATTTGGAAAGAAATCAAAACTACTTATAAAACTAAATCTAAAAAATTTCCAAAAAAAAGAGAATTTATTCCTTATAAAAATTCCTTTCAAATTAAAGAACCTGGACAATAAAAAGTATTACTTTGCAATTAAATATACATACGGAAAAAAGAAATCTACATTAAGTAACATTAAGTTAATAACAACAAAAACACCCATACTCCCAATATCTGATCTAAAATTGATTAAAGAAAGGAAGTTAATAAAACTAAAGTGGAGTAAACCCAAGCTTAACCTATTAAATAAAAATGTAAAAAACATTTCAGGTTATAATATTTACAGAAAAATAGAAGATCTTAATAATACGCTAAACAAAGAAAACTTTATAAAAATAAATAAAGAAAAAATTTTATATGAATACTTTGAAGATATAGATACAGGTGTGGATGGAAATTATTTTTACTATGTTTCAACCATAATCATAAATAATATTCAAAGTGATTCTTCAAATGTTGTTTTAACTAAAGTTAAAGATATCTTTCCTACAGAAACCCCATCAAACCTGGTAAGTTTTATAACAAAGGGTCAAATATTCTTAACATGGGGAGAAGTTAAAGATAAAGATCTGTCTTATTATCGTGTATATAGAAGATTACAATCAGATAAAGAATTTACGCTAATTGCTGATAAAATTACAAAAAACTCTTATAAAGACACAAAAGTTCAAAAGAGGAAATCATATATATACACAGTAACCTCAGTTGACACAAATGGAAATGAAAGCGAACGATCATCCATTGTTAAAGAAATTTATTAAGCCTTATAGAAAAAATATAAATTTGAGAAAGAATTAATGTTTTTTGCTTTTTCTACATATATTTAGTTTAATCTTTAATTTCTTCTTTTCTTCAAGTGCTTTATCTAACTCTTCAGGTTTAATCTCACCCTTTAATGAAGATTGTATTTGCCTTTCTACCTCTTTCAATTTTGATTCAATCTCTTTGCTATCAAAATCTTCGCTCTTCTCAATTGAATCTGAAATAAGTGTTATTTTATTGTCTACAACCTCTATTATGCCATCCTGTATAAACAGGTAGTGCTTATTATTATTGAGGTCTGTGTAAGCAATATCACCAAATTTTAAAATTGAAATATAGGGAAGATGGTCATAAAGAATTCCAGTCCGGCCTAAATAAGCTGGCATATATAAATCTTTTATCCTTGATTCTTCTTTTTCACCTGTAGATGAGACAATTTCCAATATCATTTTCCCTGACATCAATACCCCATTTTCTTTGCATTTTGTATTACATCTTCAATACTTCCACACATATAAAAAACCTGCTCTGGCAGGTCATCATATTTACCTTCTGAAATTTCTTTAAAACTCCGTATTGTATCTTTCAACTCAACATACTTCCCCTTCATACTCGTAAACTCTTCTGCAACAAAGAAAGGTTGTGATAAGAATTTCTGGATTTTTCTCGCCCTGTTTACTATAATTTTGTCCTCATCTGATAACTCTTCCATACCAAGAATCGCAATAATATCCTGAAGATTTTTATATCTCTGTAATATTTCCTTAATTGTTTTTGCTACTTCATAATGTTCTATCCCTATTACCTTTGCATCAAGAATTCTTGAATATGATGAAAGAGGATCAACAGCTGGGTAAATACCTATTTCTGTTAATTGTCTTGAAAGATTCGTTGTTGCATCAAGGTGTGTAAAAGCAGTAGCAGGTGCAGGGTCAGTGTAATCATCAGCAGGAACATATATAGCCTGAACAGAAGTTATGGACCCCTTTTTTGTAGAAGTAATTCTTTCCTGCATTTCTCCCATTTCAGTTGCAAGATTTGGCTGGTAACCAACAGCAGATGGCATTCTCCCAAGAGTTGCTGATACTTCAGATCCAGCTTGTGTAAATCTAAATATATTATCAATAAATAACAAAGTATCCAGGTGTTCCTCATCACGAAAGTATTCAGCTACTGTTAGCCCTGTAAGAGCAACTCTTAATCTTGCACCAGGTGGCTCTGTCATCTGACCAAAGATCAATGCAGTTTTATCAATAACACCCGACTGAATCATTTCTAAAATAAGGTCATTACCTTCTCTTGTTCTCTCTCCTACACCTGAAAAAACAGTTAATCCTCCATGCTTTTTAGCTACATTATTGATCATCTCCATAATTAAAACTGTTTTACCAACTCCAGCGCCTCCAAATAACCCTATCTTTCCACCTTTCAAGTATGGCTCCAAAAGATCTATTACCTTTATCCCTGTTTCAAACAACTCAAGAGTTGTATCCTGTTCTGCAAGTGTAGGCGCAGGCCTATGTATGGGATATCTTTTTTTTGCTTTAACAGGACCCTTCCCATCAATAGGATCTCCAGTTACGTTCAATACCCTACCAAGTACTTCCCTTCCAACTGGAACAGATATTTGCCCACCTGTATCATAAGCTTTCATTCCTCTCACAAGTCCATCTGTCGGATGCATTGAGATCGTTCTTATTCTATTCTCTCCAAGATGGTATTGAACTTCTGTTATTATCTTAATTGGGGTTACAACTTCAAAGCCATCTGAAACAATTTCAATAGCATTATAAATTTCAGGCAATTCTCCTTTTTCAAATTCAACATCAACAACTGGTCCTATAATCTCAATAACTTTCCCTTCATTCTTATAATTTTTCTTCTCCTTACTCATCTTTCCTCCTATACTTTCAAGGCCTCAGTTGCAGTGATTATTTCAAGTAACTCCTTTGTAATTGAAGCCTGTCTCAATTTATTCATAGTAAGAGTAAGACTCTTTATCATATCATCTGCATTTTTAGTGGCAATATCCATTGCAATCATTCTTGCAACATGTTCAGATGCAATAGATCCAAGTAAGATGCGATAAACTAAAGAACTTACATATTTTGGCAAAATATATTCAAATATTTCTTGCAAAGAAGGCTCAAATATATACTCAATCTCTTGTTCCTCAATTTCATTTTCTTCCCTTTCTATTTCTAAAGGAAATATCTGTTTAACAGTTGTCTCCTGTGTTGATGATGAAATAAATTCAGTATAGATAAATACAACCTTCTTAATATCTTTATTAAAATAAATTTCCTGCAAATATTCAGATAATCGAACAGCATCAGAAAATTCCAAATCAGACATCATTGACTTATGATTCTTCTCTATTGCAAAACCTTTCTTATTTAAATCTCTGTAAACTTTATTCCCAGCAGTTATAAATAATACCTTCTCATTATTCTGTTCAAGATCTTTATAATAGTTTTCAACCCTTTTTATTACATGGGAATTAAAAGCTCCACATAATCCCTTATCAGAAGAGAGAGCAATTATTACTACTTCGCCCTCTTCCCTTTTTTCAAAAAGAGGAAAATTATCATAATCCAATTCTTTTCCAACTCTATCCAGAAGATACTCGATTTTTCTCATAAAACGCTCTGTCCTGTTTAATTTTCTTACATTTTTTCTCAATTTTGCAGCTGCCACAGTTTTCATTGCACGAGTAATTTTCTGTGTATTTTTTACTGAATTGATTCTCCTCTTTAAATCAATTAAATTTTCAGCCATTATCTTTCAAAAAACCTCTGAATTCTTCAGAGAATTCCTTTAACATACCTACAATACTTTGCTCTAATTCAGAATCTATAACCTTCTTTGATCTTATTTCCCTTAAAATATCAGGTGAATCCCTATGAACAAATTCTAACATTTTTTCTTCATACTTTCCTATAGAATCCACAGGGAATTCATCAATAAATCCCTTGGTTCCTGCAAATATAACAAGGATTTGTTCTTCAACAGGCATAGGTACTCCCTGATCCTGTTTTAGAAGAGCAGACAACCTCTTACCCCTCTCAATTTGTGCAACAGTTGCCTTATCAAGATCTGCACCAAATTGAATAAATGCAGCTAATTCTCTAAATTGAGCAAGTTCAAGTTTTAATGATCCTGCTATCTGTTTCATTGCCTTTATCTGAGCATTTCCTCCAACCCTTGACACAGAGATACCAACATCAATAGCAGGTCTCTGTCCAGCATTAAAGAGTTCCGGTACTAAATATATCTGTCCATCAGTAATTGAAATTACATTTGTCGGAATATATGCAGAAACATCAGATGCCTGAGTTTCAATAATTGGTAAAGCAGTTAAAGATCCCCCGCCTTTATCTTCATTTAATTTTGAAGCCCTCTCCAGTAATCTTGAATGAAGATAAAAAACATCCCCTGGATATGCTTCTCTTCCAGGAGGACGCCTTAATAACAGAGATATCTCTCTGTATGCAACAGCATGTTTGGATAGATCATCATATATCAGTAATGAATGTTTACCCTTTTTCATAAAATATTCACCCATTGCACATCCTGCATAAGGAGCAATATACTGCATTGCAGCAGGTTCTGACGCACTTGCAACAACTACGATAGAGTAATCAATAGCTCCAGTATCCTCCAATGTTTTTATAACCTGTGCAATAGTTGACTGTTTTTGACCAATAGCAACATACACGCAAATCACATCTTCTTTTTTTTGATTTATTATTGTGTCAAGAGCAATTGTAGTTTTTCCAGTCTGACGATCACCAATTATTAATTCTCTCTGACCTCTTCCAATTGGAATCATTGCATCTATTGCCTTTATACCAGTCTGAAGAGGTTCTTTAACTGGCATTCTATCTATTACACCCGGAGCAATAGATTCAATAGGCATATATGTTTTTGTTTCAATAGGACCCTTATCATCAAGAGGTTTCCCAATAGGGTTTACAATCCTGCCAATAAGCGCCTCTCCTGCAGGAACAGAAATTACCCTGCCAGTTCTTTTTACAATATCTCCCTCATTTATTTTGAAACCTTCACCAAGTATAACTGCTCCAACATTATCCTCTTCAAGATTAAGAGCTATCCCAAATATATCATGAGGAAATTCAATTAATTCATTATACATTACATTTTCCAACCCATAAATCTGTGCAATACCATCACCAATTGAAATTACAATTCCAGTCTCTTCCTTATTAAAATCTAATTTAAAACCCTCAATCTTTTGTTTAATTAATTCACTTATCTCATCAACTTTAATATACACTTAATTCTCCTCTAATAAGGCATCCTTTAATTTACTTAAGTTACCTTCAATTGAAAAATCGTAAAAAATTGAACCTTTTTGGATTTTTATACCTGCAATTAAGGATTTGTCAATCTCTTTTTCTAAAACAATCTTTTTATTAAAAGATTTTTCAAGATTTTTTATTAACTTTTGTTCCAACTTTTTACTTAACTTTACTGCTGATAAAACTTTGAGCTTTTCAACACCATTTCTTTCAAACCATAATTCTTCCAATAATTGAATAATAACATCAAGAAAAATCATTCTATTTTCTTCCATTAAAACCATAAGAAAATTAAAGGTTTTTTTATGAAACCTTACTTTTTTATTTATTTCATTCACCATCTCTTTTTTTTGTTTTTTAGTGAATAGTAAAGTTTCCAAACCAGCTTTTAATTCAACATTATCATTCAGGATTTTTAAAAACCTCTCTAATTCTTTTTTTACTGAGATATACTCTTTTTCATCTTTTATTGTCTTAATTAACCCTTTTGCGTATCTTTTTGCTAAACTATTCTCTCTCAATTATTTCTCCACTTATCTCAATATTCTTTTCTATTATCTTATCATGTGATTTATCATTAAGTTCTGAAATAATATCTTTTTTAAAATGCTCAACCGTCAAATCAGCAATCTTTGATTTCAGCCTCCTGATTGAAGACTCTATCCTAACATCAATCTCCTTTTTAGTTAAGAGTTTTATTTTTTCACACTCATTTTTCCCCAGTTCCTCAATTCTTTTCACCTCATCTTCACCCTTTTTTCTGGAAATGTCTTTTATTTGCTGAACCTCTCTTTCAATTTTATCAATCCTATTTTGCAATTCTTTAAGTTGATTTGATGTTTTTTCCAAATTCTTATCTCTATTAATTATATCTGTCTTAACTTCTAAAGTTCTTTTGTATAATAGCTCTCCAATCGGTTTTCTTAATAAATATATCAACCCTCCAAAAAGAATAACTGCATTTATAACAGATCCAAAAAAACCGTACCAATCAAAATGATGAGCTTGTTCTTCTTCTACTGAAGCAAAAAGAGCCACTGCTATTAAAAGAAATATGATAATTGATACATTACTTTTTGAAATCATAAAAATTTCTCTTTAATTTCATTACTAAAATTATCTATTTCCATTTCAAGTTTCTTTTCAGCAGAAGCAATCTCCTCATCCAATTTTTTCATGCTCTCCTCAAATCTTCTCTTTAAATTTTCATTTTCTTCTGAAATCAATCTTTCTATTTTCTCCTCATTTTTTTTTATCAAATTCTCTTTTAATTTCATTGAATCTGTTCTGGCTTTTTTTAAAACATCTTCAATATTCTTAGTTTTATTTTCTACATCTGCAATCATATGTTCAATTGAAGCTGAGTCTTTCTCGATCTTATTTTCCCTTTGCCCTACTATTTTCCCAATGGGTTTGTAATAAATTTTGTCCAGTACGATCATTAAAATCCAGATTAATAGAACAATAAATAGGAATGATATATCCAAGCTGAGCATATAAGTTATTTACCATACAAAACAACTAAAATCAAGACATTGTAAGAGTCCATAACATATTAGATGGAATTTTATAGAACCTATGAAAATCATTCTTATTGATAACAAGAAAATCACGAAAATGGTCGGAGATATCTTTAATTTGTTCAAGAGAATATCCGAACAATTGAAGGTTTTTTACATTGGATCAGAAATTTGCCTGTTTTATCTTAATCCTGGAAATAAGGAAAGAACCACCGAGTACAATCGCTCCTCCAAGCAGTTGCCAGATGTTGTAAGATTCCTTAAGAAATATATTTGCAAGCCCTAGGGTAAAAACCGGAACAAGGAGGGCAAACATCCCGCTGTTTGATGCCCCTTCAGCCTGGAGAGCTTTATAGAAAAAGAGGATACTTCCGCTGAATGTTATTCCGTTTGAGAGGACAAGAAGCAGTACGGGAAAACCGGAGATCGTTGAAAAACCCCGGGAAGGAAATACAAAGATCATCAAAAATAGAAATATCGCACCGAACAGGGACCTTCCAAACGCCGTCTCAAGGACAGAAAGTGTTTTCAGGACATTCTTGCCGTAAACCCTCATCGACCCGATAAGGAAAGCAAGACAGAATATGATAATATCTCCCTTCCTGGGAAGGATGTATTCCCCTCCTGTGGTAACAAAGTATATCCCGCTGATCATAACAAAAGCTATAGTGTAAAATCCCCGGCCGGTATTTTCTCTGAGGAAAATGAAGGCAAAGAGGATAACTGCAACGGAAGAAAGGGACATAATAAACGAGGCGTTTGTGGCTGTTGTATGTTGAAGGCCCCAGAGCTTTAAAAGTATCCCTGCCCCGGAGAACCCGACGCCAAGGACAATAAAGTGGATATAGTTCTTTTTGATGATCTCAACGGGTTTGTAACCGCGGTAAAACACAAGGATAGTTATAAAGATCAACCCCGTAGCGATCCGAAGAAACGCAAAGACAAATTTATCAACACCCTGGTTCAAAACCAGCTTTTGCAGAGTATGCCCCATTGCCACTAGGAGAGCATAAACCAGGAGGTAAACAACACTTTTTGTCTTCATTAATTAAGTATAATTTTAAAATATATCAAAAGCAATAGCATTTTGTTCAATATTTGACATGCTTATTGAATAAAATAGTGACATTTTTGCGCTTCTAACTTATTTTAGGATAAAAATTACTATTTATTTTTATCGATTTCCCAGAAATGGTTGATCACATTATTAAATTCAGAAATATTATGAGAATATTTGAGACTATAATAAATATATTCTTTTGCTTTTGATATTGCCTGCCTTAAATTATATCCTTTTACTATATTAGAAGTAATTGCAGAAGAAAATGTACATCCTGATCCATGGTTGTTAACCTTTTTTACTAATTCAGATGAGAATTTTTTTTTACCTTTATTATCATACAAAACATCAATAGCAGAATCCTTAAGATGGCCTCCTTTTATTAAAAAAGGGACTTTATATATATCAAATAATTTTTCTGCAGCATGTTCTAAATCATGAACGCCCTTAAGATCTGCTTCCAAAAGAATTTCTGCTTCCTGCATGTTTGGAGTAACTAAATTAGCCAGAGGAAATAATCTTTTCTTCAAACTTTCAATAGCATCATCTTTTATCAATTTTATTCCAGATGTAGAAACAAACACAGGATCAATTATCAATGGAATCTTTTTATAATCGTTAAGAGTGTGTGCAATAATTTCAATAATTTCCCTGGAATAGAGCATGCCTGTTTTAATTGCTCTTACAGGAAATCCTTTTAAAACAGCTATCAACTGCTTCTTCACTATATCTGGATCTACTCCTTGAATAGCATAAACTCCATCAAGATTCTGAGCAGTAATAGCAGTAATTACACTGGTACCATAAATTCCTAACGCAGAAAAGGTTTTCAAATCTGCCTGTATACCAGCACCTCCACCAGAATCCGATCCCGCAATAGTTAAAGCAACTACTTTCTCAAACATAGTGTAATTATAAATAAGAATTACATATACGTCAAACTTGCATATTCATTTCTTGTGAATAGATCAAAAAAATTCAAGAATCAAGAACTGATCGAAATTAGGAGTTAGTAGTCTCTGTCAAGTCCTGATTAAAAGTTGACACTTTTTTTTTAGTAATAGTAATAATTTTTGTGGGAATGTTGAAAACTCGTAGGGTTTTCCAAAGTAATGTGGAAAATCTCTGATTTTCC
>JAUWQW010000038.1 GCA_030610885.1 Candidatus Aminicenantota bacterium | reverse complement strand
ATTTCCGGGAAATAATCCGGAAAAGAGATTCGAGATTTAAACATATCATACTGGGCTTTAAATCGTGATTTTAGCACCTCTCTAAATTTCTTTTCATCCTCTGATGTGAATTTCCGCTTTTTATAATCTTCCCTTGCAATTGAGTATAATTTTTTTCCTGTGTTGTCTAAAATATCAAGTCCAAATCCCTCTTTTCCAGTAATAAATATTTTATCACCTTGAATTTGGTAAACAAGAGACCTGCTTAATATGTTTATTTTACCAGCTTGCTGTGCAGGTGAAATCATTCTGTTAAGTTCTTTTCCTTTATTCAAGTTTGAGTCAAAAAAATTGACCGTAAGATAAACCTTTTTATCTACTAATGCAACTCCTCTTCCGATAAATCCATTTTTAAGGGGATAAAATAACGCACTCCCCAAACCTGCTTTTGTTTTTAACTCTTTTTTTAAAATCCCATCTTTTGTGTAATATGACAGCTTTCCCAAACTGTTTATAAGAATAGAATCTTTCTGGGGATATACATTTGCAAATATTTTAAACTCTCCCGGACCCTCGCCATCTTTACCAAACTTCTTTTTCAACTTAAAATCCTTTAAAGAGTAAATATAAATCGAGGTATTTTCAACAATATACATCTGCTCATCACCTATAGTAATTGTTGATGGTTTCAAAACCTCTGAAATTGTTGTTACTTTCTTACTAAAACCAAAACTTACAAAAATCATAAAAGCAATAATAAAAACTAAAATATTTTTCTTCATCTTTATCTCCTAATTTATTAAGTCTACTAAAATCACTAATTAAAAATAACTAATGCGTATATTTCTTTTTTTATGTTTAAAAAATCAAACCATAAATAATGCTATTTCTTGAGTTCTAAATTGATAACAACACTTTTTAATACAGCAAAAAATCTTCTATTTCTTCTCTGTAATTTTCAATTTCTGAATCAACCTGAGGTTCTATATCTTCAAAAGGGATATTATTTTCTATGGACTTTCTTACAAAATCGGATCCGCAAATCATATCGATTGGCAATCTTTCATATTCGAATTCATATGGTGGTTCCTTCCATTTAAACTTATCTAAATGATAAACTCTTATTAGCCTGATTATTTCATAATAGGTATGGAAGCTTCTAAATTCTTTAATATTTTCAGGATGAATGAGTACTCCATTGCAGAGTTCTTTTGAAAATTTCGAAAACTCAGGTTTGAAAAACACAGGAATAAATTTAACACCATTCAAACCTAATTTTCTTAACTCTTCAATAATTTTAAAATTATCAACAAATGGAGCCCCAATAAATTTAAAAGGCCATGTAGTTCCCCTTCCTTCGGATAAATTAGTTCCCTCAATCATCACAGCTCCCGGATAAACAACTGCATAGCTAAAGCCAGGCATATTAGGAGAAGGATATGTCCATACTCCCTTAAAATAATAACTTCTATCCCAGTTTTTCACTTTTACAATTTTTAATTCAATATCAATATCATAATAACTTAAAGCAAACTTAATATACTCTCCAGCAGTTAAAGAATGCCTCATAGGTACTGGAACTTGTCCTACTATACTAAAATTATCTTTATCCATTACATTTCCTTCACAATCAATTCCATTTAATGGATTTGGACGATCAAGCAGTATGATTTCAATGTTTTTGCCTGATAAGAATTTCAAGATCATAATAATATGGTTTAAAAATGTATAAACTCTTGTACCTACATCAAAAACATCTATTAATACTGAATCAATCCCATTTAACCAGTTTTCCTCAGGTAAGAGCTTTTCTCTATATAAACTCTTTACTTCAATATCGAAATCTTTCCAGAAAAAAGAATCTGAAAAAACCATATTATCCTGTTTGTCGCAGAAAAAACCATGCTGTATAGACCAGATTGACTTCAATTTGTTTCCTATTAATTTTTTTATAATCTCATAAACAGGTATTCCTGAAGAATCAACATTAGAACTGCCAGTCAAGAGAACAATATTCTTCTTTTTTAAAAACTTTTTGCTATTTACCTTTAAATCATCAATTCCAATCTGGATATTCATATGGTTTATTCCTCATACTTTTCAGCTATCAATCCTTTCTTATTCACTACTTTAAGAATTTACTCATCTTTTATAGCATCAACTACATTTATTTTAGAAGCCTTTTTTGAAGGTATAAGGGTTGCAGTAAAACTTATAAGCAATGAAGTAAATACAACAGCAAATAAATCAAATATATTTAATCTAAAAGGAACATAACTCATCTGATATATTTCTTTAGGTACTTTTATTAATTCAAATTCGTTTGCAAAGAATATAAATATAAGACCTATTGTAACTCCAAATGAAGTTCCAAGAATTCCAACAACTCCACCCTGGATAAAAAATATTCTTTTAATAATTTTCGGGGTTGCACCGCAAGAGAGGAGAATACCTATATCTTTAATTTTCTGCATAACAAGTAATATTAATCCTGCTATTATATTTAATGCTGCAACAATTAATATTAAGGTTAGAGTAAAAAATAGAACTCTTTTTTCTAAATCTAATGCAGAATACAAAGATGCATTTAAATCTTTCCATGTAATAACTGATACCTGAGATGGGAAAGAATTCCTTATATCTTCTGCCACTTCTTCAGCCTTAAACATATCATGCAAATATATTTGGATATAACTTATTTTACTTTTCATATTAAATAATTTTTGAGCAACTGCTAAATTTGTAATAATAGTGCTACTGTCAACTTCATATACACCAGAGTCAAAAACACCCGATATTTTAAATTTCTTAATCTTTGGGATAATTCCAGAAGGTGACAATATCATCTGAGGAGAAATCACCAGACAACTATCTCCTGAGAAAAAGCCCATTTTTCTAGAAAATTCTTTTCCTATCAGCATCTCATTTCTCCCAAAAGGTAACTTCCCCTCTTTAAGATTTTTTAGCCATACCTCATCTTTAATTAATTTAAGATCAATGCCTCTTAAAATTGCACCTGAAGTATTTTTCATAGAGCTTTTTACAAGAATTGTGCCAAAAACAACCGGACCAGCTGATTTTATTCTCCTATCTTTTATTTTTATTTTATTCATAATCCCTATATAGCTCTCTATACCATCACCAATAATATCACTTACCATAATATGAGCGGTTGAACTTAAAATCTTACTTCTTATATCACTCTGAAATCCATTTATAAGGGCAAGTGCAATAATTAATGCTGCAACTCCGATTGAAATACCCAATATTGAAACAAGAGATATAATTGATATAAAGGAACCCTTTCTTCCTCTCTTCAAATATCTTTTTGCAATAAAAAATTCAAACTTCATTCTTTTGGTTTTAATAAAGGGAAAAGTATAACCTCCTTTATAGAAGGTGCTCCTGAATAAATCATTACAAGCCTATCTATTCCTAATCCCTCTCCTGTAGCAGGGGGCATTCCATATTCAAGTGCTTTCAAAAAATCATTGTCAATAAGTTGAGCTTCATCATCCCCCATTTTTCTGTCCCTTTTCTGATCTTCAAAACGCTTTCTTTGATCAATAGGATCATTTAATTCAGAAAATCCATTTGCAATCTCTACACCTGCTATGTAAAGCTCAAATCTTTCAGTCTCCCTTTTATCCAACCTTGAAACCTTTGATAGAGGGGAAATGACCTTAGGATAATAAGTGACAAAAGTAGGTTCTATGAGCGTATTTTGCACATAAGTATCAAACATTAATTCAAGCATCTTTCCATATGTAGGAGGCATTTCCACATCAGAAATATTTTCTATGATAAAATCTTTCAATTTTTCTTCATTCCATAAATTATCAACCTGCATACCAGATTTATCAGAAATTAAATTCATAAACTTATATCTTTTAAAGGGAGATTTCATTGAAATTTTCTTTTCCTGCCACGTAATATAACCATCTTTCGAAAAATCATCATTCAGAATTTCTATCAATTCCTCTGTTAATTCCATATTTGCATTAAAATCTTTATAAAGCTGATACCATTCAATCATTGTAAATTCTGGGTTATGCATTAAATCAATTCCCTCATTTCTAAAATTCCTGTTAATCTCAAAAACTTTCTCCACACCCCCTACAAGAAGTCTTTTTAAATATAACTCAGGAGCAACTCTCAAAAAAAGATCTATATTAAGAGCATTATGATGTGTAACAAAGGGTTTTGCTGAGGCTCCGCCAGGTATCGAGTGCATCATTGGAGTTTCTACTTCTTTATACCCATTCTCATAAAAAAAGATTCTTATCTTTTGAATCATGGATGATCTTAATTGAAAAATCTTTCTACTATTTTCATTTACAATGAGATCAAGATATCTCTGGCGATATCTTAACTCTTTATCCTGTAATCCATGCCACTTTTCAGGTAAAGGATGGAAAGATTTCGTTAAAAATTTCAATTCTGAAACAACAACTGTTAATTCATTTGTATGAGTCCTAAACAGCTTTCCTTTTACCCCTATTATATCTCCAATATCAAGAAGTTTAAAAACCTGAAAATCCTTTTCAGAAACAATATCTTTTTTTATGTATACCTGTAATTTTTCTTCTCCATCAAAAAGATGAAGAAATGAACTTTTCCCCATTTTTCGAATAGCTGTAATTCTACCTGCAATCCTAACAATTTTCTCTTTTTTTTCAAATTCCTCATTTGTTGTGTCTTTGCATTCTCTCTTTATATCAATAAAGCTTTCAGATTTTTTAAATTCATAAGGATAGGTTTCTACACCCATGTCTTCGAGTTTTTTCAACTTTTCCAATCTTATTTTAAATTGTTCTTCCATAACTTAATCTCCTAATTGATAATCTCACTCGATTTTTTGAGTAAATGCACTTTAAATTTCTTTACTTTATTGAAATCAACATCATTTTTAACAATAATATAGCCTGATGAAAAATTCTGATACTGTGGATCATAAAAATATTTAAATCCATTTGAAAGCAAAATTTCAATCCATTTGTGAGGTATAGGAATCATAATTCTATCTGTCTTACTTTCCAAATGAAAACCCTTTATAAACCTGCTTTCTATTCCTACAGAATACAAAAGCTCAACAACCAGATTCGAGAATCCTATACAATTTGCTTTTTTATTTATCAAAACAGACAAAGCATCCTGCGGAAAACCATTATCGGAATATCTGACATTTTTATTCAAAAAATTTGAAATATTTTTCATATAATTACCTAAATTATAATCAAAAAGATCAAGAACAAGATTTTTTAACCTTATATCAAGACCATCTATATATGTACTATCAAGAATAATTCTAAAATTCAGATCAATGTCCATGAAATTTAGATTCTTAATTTCTGCAATTATTTTATCTTTCTTGTGAAATACTCTTTGAGAATAATTCCCATTTGAATAATTCAGAAAAATTTCATTCTGATCAGATAAAAAATAAAGCTGAACATTTTCAACCTTTTTTAAAGGGGAGAGAAAAAAGAGCAAAATAATTAGGATTTTCACTGAATAACCTTATCTAAAATTGCATTTATAATTTTATATGAATCTTCTCCACCATATTTCTTAGCAATTCTTACAATATCATCAATAATAATAGCCTTTTTATTATTATATGACTCTGCTATTCCCATACGTAAGAGATTCCTGTCAATTGTGGTTAATCTACTTAATTTCCACCCAATCAAATTTTCTGATATTAAATTATCAATATTCTCTTTTTTTTTATAATATTCGCTTATAACTTCTTTTATAAACCCCTTTTCTTTTATATTAAGATCTTTAAAAAAATCAAAATTGTTTTGAATAATATCATGTATATCATTTTCCTGTATATTTAGCACATCAATCTGATATAATATCTTTAAAATAATTTCCCTGCTGAATTTTATACGAAACATCAAATTTTAGCATCTTCAAAAAGGTTTAGTAATTCTATAGCAGATTGAGCTGCCTGGAAACCCTTATTTCCCATCTTATTTCCAGCTCTTTCAATTGCCTGCTCAGTAGTATCTGCTGTAATAATTCCATAAGTTATTGGCATTCCAAATTCAAGATTTAATATAGCAATTCCCTTTGTAACTTCACTTGCAATATAGTCAAAATGAGGTGTTTCTCCTCTTATAATAGCCCCAACACAAATTATAGCATTATACCTCTTCTTTGAAGCAGCCCTCTTTGCAACAATAGGAATTTCAAAAGCCCCTGGTACTCTTAAAATATCAATCTCTTCGTTTTTGACTCCACTCCTGATCAAAGCATCAACAGCTCCATCAAGTAGCTTTTCTGATATAAAATTATTGAATCTTGAAACAATAATTCCATATTTGAATTCTTTTGAAATTAATTTACCTTTATACTCTTTCATTTTTTTTCTCCATGTGCAAAAAATACCTTAAAATACCTGATATGTCAAGAGTTCAGAAAATTCTTCTTAATAATACGGAACAAATGATAAACCAGAATACCTGTCAGAAATCCATAGAGCATATTGCTGACCAAGGCTATAATGAGGGTTGCAGCCATGGGAATCAGATCACTGCTAAGACGAATATCTTTGGCGAACATGGTAAGTTCAATCCCCACAAGAAACATCATTGCACCGATTAAAAATATTTCGCTTCTCTCATCCTGCCACAAAATTATTATATCAATTCAATATATTTGTATCAAGAGTGAGGACCTGACTCCGAATACGAACGATTAGTTGTTCTTTTTGGATTTTTGGGCTTCAATTTACAGCCACATTGCCCCACAAGCTCATAATTCGGATCTTTCTTTACAGGAAAATCTTGTTTAACCCAATCCACAACTCCTCCTATTAACATGGATACATTAGTAAAACCTTTCTTAGCAAGAAAAGTCACAACTTCTTTGCTTACTAATCCTACATTATCTGCAAAAATTAGAGGTGTTGATCTGGGTAAAACAGCAGGATTTTTTTTTATCTGCCTGTCTGATATATATAGAATGTCCGGAACATCAAATATTCTATAATTGGTCTCATATTCCTTTCTCATATCTACAAGGATCGCCTTTTTAATCAGTAAAGGATACGCATCTTTGGATGATAAACATCTGATTCCATTCAGTTGAAACCCTTTATTTTCAAAATAATTATTTTTATCTTTTTTCATTTTTCCTCTATTTGACTTTGACATGTTTTTTTGGTGTGAAAGAGGATTACCACCAATCCCGGAATCAGAAAAATCAGATCCCGGATAATCAGAACCAGCCAGTTTTCCGGTTCACTAGATGTGGTTGAAAAACAGCCGCAGCTTACATCTAATCCCCTGATAGCACTAATACCAATCGCAGCCATAAACACCAGCAACAGACCGGAAAGGACAATTGCAGCACTCCGAGTAAATCTACCGAAAATCAATAATAAACCTGAAATCATTTCTACCCATGGCAGAACAACAGCAAAAATATTTATGAGGAATTGTGGCAGCAGTTGATAATTTGAAATGATTTTGGCAAAATCCTCAGGGTGGGCAATTTTATCCAGGCTGGCATAAATAAACAGTCCACCAAGAACCAGTCGGGATAGTAGTTGAATTGGTGTTTTACTCAGAAAACTCAAAAATTTATTTTTCAATATAATATCCTTTCTCCATCCAATCTTCCATTCCTCCTTTATAAATCATAATACTGTTTACACCTTTTTTATGTAGTTTCATAGCAAGAATAAAGGAATCTTCACAGGAAATGCCGATACAGTAGGTGACGATGATTTGATCACTTTTTAACCGTGACTCAAAACCAGGAAACATATCTTCAAATTTACCCACCGGTAGGCTGACGGAGCCAGGAATGTGTCCCTTTTTATAAATAGATGACAGTCGAGCATCGATGAGGATTGCTTCATGATTATCAACCAGCTGTTTGACATATTCCGCTTCAACCTCCTGAAAGTAAATATTTGTTTGTTTCAAGCTCTTGTCTATATTTTTATCATTTTTTTTGAAAAGCGGCAGGGAATTATTAGAAACATTATTGTAGATAATAGCAACAAGACAACTAACAGTAATAATAGCAAGTATTTCAAAAACAGTTCTTTTCATGTTTTTTTAAACCAGTGGCTTGTTTTCAAGCAGATCTTTACAAGCATTAACATTACAGGAACCTCGATTAAAACACCGACAACTGTTGCCAGCGCAGCGCCAGATGACAATCCGAATAAAAGAGTCGCTGTTGCTATTGCAACCTCGAAATGGTTGCTAGCACCAATCATTGCAGAAGGTGCTGCATCTTCATACCTTAATTTAAGCATCTTTGCAATTCCATACGTCATCCAAAAGATCAGATTGGTCTGAATAAAAAGGGGAATAGCAATCCACAAAATAGTCAGGGGTTTAGTTAAAATAACATCTCCTTTAAAAGAAAAAAGTAAAACCAGAGTGAACAAAAGAGCAACAATTGAAACAGGTGTAAGCAGGTGGAGAAACTTTTCTTTAAACCATTGTTCCCCTTTTGCCTTGATAATTAATTTTCTTGACATGAATCCAGCCAAAAGAGGCAATGCCACATAAATACTAATAGAAAGCAAAAGAGCCTGCCAGGGTATGGGCAAACGTCCAACTCCAAGGAGAAATCCACCAAAAAGTCCGTACAAAACCAGCATGGTCAAAGAATTAATTGCAACCATAACGAGTGTTAGGGCATCATTACCTCTTGCTAAATATCCCCATACAAGAACCATGGCTGTACAGGGGGCAATTCCAAGAAGGATACAACCTGCAAGATAACTCCTCCATAGCGGAATCTCAAGCATTTTCACTCCTTCAAGTAAAACCACTTTCCCCGCTCCATGTATGGTTCCTATGTCCCAATTCGCTCCGGGAGGTAATTTGACCAGATCAGTAGCATCGACTCCAATAAATGCCTTAAAAAGGAAACCCAGAAAAAAGATAGCAATAATATACATAGTGAATGGCTTCACAGCCCAGTTAGCAAATAATGTTAAAGCAATGGGCTTTGGAGTTTTTCCAGACTTTACAACATTAGAAAAATCAATTTTCACCATAATAGGATACATCATAAAAAAAAGGCAAATGGCAATTGGGATTGATATAACTGGAGATTCATTTACAAAAATTGACAGCCCATCCAGAAATTTTGCCATATTTGGTACAACTTTTCCTATAATGATACCTAAAGCAATACATAACAAAACCCAAACATAAAGATACTTTTCAAACACATTGAGTTTTCGTTCTATTCCTACATCATTCATCGGCACACCTCCATTGCTTAATTTTTATTTAAATAATTAACATATATATACCGCCAATAAGAACAAATATACCACATACCCTTTTGAGTATAATTGTTCCCTTTGATTTCTCTGTCCAGTTCAAATACTTCTGGATCATTTCAGTAAAAGTTCCAGCAAGAACAATTACTAAACAGTGGCCAATCCCATAAAAAAAGAGCAACAAAATTCCGATCAAAATGTTTGTTGAAGATGCTGAAAAGGCAACGGCAAGAATTGGAGCCATATAAGCAAATGTACAAGGTCCAAGAGCAATACCGAATATAAGACCCAGAAAAAAAGCGGCCCAGACACCTCTTTTCTTCATTTTTATATCACTCATACCCGGAAACTGTATCTTCAAGATATCTAACAGGTAAAAACCCACCAGGAAGAAAATTCCAGCCACTAAATAATTCCCCCATTTACCGATATCACCCAGCATACGCCCCATTAGTGCAGTAATGGTGCCAATTGCTCCAATAGTAATGAGGATTCCGATCGAAAAAGATAGGGAAATAAAAAATGCCCGTTTAACAGGCATTTTTCCTTGCTGGCCGATAAAACCAATAATTAAGGGGATGCTACTTAAATGACAGGGGCTAAGTAAAATACTGAGGATACCCCATAAAAAGGCACCAAAAAAAGCAATAATTAGTGTGGACTCTATAAGTTGGGCTAGCCAAGTAAATAGGTTCTCGATCATCACTTAACTCCCTTCTGCTTCAAAACTTCGATCAATTCATCTTTTGGAAAAAAACCTTCATGCCGAAAATATTCCTCCCCGTCCTTATCGAGAAATACCTGTGTTGGAATGAGCCGGATTTTATATTTATAAGCAAATGGTTTACCTTCACTGGTCCAGACATCGTGAAAAACCACTTTAACCTGATCACCATATTTTTCTTCGATTTCCTTCATAATGGGTTGCATTTTTTTGCAGGGGATACACCGTACAGAACCTAACTCAACAAAAGTAACCAAATAATTTGTTTCTTTTTTTTTATCACCCTGTTGATCTGTTTTATTTTCATGTTTTTGCCCACATGTAGCAACTATTGTTCCTATTAAGAAAATTAAGATAAAAAATAAGCGCTTTCTATTTATCACTTTACCTCCTTTAAATTTTAGTTTTTTGTCATTCTGTAAGTAGTGATTTAGCATAATCAACCACTTTATTAATCCTCTCTGTTGTTGCTGGAGATTTTGACTTTTCTATTCCCAGGTCAGTCACCCGGAAATGAAGGAATTTCTCGATTCCTCTTTCTTCCATAGTTCTTTTGGCACATTCCAACCCGCATCCGTCAATGACCATTACATGGTCTGCTCCTTTGGCTGAAGCTATTATACTGCTGATATTCCCACCAACCCCGGCTAGGCAAAACATCTTACCATAGCCTCGGGCAGTCATATCCCGGGCTGTCCGGTCGGAAATCTCACCCACATCAGCAGCCCCGGAACAGGGAAAAATAAGTTTAACATCCCCTTCACAAGCACAACCATTTTTATTATCAGGCATTATAACCTCCTTATTTTTATAATTATTCAGGATAATACTTTTTTGATATCATCAATTTTTGGAATTTTCCCGGTAATCATGATTTTTCCGTCCACTGCCAATGCTGGGGTGACCATCACCCCGAAATCCATTATTTCATTGAGATTGCTTACCTTCTCTATTTTATAATCAATACCCAGTTCTTTTGCTGCTTTCTCTGCCAATTCTTCTAACTTTTTGCACTTGGGACATCCAGTCCCAAGGATTTTAATGTCTTTCATTGTTACCTCCTATTTATTTAAAAAAATGATCCATAGATTACTCCGCTAATCGTTGCCATAACAACGACTAGCCCAATATATATCGTTGTTTTTTTTGTACCTATTACACCACGTATAACCAACATATTGGGCAGACTTAAAGCTGGGCCAGCTAACAGTAATGCCAGAGCAGGTCCCTTTCCCATACCAGCTCCGATTAGACCTTCCAGTATTGGCACTTCAGTAAGAGTAGCAAAGTACATAAAAGCTCCAACTATTGAAGAAAAAAAGTTTGCAAAAATTGAGTTTCCTCCAACTAAATCCTTTATGATATGTGAGGGGATCAATCCCTCATGGTTTGGACGTCCCAACAGTAAACCAGCTGCTAAAACACCTAATAATAGCAATGGAAGAATTTGTTTTGAAAAATTCCATGAAGCCATAGTCCAGCCACTAAGCTCTTGTTTTTTAAACCATTGGAAAAGAATAATTATCAATGCAATTAAAAAGATAATAGTGATCCACCATTTATACCTGAAGATAAGAGACCAAAGACCAACATTATTAGATTGAGGTTTTCCCCAGTTAGCAAAAATCAGGATACTGATCATAGAGATAAAATATAAAGCATTTTTCCATAATGGTCTTTCTTCTTCGACTATACCAAATTGAAGCCCTCCCTCTTTGTAACGATTTTTTTCTTCTTTTAAAAATATAAAATGCATACATAATCCAATAATAACACTAAATACCACAGCTCCAATCGCTCTGGCAATGCCAAGCTCAAAGCCGAGAACACGTGCAGTCATAATGATTGCTAAGATATTTATTGCTGGTCCAGAATAGAGAAATGCTATTGCTGGTCCCAATCCAGCACCTCTTTTATGAATTCCTGAGAATAAGGGTAACACTGTGCATGAACAAACAGCAAGGATAGTCCCAGACACAGAAGCAACTCCATAAGAAAGGAATTTATTTGCATCAGAACCAAAATATTTAATTACAGAGGCCTGACTCAAAAAAACCGAAATTGCACCTGCTATAAAAAATGCAGGAACCAAGCAAAGCAAAACATGTTCACGAGCATACCACTGGACTAGTGCAAGCGCCTCAAAAATTGGTCCTTTAAACGGGATTATATTAATAGGGAAAAAATAACAAACAAGAAACATAACCAATAAAAACAAAAATTTTTTCCATTCTTTCATTTAAAAAAGCTCCATCGCATCACTGCACATCCCCATATGGCGATATGCAGGAGGTAAAATTTTTTACTTTTTACATATTTGCATTCTATCAACCTTTAAAGACATTTCTCTATCTTTTGATAATAACTGATCTTTTAATAAAATATCCTCTACTATTTCTAATATTTCAGCTATCAATTGATGATTGTGGTTCAAACTATATTCAACCCAAAATCCCTTTTTTTCATCTTCAACAAGTTCTGCATCTTTTAAAACTCTCAGATGACCTGAAATAGTAGATTGAGATAATGGCAGTATGGAATTGATTTCACAAACACATAAAGATCTTTGTGATAATATATTGATAATCCTTAAACGGTTTTTATCACCTAATGCCTTAAATATCTTCTCTAATTTCTTCAGCATATCGCCACCCGTCGATATTGTATTGCGTTTTATTTAAAATGTCAACAAAAAAACAGATAAAAAAAATAAACCTCAGTTTATAATTTACTTCAATGGTAATTGTTAGGTTATAAAATGAAGATAATTTTCTCCAGATATCACCTTATACTCTGAATTTTTATATGTATCCAGCCATTCTTTTGGTGTTTTAACTTTCCTATTCTTCCACTTAAACTCATATCCAAAGAGCTTTCCTTCTCTTTCTTCAATAAGATCAATCTCTTTTTTATCCCAGGTTCTCCAAAAATATATATTTGCATATATATTATTAAAGGCTCTCTTTTTCATTCGTTCCATAAAGAGGAAATTTTCCCATAATGATCCAATATCATCTCTCAGCTCAATCGAATTAAAATTTGATATTACTGCATTCCTGACTCCATTATCGTAGAAATAATATTTACTTTTTTTATTTATTTCTTTTCTTAAATTTCTGCTGAAACCACGAAGATTGTAAATTATAAATGATTTTTCAAAGATATCAAGATAACGAGCAACTGTCTTGGAATCAACACCAAGATTTTGAGAAAGCTCATTATACGAAACCTCACTCCCAATCTGAAAAGCCACAAGTCTGAGCAAATCTACAAGTAGCTTAGTGTTTTTTACTCTATCAAGTTCAAGTATATCTTTAAATAGATAGGATTGTGTAATCTCTTCAAGTAACCTCATTTTCTCATGTTTTGCCTCAGCTGTGATTACTTCAGGATATCCACCAAAGATTAACCAATCCTCCAAATTTTTACGCATCTCATAAGAATTGTGAGTATAGAAAAGTTCAATTTGTGATATTGGGAAAAGTATTATCTTAGTCTTCCTTCCCACTAACGGCTCACCTATCTGACCTGAAAGTTCGAAGGATGATGAACCAGTGGCAATCACCATTAAACCAGGTATGTAATCAACCAGTATTTTTAAACCCTTTCCAATATTTGGGATCTTCTGAGCCTCATCAATTGCAATCAGCTCATACCCTTCAGCATATTCTTTGATTAGATCAATATCTGATGAGCCTAATATCTCCTGTGTTTTAATATTATCACCTGTATCAAGTTTATATTTCAGCTTTGTGGTCTTTAGAAAATCAAGTAGCAATGTAGTCTTACCAACCTGTCTTGGACCGTAGACAACAAGAACTTTATCTTTTCTAAGATAATTCTCAACATCTTGATAATACCTTTTAATTTTCATATATATTTAATAACATAATCCATATTATTTGTCAATTTTCAGGAGCTTAACTCCTCATAATTCTCTTATTCTGGGGACTCAAGTTCCTCAAGATAGGGGTTAGAATGTATTAAATATAGAAAAAACAGAAAATTAATTTTTTGATAATTAAATTAAGTTAATTATTTGCCCATCAAAATATTTGCTTCTTTAACAAATTCTATTATCTTATGATCTTTTTTTAAATCTTGAAGTATTTCATTTATTTTATTTAATAATGCAGAGTTTCCTTTTTTTACAGCAATTGCAGAACCCAACACATCTTCTTCTGCCTTACATTCAATATTAATTAAAGATTTATTTCTGAGTACATATGATTCAGCAACAGGCTTTTCTACAATAATAGTATCAATGTCACCATTTTTTAGATCTGTGATTAACTCATTTATTGTTCCCTTTTCAATAAACTCTGCTCCTGATATTTTATTACGTGCGATATCTTCTTGAATAGAGCCTTTTTGAGTTCCTACTTTCTTACCTCTTAAATCAGCTATACATGTGATTTTTTCAGTATCTTCAACCCTTATAAGCATATTCTGTATTGCCTGATAATAGATTTCAGAAAAATCAACTACCTTTTTACGCTTTTCAGTTGGGGTCAAACCAGCAATTACTATATCAACTTCTTCAGAATCAAGAGTATCAATTAATTTACTGAAAGTAATATCTTTAATCTCTAACTTTACACCTAATTTCTCAGCAATCACTTTAGCTATATCAATATCAAGTCCCACGATCTCTTCTTCTTTACTATTCAATAAATGAAACTCATATGGAGGATAATCAGCGCTTGTTCCAACCACAATCTTTCCAGCATTTTTTATTTTTTCAATTTTTGTAAATACTTTTTTTGACTTAGCATCGGATTTACTAAAAGCCAGAAAAGAAGTTAAGAATATAAAAGATATAAATATTGTAAAATAAAAAACAGTATTTTTTTTAAAGTTGTTCTTTTTTATCATTTTCACCTCCATTCATAATAAGACAAATAATACATAAGAAATATTTAAAAGTAAAGGTTTGATTAAAAAAAAAATAGAATTTGATTTATAAGTTCAATTATGATAACTTTACTATCTAAAATGATTTTAAAAATTACACCCTAAAGTAGGAGGTTTAATGAAAATCAAAGTTGTTGTCATTCTTATTTTAACACTGTTTTTATCTGTTTCTTGTGGGAAAAAAACAGAAAATAAAGGAATAAAACTAAAATTAGAAATTTCACCAAAAACCATAACAGATTGTTTATACACCAAGATAAACTACAGTTATAACTTTACTGAGAAATTCTCTGGTCTAAAAACAGATCATACTGTTTTTGTTCATTTATGGCGCTTAAAAAACAAAGAAATGCTTCTGCAAGACGATCATATTCCAGAAATAAACACATCAAAATGGAAAAAGGGAGAAAAGGTTGAGTATTCCAGAGAGATATTTATACCCAAATTCCTTGATGAAATTGATATTGATTTTGAGGGATATGAAGAGATAAAACTAACAGTTGGATTATATGACCCAAAAAAACCTGATGAGAAAATAATTCTATATAGTAAAGCATTTAACATTCAACCTGCTTCTGTAACTGCCCCGGAAATAGTTTATTCAGAAGGTTGGAACAATATAGAAACAAATATTGAAATAAAAAACCCAGATGAAAGAAAATGGAGATGGACAACCAGAAAAGCTATATGTATTATTGAAAATCCAAAAAAGGAATCTATTTTAATAATTAATGGTGGTATTGACAAATCTAAATTTAAAGATCAAAAAGTTATTATAAAAATAAATGATAGAATATTAAATAAAGAGTTTGAGTTTATTCCTGAAACCTCAAAGTTTAAAAGAAAATATATTATTTCACCTGAACAAATGGGAAATGACTATGAGTTTAAATTAACCATTGAAACAAACAAAACATTTGTACCTTCAATAATAGATCCTGATACTAATGATAATAGAGAACTTGGCATTCAAATATACTTTCTCTATTTCAGAGAAGCTATAAAATGATAAGATCGGAAATTTTAGGAACAGGTTCTTATTTACCTGAAAAGGTAGTTACAAATAAAGATTGGGAAAAAATGGTTGATACTTCAGATGAATGGATAACCACACGAACAGGAATAAAAGAGAGACATTTTGCTGCTGAAAATGAGGCAACATCTGATCTTGTTGTTGAAGCCTCAAAAAAAGCTATTGAAGATGCTAAAATTAACAAAGAGGATATTGATTTAATTATTGTAGGTACAATTTCAAGTGATAATGCATATCCTTCAACAGCGAATTGGGTACAAAAAAAATTAGGAATCAAACCGATTCCATCTTTTGATATAAGTGCAGCATGTTCCGGATTTCTATATGGATTGATAATAGCAGACTCTTTTATTAAAAATGGAACTGCAAAAAAAGTTTTAGTAGCAGGCGCTGAAATTATGACAAGAATTATGAACTGGGAAGATAGGAATACATGTATACTGTTTGGTGATGGTGCGGGTGCTGTGGTTTTAGGCCCAACAAATGAAGATAAAGGAATTCTATCGACATATTGGGGTGCAGACGGAAATCTGGGAGATTTATTAAAACAACCTGCTGGTGGAAGTGCAATGCCAGCAACTCATGAAACAGTTGACAAAAAGTTACATACTATTCGTATGGAAGGCAATAAGGTTTTCAAACATGCGGTTTTGCGAATGCAAGAAGCAGCAATAAAGGCTCTTGAACTTGCAAATTTAACCTGTGATGATGTTGATCTCTATATACCTCATCAAGCAAATATAAGAATAATAGAAGCAACAATAGAAAGGGCAAAAATTCCTTTGGAAAAAACCTTTATAAACATAGATAAAATCGCAAATATCTCTTCTGCAACCATACCAATAGGTCTTGATCAAGCTAAAAAAACAGGTAGAATAAAACCTGGTGATAATGTATTAATGTCAGCTTTTGGAGGAGGTTTAACCTGGGCAGGAATATTAGTTAGATTTTAACGCAACCATTGGTGATCAATGGACTACCTCTATATTTGATTTATAGATAATAAAATTTTTAATAGAAAATTAATAAATCAATCAAGAGGAGGAAGAGATGAAAGAAATTATTGGTACAAGCAACCGTGGAATTGAAATCAATCTTTCAACAAAAGAGGTCAAAGAATTTGAGATTTCAAATGAAGATAGAAGAATGTATTTGGGTGGTAAGGGGCTTGCTCTAAAATATCTTTATGAAAAACTAGAACCTGGAATCAATTCCTTTAGTGAAAAAAACATTATTGCTTTTTTTATGGGAGTTTATATGGGAACAGGTGCGCCAAATTCTGGACGTTTTTCAGGAGTAACAAAGTCGCCACTTACTGGATTAATAGCTTCGTCCTCATGCGGTGGTCCATTTGGAATGGCATTTAAAACAGCTGGATATGATGCGCTTATTATCACAGGGAGATCTGAAAAACCTGTATTTATCGAAATCCACCCCAAAAACATAAGAATTAAGGATGCTTCCCATGTGTGGGGAAAAGATACGATTGAAACCCAGGATGCACTCTGTTCAGAGAAGAAGAGTGCTGCTCTTGTTATAGGTCCGGCTGGTGAAAACAAAGTTCTGTACTCTAATATTGCATCAGGGCAAAGATTTTTTGGCAGAGGCGGAATGGGTGCTGTTATGGGTTCAAAAAATCTTAAAGCTATTGTTGCTTATGGCAATGAATATAAGATAGTTCCAAAAAACTTAAATTTTTTTGAAAAATTAAAAACAAAAGCAACAAAACAGATAAATAAAAATAATCTTACCGCTAATTTGTACAGGAATTTTGGGACATGTACAAATGTGAATTTCTGCAATAGAGGAGGAATTTTACCAGTTTCAAATTTCAGATTTGGTAATCATAAAAAGGCATATCTAGTTTCTGGAGAACTGATGAAGGAAAAATATAATACAAAACACAGTTCTTGTGTGCCATGCACAATATTGTGTGGCCACAAAGGGACTTATAAAGATGGAGTTCATCAAATCCCAGAATACGAAACAACCGCTCTTTTTGGCCCAAACTTAGAAATATTTGATACAGATATAATCTCCTCATGGAATAACATTTGCAACAGAATGGGAATAGATACTATCTCAACTGCAGTAACACTATCTTATATAATGGAGGCAGGAGAAAAGAAGCTCATTAATACAAAATTAAAGTTCGGTTCTTCTGAAAACATAAAAGAGACTTTGGAAGATATTGCTTTTCGCAGAGGTTCAGGAGATGATTATGCAAATGGCACACGCTGGCTTTCTGAAAAATATGGTGGAAAAGATTTCGCCATACATGTTAAAGGTTTAGAAATGGCCGCATATGACCCTCGTGGTTCATGGGGGCAAGGGTTGAGCTATGCTGTAGCTAATCGTGGTGCCTGCCATATTTCTGCATCCATTTTTTCTTCAGAAGTTTTTATGGGCTTTTTAAATCCATATACTCACAGAGCTAAAGCAAAATTTGTAAGATTTTTTGAAAATCTCTTCTCTACTATAAATTCTCTTCACACATGTTTGTTTACATCTTTTGCTTATATTCTTGAGCCCCCAGTCGTAAAATACACGCCCCATCCCCTATTATCATTTGCAATGCAGAATTTGCCTGATATTGCAATTATGCTAATGGATGTCAGTATTTACAGCAAATTATTTGAAGCAATCTGTGGAATAAAGATGTCTCAGAAAAATATGATAAAAATTGGAGAGAGAATACATACACTTGAAAGGTATATGAACACAAGGGAAGGAATTTCAAAAAAAGATGATACTTTACCTGATAGATTTTTAAAAGAGAGTAGAAAGTATGAATCTAAAAATAAGAGAATCCCTCTCAACAAAATGCTAAAAAAATACTATAAAATAAGAGGGTATGATAACAATGGGATACCCAAAAAAGAGACATTGCAAAAACTTAGTATTTTAAATTAAAAAGGAGACATTTATGAGAAAGAATAGAATCTATAAGGAGATTAAGCCAGGTCGAAAACTATTTAAGGTTATAACTGTTAAGGTTATTCTTTTTTTTCTAGGGCGCGGATTTCAATTTTTATCAAAGTTTGATAAAAACATTAAAAACGACATCCATGGTTTACCTGAAGGATTTACAGTTATGTTCAAAATATTACCAATTGGATCTAAAATGTTTTTAAAAAAAAATAAAAAAGGGTACCTGAAATACAAGGGTTCTTCTCTTAATGAAAAAACATCAGATTTAAGCATATTTTTTAAAAATATAGAATGTGCATTCTTAATGTTTACAGCACAGATAAGTTCACACCAGGCATTTGCAGAACACAGAATAAGTATAAAGGGAGAGATATCTAAGGCAATGCTAATTATGAGATGTTTGAATATTGTTGAAACTTATCTTTTCCCAAAGATAATTGCAAAACATATTACTAAAAGATTACCACGCATAAGTGGAATTAAAAAGCAAATAGGACGTTTCCTTGTCTATTTTTGGGGAATACCTTTTGGTATATAAAATAAATTATTAGGGAGGATAGAATTGATACCAAAATATTATGAATTTTTTAATCCAGTAAAGATACTTTCCGGGCATAAAGCGCTTGATAATATCCCATATGAGCTCGAACAATTGGGTGTAAAAAAGCCTTTAATAATCACAGACAAAGGAATTAAAAAAGCAGGACTTTTAAAATATGTAAAAAGAGCTTTTGCTGAATCAAATACTATAATCGGATCAATATACGATGATGTCCCATCTGATTCTTCATTGGAAACAGTATACAAAATTGTTAAAATATTTAAAGATAATAGTTGTGATTCAATAATTGCCGTTGGCGGAGGTTCTGTTATTGATACTGCAAAGGGAGTAAATATTTTAATAACTGAGGATTCAAATGATTTAATGAAATTTGCAGGTGCAGAAATTCTTAAAAATCCTATGAAACCTCTTATAGTTATTCCAACAACATCAGGAACAGGTTCCGAAGTTACACTTGTTGCAGTGATATCTGATGAAAAAAATAATACAAAAATGGCTTTTACATCTTTACATCTCCTCCCCAGAGTAGCAATTCTTGACACAAGAATGACACTTACTCTTCCAGCACATATAACTGCTGCCACTGGAATGGATGCTCTCACACATGCGATTGAAGCTTATACATGCATACAAAAAAATCCCATAAGTGATGCTCATGCATGGATGGCTATCAAACTAATCAGTGAAAATCTTATAACAGCAGTAAAAAAAGGGAAAGACAAAAAAGCTAGATTGGCTCTATTAAATGCATCATGTATGGCAGGTGCTGCGTTTTCTAATTCTATGGTAGGAATGGTTCACTCATTGGGGCATGCAACAGGAGGAATTTGTCATATACATCACGGAGTTGCCATGAGCATATTTTTACCATATGTTCTTGAATATAATTTAATAAAAATCAGAGAATATATTTCTGAATTATTATTTCCTTTAGCTGGGAATGAGATTTACTCCAAAACTTCAGAAGGGCAAAGAGCAGAAAAAGTTATTGAATGCATAAATAATTTAAGAGATGAACTTTACAAACTCACAAAACTTCCAAGAACTTTGAAAGAAGCAGGCATTTCAAAAGAGAAAATTCCAGAAATTGCAAAATTAGCGATTGGAGATGGCTCTCTTACATTCAACCCAGTTGATATGGATTATGAAGATGCGATTAAGGTTCTAAATAAGGCTTATAAATAGCGGGGAACCTTACTTTTCATACATATTATCCCAATGCTCGGGCTGATTCTTTAACCATTTATCAAACCAGGCAATAATTGTTTGCATCCATTGTACTCTCTTCTTATAGTCAATGATAAAATGTTGTTCTCCCTTAAAAGTCACCAATGCGACTTCTTTCCCAAGGAGTTTTAGGGCTGCAAACATCTGATAACTTTCCCCCGGAGGAACATTGTTATCAATATCCCCATGTAATAACAATACAGGTTTACTTATCCTGTCAGCCATATATAGAGGGCTTTGCCCTACATAAATATCTTTCCTGTTCCAGGGGAAACTGTTTGCTGTTGCAACCCCACTATAATCATATCCCCAATCACCAATTCCCCAGTAACTTGTTAAAGAACTTATTCCTGCATGGGAGATATAAGCTGAAAAAATATCCGTCTGAGTTGCAAGGTATTGAGTTAAAAATCCGCCATATGAAGCCCCTATTGCTCCAATTCTTTTTGGATCAATATAATTGTGGCACCTTATCAACTCTTTTACACCATAAATAATCTCTTCTGAGGTTACTATTCCCCAGTCATTTACATGAACAGAAGAAAATTTCTGGCCAAAACCTATAGCTCCTGTTGGTTGTAGTACATAAACTATATAACCTTTTGATGCATACCAATTTTTTGGATACCTTCCTCCAAAATCTCTTGTAACTGGTGAAGTACCACCATAATAATATACAATACATGGATACTTCTTGTTCTTATTAAAATCAACAGGATAGTATATCCTGCCTATTACTGTTTTCCCTTGTTCAGTTTTAAAATTCCAATTTTCAACTTTACCTAACTTTACATACTTAAATTCCTCTTTATTATAATCTTTTAAAACAACAGACCTGTCTGAAGATAAATTTAGTCTATACAATTTAAATGGCTCCGAACAACTGGAACCCCAATACACAGCGATATTTTTTGACCTTGAAAAACTAACAGCCCTAACAACCTCAACTGGAGTATTGATTTTTTTAAAAACTCTATTTTTTGGGGAAAACCTAAAAATTTTTTCATAAGAACCATCTGTAGCACTGAAATATATGTTTTTATTAAAAGAACTCCAGAATGCAGAATTAATTGAAGGATTAAAATCTTTGGATATAGGCTCCACTTTTTTTGTATTTAAATCGTATAAGAATGCCTGTGTATCATAATCATTTGGGATCAAATGCTTCTCTAATTTATTACCGATCCCTTTAAATGATGACGGACCCCCTAGTATAAGTAACTTTTTTGAATCAGGTGACCATGAAACATCATACAGCCAATTACTCTCAATTAACTTTTTTATATAAAATGTATTTACATCAAATAAACAGGAAACAAATTTATGATAAGGCCTATTTTTATTATCACTTATCTCCTTCATAAATAAAACCTTTTTACTGTCTGGACTTATAAAAACAGATTCGAAATTTTCTTCATAATCTAAAATTTTATGTGTTACTCCTCCATCAGTATAATAAATATACATTGAATATTTACGTCCAGAAAATTTAGCCCTATCAATAATCTCCCTAATATTTCTATAACCTTCTTTATCCTCTCTTTGACTATAAACTGAATATATTAAAAATGAATTATTATGTGCCCACCATAAAGTTGATAAATTCTTGATTTCTCTAATTAAACATGTTTGTTTATTATTATTTAAATTATAAACAAAAATAGAACTTATATCCTTTTTAGTCTTAATATAAGAGAAGCTAATTGAATCATTTAACCATTTAAAACCTTTTATCTTACTGAAATTTTTTGATGAAAAAATAATTCTTCCGGTTTGTGTACTCAAAATTTCTATCCAGTTTTCCGTGTCACTCGTTTTTTCTTTTATTTGTTTCAAAAAAACTGCTGCCAGTTTTCCATCTGGAGAGACAGAAGTCCTTATTACATTTTTTACATTCAAAATGTTTTCTTTATTAAGTCTATGATACGGGGTTAAAGATATCTCATTATTAAATGATCCTTTATTCTCTAAAAATACATTAAGTTTAAAAGATTTATCTTTTGGCAAAACAACTTTCAATATCAAAATATGTTTTGTGTTCATAAGATTCAAATCAGTACTGACTTTATTTTCTGATTTTAAGGTTTCAATTAAGTTTCCATCAAGAAAAACAGAAACAGGAACATCAATATTCTTTATCAACAATTTTGTCTGAAACCATCTAAAAGTTTCAATATACGTTGCAAAATAAATTATCTGAGTTTTAGAAGAACTAAATATCTGATTTTCAAAAACTCTCCAATACAACTTTTTATTTCCAATCCATTCTACTCTTTCTCCCTTCAAAGGGCGTAATAAAGGCAATGCAATAAAATTAAATTTCAATATACTTGTATCATTTTTCATTGCTTTTTTTTCAATACTTGGTATATGTGCAGGTCCCAAAACAAGCCATTTATCAATTTTTTGTGAGTTTAAGCTCTCTGAATATAAATAAAAATTGGAAAATGACAAAAAGCTTAAAATAAAAACAATAAAAATAAATTTAGACCTCATCTTTTCTCCTTAAAGCCTGCCTAACATCATATTTATTAAGAAAAAACCCTAAATTTCCCTGAAGTTATTAGAATGTTTCAACCTTTTTATTTAAAAACTCCCATTCATACTCAACATTTTCTTGAATAAATTTATAATCCTTTTCTTTAAGGTGGCGAAATCTTCCCTGTAGTTTTAAATATTCACCTACTGGAACAAACTTCTTTGGATTAAAATTAAGTTTATAAGATACACCATTCTCAACCTCATATATTGGAAATATTCTTGTCTGAACTACGAGTCTCGCTACTTTTACTGTCAAATCAGGTGGCATTTTCCACCCAGTAGGGCATGGTGCAAAAACATGAATTAATTTAAATCCTTCTATATTTTTTGCTTTTTCAAGTTTTTTTATAAAATCTTCAGGGTATGCAATAGATGCTGTTGCTGTATAAGGGACTCTATGTGCAGCTATAATTTCAACAAGATCCTTTTTGGGACGGCTTTTAGGGTTGTTTACAGGTGTTGTAGTAGTCCAGGCACCCCATGGAGTAGCAGAAGAACGTTGAATTCCAGTATTCATATATGCTTCATTATCATAAACAATATAGAGTATATTGTCATTTCTCTCAGCAGCTCCGCTTATTGCCTGTATACCAATATCAAATGTACCGCCATCACCTGCCCACGCTATTACATTAATATCTTTTTTACCAAGAGCATCCAGACCTGACCTAATACCGGATGCAGCAATTGCAGCTGTTTCAAATGCAGTATGAAACAAAGGAACAGAAACTGCTGAATATGGCCATGGTCCATCTATAACACTCCAGCAACAAGCTGGAAATGTCAACATAGTTTTTCTGCCAAATACTTTTAACATATAACGCATAGCAATAGTTGCACCGCATCCCTGACAACCTAAATGTCCGGAGGACATTATCTCTTCTTGAGGAATAGTAAGTTTACTCATAATTTCACCCCCGACCATATAATATCTTTTTCAGGCTTATCTTTTCTCATTGCATCATTAACAATATCAGAAATGACCTCAGGAGTAACATCTCTACCACCAAGACCTGCAATATAACCAAATATTTTCGGTTTTTCTCCCTCTATATTATAAAAAGCCCCCTTTATTTCATCAAAGAAAATACCTGATTTTCCATAGGAAATATTTCTATCAATAACAATAGCTTTTTCCCTGTTCAAAAGTACACGCGCAATATCTTTTACAGGGAAAGGCCTGAATACTCTTATCCTAAGAAGCCCTATATTTATACCTTTTGCTCTTAAACTATCTATAGAAGCCTTTGCTGTACTGGCTATTGTTGCAGAAGCAATGAGTATAATTTCAGCATCCTCTGTGCGATACTCTTCTACCATACCATACTTCCTGCCAAACATTCTTTCAAATTCTTTCCCTTCTTTTATAATGATATCTTCTGCTTTATCCATTGCTTCCTGCATCTTGTATCTGAATTCCATATAATTTTCAGGGCTTGATAATGCGCCAAATGAATGTGGATCATCTATATCCATCTTTATTTCCGGCTTATATGGAGGTAAATATTTATCA
>JAUWQW010000054.1 GCA_030610885.1 Candidatus Aminicenantota bacterium | reverse complement strand
ACTAATAGTTAAATGGTAAACGTGAGAAAGGGAATATCGAATAACGAATAATGAACAAGGAATGATGAAGTATTATAAAAAACTGAATAACACATAATAATTTGAAATGAATCTTTTATTTCGACATTCGATATTCTTTGTTCGATATTCGATATTCAGCTAATGAAGCTTAGGCTCAAGTTTATAAAGGAAATACTATTCAACCATTCAACCAAGTGTCAGCTATCAGCATTCAACATTCAGCAATCAGCACAAGATAATATAAGGGAAAAAAGAAGAAAATGGGATCACCCATTTCTGCATAACATACTTTTAAAATCTGATAAATATGGGAAGTAAAAGCATAAAAAGTATAAAGCCCCTCTCAAATGATTGATTTTGAATGTTTTTCCAGTTAAACAAGCCTAATATGCCTGTTATTAAAAAGATCAAACATAAAGAACAGGTTCCAACAAGCACAACCATATCAGAAGCCTGTATATTTAAAAAATTTAATAACCATAAAAAAGGTCCAATAAAAGCCTCTTTTAAATTAAACAGGAAAAAGACCTCTATATAATAGAAAAATGCAATAAATATGGCATTACTATAACTGAAAGCAAACAAAACAATTAGGAATAATGGGACATAAAAATATATTAAATGCTGGATTTTTATATATCTGGATTTTTCAATAGACTTTACTATATAAGATATATCTTTTTTAGATTTCTTTTTTATATTCAAATTATAACCAAAAATCCCGCTCACACTCCTAAATATAGGAGACAGCAAAGAGTTTCCAAAATACTGAATAATTTCAACTCCTTTTTCTTTTCTTTTAATAATATCAAACTGATAAAATGTAATTACTGACAAACCAGGATTAACATAAACAACTAATTTACCAAGATCAACAAAGCATAACATATCTTTGTTATTTATAAAAAACACAGCTGGATAAAACAAATCATAAAAACATACTACCTTTATTTTTTTTGTTTGTGTAAGATTAGATTGCAAAAGCCTTTTTCTTGCTTTTTCATATCCTGAAAGTCCAAGAAAATTAAAATCTATTTCTTTACATAAAGAGCTACTTTTCAGCTCCAATTTAGTCATATGATATTGCATATAAAGGTTTGCAAACCGAACAATGATTAGTAATATAACTACTAAAACAACGATAAATAAAAAATTTCCTGTAAACCCCTTTTTTTTATACTCTTTGAATTTAGCTTTATCATAAACAGATGGTATACCTTTACGTCTTTTTTTCAAAATGTAACTTCCATTAAATAAATTAAAATTATATTGTCACAAATTTGGATTATTTTTGCAACACTTATAGATAAATGTGTTCGTGTTTTATGTTAAGAATTGCTCTCTGATTCTGCACTAAGAAATGCTGTAGAAAAAGCCATTTGGAGGTTATAACCACCCGTTTTTCCATCAATATCAATTATCTCCCCACAAAAATACAAACCCTTAACCTTTTTTGATTCCATAGTGTAAGGATTGATTTCATTCAAAGAAATTCCTCCCCTGGTAATAACTGCTTCGTCAATTGGTCTGGGCTTGGTGACTTTTAATTTAAAATTGGTTAAAAGATCAATTATTTTTTCCTTTTCCTGATGAGTAATTTGCTTAAATTTTTTTATGCTACTTACATTAGCTAGTTTCAAAAAGACTGGAACAAGCCTATGAGGCAAGAAATTTTTCATCACATTACTAACTGATTTAAGTCCAAATTCTTTTTTTTCACGCAAAAATCTATCGCTAAGTTTTTTTTTATCCAATGCAGGTTTAAAATTGATAACAACACTTACCTCTTCATTTTTGCTTAAATGTTCAACAACTAAACCACTCATTTTTAAAATAACCGGTCCTGAAATGCCAAAATGAGTAAATAACATTTCCCCAAATTCCCAGTCAATCTTCCTACCATTAGCAAAAACAGTAACACTGACATTTTTTAATGCTAACCCCTGTAAATCTTTAACAAAATCTTCTTTAGTTTCTAAAGGTACAAGTGCTGGTTTAAGCGGAACAATAGTATGCCCTAATTTTTCTGCCATTTTATAACCATCTCCTGTAGAGCCTGTACGAGGATAAGAAAGCCCTCCTGTAGCTAGGATAACTTTACCTGTTTTTATGACTTCTTTTCTCTCAAATAGTCTTATCCCTTTAACTTTATATTTTCCAAATTTGTTTTCACCAGTTTTATTATCAGTGATCATAATTTCTTTGACTCTAAGATTCAAGCCCAAAATCACTTTATTTGTTTTAATATATTTTCTTAAAACATTTACAATGCTTTCAGAATCATCACTAACAGGAAAAACTCTTCCTCCCCTTTCTACTTTAGTACTAACATCATAATGATTAAAAAAGGCAATTAGATCCTGGTTGAAAAATTTTGTGAATGCTCTATATAAAAACTTGCCGTTTTTTCCATATATATCAATAAAGTCATTTATCTCGCCAATATTAGTGATATTACATCTACCTTTTCCAGTAATACTTAATTTTTTACCAAGTTTATTATTTCTTTCTAATAACAAGGTATCAGCACCATTTGCTGCTGCACAACCAGCAGCAAACATTCCTGAAGCACCACCTCCAATTACAATTACATCATAGAACTTGTTAATCTTCAATGTTTCTTTAAAATTTTAATTATCGCATAAACAAAAATTAATAATATCCCTGTAATAACATATATTCTAAGATTATCTATACTCCCATAAAAAGTCGTTTGCTTATAAGCCAATATTAAAACGAGCATCATTAATATATTAAAAATTGAATCATTTTCATTAAAAATTATTTTTTTTAAACTAAATTTTAGTATAGGCTTTTTATAATTTTTGAAATTTGGTACTATTCTTGAAACATTTTTAAAATATAAATCAATATCTTTTCCGTATTTTTCCATCAAATAACCTTCTTCAGAGAGAATTATAAAATAATATTGAAGAATAATAAAAATATCAAAAATCAATATTGCAAACAGGTTTGAAAATACAACCAACATTCCAGAATATATCAAAACATTTCCTATATACAAAGGATTACGCACAATTGAATAAATTCCAGTCATATTCAGATTATCTGCCCTTAAATAATTTTCTCTCCCAGATGTACCTGAGAAAGAAAACCCAATTCCTAGTACTCTTATAAACTCACCAATTATAGATATAAAAAAACCGCATAAGTTCAATATTAAATTATTTTTACCATAGTCAATTGGCTTAAAAAATAGAATCACAATAATTATTAATGGGATTGGAGTAAAAGAACGATGTTTAAACAAAAAATCTCCAATTTTAATCTTAAAACTTGTTTTACTTTCTCTAAACAACTTAGCCACTATCAAATTTAATTAAACTTTTTATATGATAAAAATCCTCTATCTCTACTGGAGTAAAACAAATTCTTTTAATGCTTTTTGGTACCAATCGTATATAATTCTTAAGCTCTACTAAAGGTATTCTCTCATCAGTATCCCAATCTCTGACTTGTATTTTTACAACTAATCTATTCTTACAGATTTCATACGCTTTTTCAACAATTTTTTTAAATAGCATTCTATTTCTATCTTCAGATAATTTCATCTCCTTTTTAATTTGTCTATGATAAGACATTAAATACACAAAATCTATACCACTATTAATTATCCCCTTTAAATTATGCGCATACCATGCCTCAGCTCTATTTATAAAAACAGGAGTCTCATAATAAATATTTATTCCCATTTTTATATTGGGATTAACTTTCTTACATTCATTTACTATTAAACTCAATACTTTATTTACCTGGCTTACTTTTATTTGAATCCAATTTAAGTTATATTCGGTTTTGGGATTCATTATTTTAGATTCTTTAAAAGGTAAATTCATTATTGCAGAAAATCTCGCTTTACCCCAGTTTGAAAAACCCTCATTGTATCTAATAAAAAAATCATCTTGAATTAAAATCCCATTTATTTTCTTTAAAGCTAACTCTTTATATACAGAAATAATCTTTTTTATTGCATCTGGATTAAAAAGATCAAGTTTTCTAACCAATCTCCTCTCTCTATTTTTATACTCCATATCATATAAGTCTAAACCTTGTATCCAACTTAATTTTCTTGTAATCATCCATGTCCATAAACTGAATTTACTAAAATCAAAATCAGGTATTATTCGATCAAGTATAGGTTTTTTTACTCGAAAAACTGAATTTTTAAAAAAAAGTCCACCACTTACAGGATCATCCTCAAAAACCTTAATTATAATTTTATCAATCCCTGTATTTTTTAATAATGAATAATTTAATTTTTCTGTTAAATCAACATTTTGAAATTGAATCTCATATTCACGAGCAAAAGAATTGAAGTAAAAAAATATACAAGAAAGTAAAATCCCAAGTTTTAGAACAATACTTTTTTTCAAATTTGAAAATCCTATTCTAATGTATTAACAATAGTAATAATAAAGGTCTATTTTTTTACTTCCTTATCTTTTTCAACACTCTTATTCACAGGGATATCTTTATCTTTTGAAGACATATCTATATTTCCTTTAAAAATAGCTCCCTCAGTCAGATGAACTCTTTGAGAGAATATATTTCCATTTAAAATTCCTTCAGGTTCAATTTCAACTTTATAACTAGCAGTAACATCTCCATTTACTTTACCTCTTATAATTATTTCTCTTGCTTTTATTTCTGCATTTACAATCCCATTTTTACCAATAATCACCCTATTTTTTACATTCAATTTACCTTCAACTTTTCCTTCAATAAGAAGTTCTTCATCAGAACGGATATCACCTTTAATAAATAAACTCTTTCCGATTAATGACTTTATTTTTTGAACCTCATCTTGAACAACATAAGTACTACTTCTTACATTCTCACTCTTTTTAAATACACTCATTTTAATCCCCTTTTTTAGCGGGTAACGGGGATCGAACCCGCAACATCAAGCTTGGGAAGCTTACACTCTACCATTGAGTTATACCCGCTTATTTTTTTATTTTAGCCTTATCTTTTGACTTTTTAGTTTTTTTCTTATAAATAAAATCAACAAACTCAATTATAGCCATTTCAGCCCCATCACCTTTTCTGAAATCACTTTTTATTATCCTTGTATATCCACCCTGTCTGTCCATGAATCTTGGTGCTACCTCATTAAATAAAACATGAACAGTTTCCCTTTTATACAAGTATGCGAATGCTCTTCTTTTATCAGCAAGATCTCCTGATTTCCCCATTGTAATCAATTTTTCAACGATTGGTCTAATTGCCTTTGCTTTAGCAAGCGTTGTTTCAATTCTATTCTTCTCTATTAAGCTTGCACTTAAATTTCTTAATAATGCTTTTCTTTGAGCAGGGTTTCTTCTTAATTTAAATCCACCTTTCAAATGTCTCATTTTTTACTCCAATTCCTCTTCATTTTCTTCAACAATTTCTATTTTTAATTTTTCATCTAAATCTATCTTTACATTTTCAGGAAGTTTTTGACCTAAAGTTAATTCATAATCAATTAATTTTGTTATTATTTCTTCAAGAGACTTTTTCCCAAAATTCTTTGAATTTAAAAGTTCATGTTCTGTTTTTTCAATCAATTCATAAACATATCGAACATCTAATCTTTTTAAACATTTAAGTGCTCTTACAGATAATCCCATTGCTTCAACATTTTTTTCAAGAAATTCAAACTTTTTCTCAATCCCCAAGCCTTCACTCTGTTCAATATCTTGTGAAAAACTTTCTTTATCCTGATAAGTAAGATAAATCGTAAGATGATCTCTTAAAATTTTAGATGCTTTTGAAATACTATCTCTAGGTGAAACAGAACTATCTGTCCAAACTTCTACTACTAACCTTTCATAATCAGTTTTTTTACCTACCCTTGCTGGCTCTATTGAATATTTCACTCTTTCAATAGGGCTAAAATTGGAATCAACAGGAATAAAATCAATTGGTAAATTTTCATCATAATTTTGTTCTGATAACCTAAATCCAATTCCCTTCTTTATCAATATTTCAGATTTAAATTGAGCTCCTTCTTCTAAATAAGCTATATGAATATTTTTATCAAGTATTTCAACATCATTGTCTGTTATTATATCACCAGATAAAAGTTCGCCCGCATCGCTTTTTTCTATCTTGAGGATTTTTGGTTCATCAGTATTTAATTTAAAGGGAATAGTTTTTAAATTCAAAATAATATTTAAAACATCTTCATATACACCAGGAATTATAGAAAATTCATGGAGAACACCATCTATTCTGATAGATGTGATAGCAGCACCCTCAACCATTGATAATAAGACTCTTCTTAATGAAATTCCCATTGTACTGCCATACCCCCTTTCAAAAGGTTCAGCAATAAATCTACCATATGTTGAAGTTAACTCCTCTACTCGAAGCTTCCTAGGTCTTTGATAATTAAAATCCCCCATAATTTCCTCCTTATTTAGAATACAACTCAACAACAAGATGTTCTTCAACATCTAAAGAGACATCTTCTCTAGTAGGTAAATTGTTTATTTTACCTAATTTCTTTTCTGTATCAACAATAACCCACTCTGGAGTTTCCACTAATCCAGCAACATTCTCTAACATTAACTTAATATTTTCATTATTTATTGATTTTTCATTAAAAGAAATCTCATCTTCAACCTTCAGAATATATGAAGGAATCGTAACTTTTTTTCCGTTTACTTGAATATGGCCATGGCTTATAATCTGTCTTGCATTTGTACGAGAAGCAGCAAAATTCATCCTATAAATAACATTATCCAATCTTAGTTCAAGAAATTTTAATAGATTCTCACCTGTTATCCCCTTTTGCTTTGCTGATTTATAAAATAAATTTCTGAATTGTTTTTCCCCTAGCCCATAAAATCTTTTAACCTTCTGTTTTTCCCTTAATTGATATTTATAATTTGATTTTTTAAAACGAACTTTTGCTCCTTTCTGACCTGGAGGATATTTCCTTCTCTCAAGAGAACACTTATCAGTTAAACACCTCTTCCCCTTTAAAAAAAGCTTCGTACCTTCAGCTCTACATAATCTACATAATGGTCCATTATATTTTCCCAATGTCAACCTCCTTAAACTCTTCTCTTTTTCTTTGGTCTACAGCCATTGTGTGGTATTGGAGTAATATCTCTTATTGATCTTACTTTAAATGAAGTTCCGCTCACACTTCTAATTGCACTTTCTCTACCTACTCCGGGACCTTTTACCATTATATCAAGGGTCTTTATACCAAAATTTTCAGCATCTTTTAAAACCTTTGCTGCTGCTAATTGAGCTGCGAATGGTGTTGACTTTCTTGATCCTTTAAAACCGACAATACCACCTGTTGCACTGCATAAAGCATTTCCATCTTTATCAGTAATTGTAATTATAGTATTATTAAAAGTAGAATGAATATACATTACTCCATGTGAAACAATCTTCTTTTCCTTTTTTCTACTTTTTCTTTTAACCGTTTTTTTTACCATATATTTCCTCCATTACTTTCTCTTTTTTATCATTGAACCACGAGGACCTTTCCTTGTTCTGGCATTTGTCTTAGTTCTTTGACCTCTAACAGGGAGACCTCTTTGATGTCTTCTTCCTCTATAACTATTTATATCCATTAACCTTTTAATATTTTGGTTAACCTTTTTTCTTAAATCACCTTCAACTGTTTCTTCTATTTCAATATGCTTTCTGATTCTTGATAACTCATCAGGATTCAAATCTTTCACCTTCTTATTAATATCAACTTTGACTTCTTTTAATATTTGCTTTGATTTGGATCTGCCTATTCCAAAAATATAAGTTAATCCAATTTCAACCCTTTTGTTATTGGGTACCTCAACACCTGTTATTCTTGCCAATTTTGCCTCCCTTTACCATTTTTTTCATTCATTATTCGATATTCACTATTCATTTTTTCTCATCCTTGTCTTTGTTTGTGTTTAGGATCCTTGCAAATTACCCTTACAACACCTTTTCTTTTTACAATCTTACATTTATTACATATCTTTTTTACAGAAGCTTTAACTTTCATTAATTCCTCCTACTTAAATCTATAAATAATTCTACCTCTTGTAATATCATAAGGCGATATCTCCAACAATATTTTATCCCCTGGTAACATCCTTATATTATTTTTTCTCATTTTACCAGATGGGTGACCAAAAATCCTATGATGATTTTGCTCTAATTCAACAAGAAACATTGCATTTGGCAATGCTTCAACTATTATTCCTCGGGCTTCAACTATATCTTTCTTCTTTTGTTTCATTATACCTTTGTTAATATCTCTGGACCATTTTCAGTAATGGCAATTGTATTCTCATAATGTGTTGACAAACTACCATCTGCTGTAACAACAGTCCACCCATTATTTAAAGTCATTATTTCATAGCCACCATTAGTTATCATTGGCTCAATTGCCAAAGTCATATTTATCTTCAATTTCGGACCTTTATTTCCATTATCATAATTTAAAACCTGCGGATCTTCATGTAAATTTCCCCCAATTCCATGCCCAGTCAAATCTCGAACTATTTCATATCCTCTAGTTCTTACAAATCTATCTATTGCTACTGAAATATCATTGACTCTATTTCCCTCTTTTGCCATCTTTATACCTTCGCATAGAGACTTCTCGCAGGTGTTCATTAAATCCTGTACTTCATCCGAAACCTTACCTACAGCAAAAGTACGCGCCCCATCTCCATAAAATCCCATATAAACAGTCCCAACATCAATTCCAATTATATCTCCTTCCTCAAGTATTCTATCTTTTGAAGGGATCCCATGAACAACTTCATTATTAATTGATGTACATAAAGCAGCTGGGAATCCTTCATACCCTTTAAAAGCAGGTTTTGCACCAAGACTTAAAATTTTTTCTTCAGCCCACATATCTAACTCATAAGTATTTACCCCGGGTTTAATCCTATCTTCTATTTCTAAAAGTATTATTGCAACAACCCAATTTGCTTTTCTCATCAAACTTAACTCTTTATCTGTTTTCAATCTTATCAATTTAATATCTCTCCAATTTTCTTTAAAACTTCTCTAACACTAATTGAAGCATCAACTCTATTAAGCACACCTTTATCTTCATAATAATTAATAATAGGTTCTGTTATTTCACGGTATACTCTAAGTCTTTCTCGTATTGCTCCCTCATTATCATCTGTTCTTTTCTCTAATATACCCCCACAAATATCACAGATTCCCTCCTTTTTGGGCGGTTTATTTTTTGCATTAAAAATTGCCCCACAATTATTGCAGATTACTCTGGATAGTAATCTATTAATAATAACTTTCTCATCTTCAACCTTCAAATATATTGCAACTTCCCTATCTGCTACCATTTTTGACAATTCTTTTGCTTGGATAATAGTCCTTGGGAAACCATCCATAATATAACCTTCACTAATATATTCACTGGTTATTCTCTTTTTTACTATTTCTATAATAATATCATCAGAAACGAGTTCACCTTTGTCAATAACTGATCTTACCTTTTCCCCAATTATAGAATTCGACCTAACCTCATCTCGAATTAAATCCCCTGTAGAAATTTTTTTATAATTATACTTTTTTTCTAGTATACCAGATATTGTTCCTTTACCAGCTCCGGGAGCACCAAAAAGTATAATTCTTAACACAGTTCCACCTTCTTATCGTCTTCCTCTAACTCTTCCTTTTCTTGAAAAAGATTCGTAGTTCCTCATTGTTAGCTGCGCTTCAATCTGCTGAACAGTATCCATAGCAACTCCCACAACAATCAATATCGAAGTTCCACCAAAATAAAACCTAACATTTAAACCCTCAGAAAACCATTTCGGTAAATTAGCTTCCAAAAAATCCCCGATAAAAGGCATTGCTCCCACTTTAAATCCTGTCATTAAAAATTCCGGAAGAATTGCTATAATAGCAAGATATATTGCACCAACAAAAGTTAATCTCGAAAGCACATTATCTATATATTCTGAAGTGTTCTTACCAGCTCTTATGCCTGGAATAAACCCTCCATGTTTTTTTAAATTATCTGACACATCCTCAGGATTGAAAATAATTGAAATGTAAAAATATGTAAAGAAAATAATAGAAGTTATATAAAGCAGGTTGTATAAAGGCATTCCAAAGCTCAGCTGGTTTGCTATACTTTTTGCAATTGGATGATTAATAAAACCAGCAACAGTTGCAGGAAATGTAATAACAGAGGATGCAAAAATAATTGGCATAACACCACCTGTATTAACCTTTAAAGGTAGGAATGTACTCTGTCCACCCATCATCCTTCTTCCCTGTATTCTCTTTGCATAAGAAATGGGAATTCTACGCTGCCCCATCTCCACATAGACAATAAATCCAATAACACCTACCATCATTATGAGAAGGAAAATTATTTTTAATGGGCTCATATCACCCGTTTTTAAACCAGCAAAAAGTGATCCAATACCCGGTACAAGTCCAATAACAATTCCAGCAAATATTAATAAAGAGATACCATTCCCGATTCCTCTTTCTGAAATTCGCTCTCCAAGCCACATTAAGAATACAGTCCCAGCTGTTAAAGTTAATATTGCAATAAATCTAAAACCCCAACCTTGACTTCCTTGTGGCACGACCCAAAGTCCGGATTTAGTGTGCATCTTTTCCAATCCAACTGCAATTGCAAAAGATTGGACAATTGAAATTAAAACTGTACCATATCTTGTATATTGGGTTATTTTTTTCTTTCCTAACTCACCCTCTTTTGATATTTTTTCAAGATATGGCCATACAACCTGAAGTAACTGAAGTATAATTGATGCGCTTATATATGGCATAATTCCAAGGGCAAACACTGTCATTTTTGACATATTCCTTCCAGTAAACATGTCTAAGAAACCTAAAATAGTCCCTTGAGCTTCTTTAAAAAAGTCCTGTATAGCCTGAGCATCTATTCCTGGAATCGCAATCTGTGAACCAATTCTAAAAACTGCAAGCATAGCAAAAGTATAAAGAACACGCCTACGTAATTCAGGAATAATAAAAATATTTCTTATAAAAGTAATCAATTTCTCTCTCCTTCAAGAATAATTGCTTCACCTTTACTTTTTTTTATCTTTTCTAAAGCAGTTTTTGAAAATTTATGAGCATGTATTTTAACTCTTCTTTTTAAATCACCATTGCCAAGAATTTTTATTTTTGCTCTTTTATTTCTTGCTAACTTGGTTTTGAAAAAATCCTCTACCTTAAGCTCATCCAGTCCTGTCTTTTCTATTGAATCAAGATTAATAATATTATATTCTTTTTTAAACTTATTCGTAAATCCACGTTTTGGGACTCTCCGTACAAGGGGCATCTGACCTCCTTCAAAACCTCTCTTTTTAGAATACCCACTCCTTGATTTTTGACCATTCATACCTCTTCCTGCTGTTTTACCATAACCTGAACCAGGTCCTCTACCAACTCTTTTTTTGTTTTTAATAGCACCCTTTTGAGGTTTTAAATTAGAAAGAGATATCATTTTTTCACCTCCACAACTTCTAACATAAAATCAATCTTTTTTACCATCCCCAGTATTTCAGGCCTTTTTTCTCTTATTACTTCAGAGTTCAATTTTCTTAAACCAAGCCCAAATACAATTTTTCTCTGTTTTTCTGTACGTCCAATCAAACTCTTTTTTAATTTTATCTTAATTAAGGGAAATTTCTGTTTTTTCTTTACTGCCATAGATCCTCCTCTTCAATATTCCTTCCATTACTGATTTTTTCAGAATTCTTCAAATTTTTCAATCCATTTATAGTTGCACGTGCTACAGTTAATATGTTTTTACTTTTAAGACTCTTTGTCAGGATATTCTTTATTCCTGCTAGTTCCATAATAAACCTAACTGCTCCTCCAGCAATAACTCCCGTTCCTGGAGACGCAGGTCTTAAAACAACCTTAGCTGCTCCGAATTTTCCTACTATATAATAAGGTATAGTATTATTTATAAGAGGAATTACAATTAAATTCTTCTTTGCATCTACAACAGCCTTTTTTATTGCTAAAGGCACTTCCTTTGCTTTTCCTTTACCAAGCCCGACCCTACCATTCTTATCTCCAACAACAACTGCAGCTGAAAATCTAAAATTCTTTCCACCTTTTACAACCTTAGTTACTCTTCTTATTGAAATCACCTCTTCTTCTAATAAAACCTCATTGTTTTCTATTCCCTGCACTTTAAACTCCTTAAAAATTTATCCCGTTTTCTCTTGCTGAGTCAGCAATTATCTTAACTCTTCCAGCATAAGCATAAACATTCCTATCAAAAACAACAGAATTAATCTTTTTCTTTTTCAATCTGTCAGAAATTAATTTTCCTACTAACTTAGCAGCATCTTTATTTTTTGTGTTCTTTAACTGTTCTTTTATCTCTTTTTCAAGAGTTGAAGCACTAACTAAAACTTTTCTGTTAATATCATCATAAACCTGAACATATAAATATTTATTACTTCTAAAAACTATCATTCTCGGTTTTTCTTTAGTACCAGTAATTTTTTTTCTGATAGATTTTCTCATTCTTTGTTTTCTTTTGTCATCTAAAATATACTTAGGTGTAATCATTTTAAACTCCTGCTGTCTTTCTTACTTTTCGCCTTAAATATTGCCCTTCAATTCTTATACCTTTCAGTTTGTAAGGCTCAACTGGCCTTATTCTTTGGATATTAGCACAAACCTGACCCAGAAGCTGTTTGTCATGTGAATGCAAAGTAAAAGACCCTGGATTCTTTTGAGTTGCAGTCACTCCTTTTGGCAATTTATAATTTACTGGATGAGAGTACCCAACTTGAAGATTAATTGTATCTCCATTTACAGTTGAACGCCATCCTTTTCCATGTATTTCCAATTTCTTTGAAAAACCTTTAGTAACTCCGATTACTGCATTATTGATTAAACTCCAGGTTAATCCTTGAAAAGGTTTTTTCGAATCATCTTTTAAATTGACAGTAATTTCATTATCATTAATCTTAACATCTATACCCTTAATAAGCTTCACAATCAGCTCACCCTTAGATCCCTTTATTTTTAAATTATCTTCTCTAAATTCAATTTTAACCGTATTTTCGAACTTAATTGGTTTTGCTGCTAATCTCGACATTTTTCCTCCTACCAAATATGAAATAAAACTTCACCGCCTACATTATTTTTTTTACACTCACGACCTGTCATAATTCCTTTTGAAGTTGACAAAACAGCTACTCCCAATCCATTTAATACTTTAGAAATGCTATCCGTTTTTTCATATACTCTTCTGCCTGGTTTTGAAATCCTTTTGATACCTTCAATAACACTGTTTTTTTTATCCATATATTTAAGTTCAACAACAATTTGTGCAAGAAATTCACTGTTATCTACTTTAAAATTAAAAATATAACCCTCATTTTTTAAAATCTTTATAATTTCAAGTTTCTCTTTAGATAAAGGAATAGCAGCATCCTTTTTGTTAGCCATAATGGCATTTCTGATTCTTGTTAACATATCTGCAATTGGATCTGTGATATTCATCTTAACTCCTTACCAGGATGATTTTGTGACACCCGGAACTTCTCCTCTTAATGACAATTCTCTAAAACAAAGCCTACATAATTCAAACTTTTTATAAACAGACCGAGTCCTTCCACACAATCTGCATCTACTTCTTTGTCGAACACTATATTTTTTTTGCTTCCTAGCTTTAGCAATAGATGATTTTTTTGCCACTCTTTCCTCCTTACCTAAAAGGGCATTCCTAAATGTTTTAGCAATGCTTCGCCTTCTCTATTATCATTTGCAGAAGTAACAAATGTAATTGACATACCTTTTAATTTATTAACTTTATTGTAATTTATTTCAGGAAAAACCAGCTGGTCTTTTAATGAAAGGGTATAATTCCCAGAACCATCAAAAGATTTTGCAGAAAGTCCTCTAAAATCTTTAATTCGCGGAATAACCACAGAAACCAATCTGTCAAAAAAATCATACATTCTCTTCCCTCTCAATGACACAGAAGCACCAACAGGCATACCTGCTCTTAATCTGAAAGACGCAATTGATTTTCTTGCCCTTCTAATAACCGGCTTCTGCCCTGTTATTATAGCCAATTCTTCCATCACTTTATCAAGAACTTTAATATTTTGAGTTGCTTCTCCTACTCCTGAATTCACAACTATTTTTTCGAGTCTGGGAACCATCATAATGTTTTTATATTTTAATTCCTTTTTTAACTCAAGCTTAATTTCTTTATTGTATCTTTCCATTACTCTATTCATCTCTTACTCCTAATCAAGAAGTGCATTACACTTTTTACAGATTCTCTGTTTTTCATCTTTCGAAACTTTAAATCCTACTCGAACTCCCTGTTCACACTCTTTACAATAATACATTACACTTTCTAGAGGAACAGCACCCTCTCTTTCTACAACACCACCTTGAACGTTTTTTTGTGGATTAGGTCGAACATACTCTTTAATAATATGTATTTTTTCAACAACCACTCTGTTTTTTTCAGGTAAAATTTTAAGAATTTTCCCAAATTTCCCTTTATCCTGTTTTTTACCTCTTACAACAATAACTGAATCACCTTTTTTTAATTTTAACCTTTTCATTTAAATCACCTCTGGAGCCAAAGAAATTATCTTCATAAATTTTTTTCCCCTTAATTCCCTAGCCACAGGACCAAAGACTCTAGTTCCAATAGGTTCGCCCTGTTTGTCAATAACCACAGCAGCATTATCAGAAAACCGAATATAAGAACCATCTTTTCTTCTTACTTCTTTCCTTGTTCTCACAATAACAGCCCGTATCACATCCCCCTTTCTTATTTTTGAGTTTGGTTCAGCAACTTTAACAGTTCCAACAAAAACATCTCCTATGTGAGCTATTTTACCAGTTCCTCCACCCAGAGCTCTGATAAACATTACTTCTTTTGCACCTGAATTATCAGCAACTTTCAATCTAGTTTGCATTTGAATCATTTTATCACCTCTTTGTCAGGGGTTGTAGAAATAACATCCAATAACATCCACGTCTTTCTCTTACTTATTGGTCTAATTAATTTTATTTTAACAATATCTCCTAAACTACATTTATTATTCTCATCATGAGTAAGATATTTTTTCTTTCTTCTAACTATCTTTTTATAAATAGAATGTTTAAATGTTCTTTGAACACTAACGGATATAGTCTTATCAGCTTTCACTGAAACTACTTCTCCTGTTAAAACAACATTAATTTTTCTCTTTTTTTCTTCCTTGTTTTTCATTGTTAGACCTCTTTTCAGTTAAAATTGTTAATAACTTAGCAATATCCTTTTTAGTATATCTTATTGTATAAAGATTGGCCATCTGCCCAATAGATTTTTGTATTTTCTGCTTAAAAAGTTTATCATGTAACTCTATTAGTTTACTTTCAATCTCATCAATTGTCATTGATCTTATTTCTTTTGCTTTCATATTAACTACCTTTATTTATTCCTTTTAATAAATCTTGTTTTGATTGAAAACTTTCTCTGGGCTAATCTAATTGCTTCCTTTGCAACATTTTCTTGTACACCTTCTAGTTCATAAATAATTTTACCTCTTTTTACAACATCAACCCAAAATTCAGGATCACCCTTACCTTTACCCATCCTTACTTCAATTGGTTTAGATGTAACAGGCTTATAAGGAAATGCCCTAACCCATAATTTCCCACCTCTTTTTATATATCTATTTATTGCAACTCTACCAGCTTCAATTTGTCTTGCAGTAATCCAACAATTTTCAAGAGCTTGAAGACCATAATCGCCAAACTCCAGAGTATTGCCTTTTGTTGCTTTTCCTCTTCGTTTCCCTCTAAAAACTTTCCTGTGTTTTACTTTGGCTGGCATTAACATTTTTTATTCTCCCTTTTCATCAATATTTATTTCTTGCTTCTTAAATCTTTCCTTTAACTTATCTGAAGAATATATCCATACTTTAATCCCAATCTGACCATAATCAGTAAAAGCCTCTGTGAATCCATAATCAATATCAGCTTTTAATGTTTGTAAAGGAAGTTTTCCCACCAGATACCATTCAGCTCTTGCAATTTCAGCTCCTCCCAATCTTCCTGCAACTCTTATTTTCATGCCAATTGCACCAGCTCTTAAAGAAGAATCCACTGCTTTCCTCATTGCCCTACGGAATGAAATTCTCCTTTCTATTTGGTAAGCCACACCTTCTGCAACCAATTGAGCAACTAATTCAGGATATTTTATTTCAATAACATCAACTAATATTTTGTCAAGCGTCATCCCTGTTAATTCTCTTATCAAGTCTTTTAATTTCTTAACGCCTTTACCGCCTTTTCCAATAACAATCCCAGGGCGTGCAGTATTGATCTGAACTCTAATTGTATCAGATATTCTCTTAATTTCAACTGAGCTGATTCCAGCATGTTTATACTTATTTTTGATTAATTTTCTAATTTTTAAATCATTGTGAAAAAGTTCAATATAATTTCTTCCCTCACTATACCATAAAGATAACCAACTCTTATTAAAACCTAATCTAAATCCAATTGGATGTGTTTTTTGCCCCATCATTTCTCCTTTCTTTCATCTAAAAATATTGTTACATGAGCATATTTCTTTAAGATTCTGACCCCTCTGCCTCGAGGTGCGGCTCTAAATCTTTTCAAATATGGTGCTTTACCTACATATATTTCAGAAACATATAACTGATCCACATCAATATTTGGATATTTAACCTGAGCATTAGCAATAGCAGAATTAAGAACCTTTTCAACAATACCAGCTCCTTTCTGTTTTTTAGAAAACCTCAATATTGTTATTGCTTCTCCTGCATCTTTGCCTCTAATCATATCAACAACTAATCCACATTTTCTTGGGGATATTTTTAAATACTTACCTTTTGCAACTGCGATTCCACTCATTTCAACCTCCTATTTTTTACCTCTACTAGTATGACCTTTATAATTTCTTGTTTGAGAAAATTCGCCAAGCTTGCATCCAACCATATTTTCTGTAACAAACACTGGTATAAATTTCTTTCCATTATGAACAGCAAGTGTTAATCCTACCATTTCAGGGATTACAGTAGAACGTCTTGACCAGGTTTTTATAACTTCACGCTTTTTTAAATTTTTTACAGCCAATATTTTATTCAATAATTTTTCTTCAATATAAACGCCTTTTTTTACTGAACGTGCCATTTAACTACTTTCTCCTCTCTACAATGAATTTTTGTGTCCTTTTGTTTCTTCTAGTCTTGTATCCTTTTGTGGGCTTACCCCATGGAGTAACAGGATTCCTACCACCCTTTGTTTTACCTTCACCTCCACCATGAGGATGATCAATAGGATTCATGGCAGTACCCCTAACATGAGGACGTTTGCCCATCCATCTATTTCTTCCAGCCTTACCTATCTTAATATTACTATGTTCAGCATTACTGAGCTGTCCAATTGTTGCTCTACATTCCATATGGACTTTTCTTAATTCACCAGATGGCATCTTTAATAAAGCATATTTCCCCTCTTTAGCCATCAAAACTGTGGAAGAACCTGCTGTTCTGGCAATTTGGCCACCTCTACCTTTTTGGAATTCAATATTATGAATAATAGTTCCAACTGGAATATTCTTTAATAATATTGAATTCCCAAGTAAAATTTCAGATTCACCATCAGTTGATATAATATTGTCTCCTACTTTAATACCTAACGGAGCTAAAATATATCTTCTTTCGCCATCTGAATATTTTACCAGAGCAATTCTTGTAGTCCTGTTAGGATCATACTCAATTGTCTCAATTGTGCCTGAAACATCTAATTTATTTCTCTTAAAATCAATAACCCTATACCTTCTCTTGTGTCCTCCACCCCTAAACCTAATTGTAATTCTTCCATAGTTATTTCTTCCTCCTGATCTTTTCAGGGAAACTAGTAATTTTTTATAAGGTTTTTTTGAAGTCAGTTCATCAAAAGTATAACCAGTTTTTCCTCTTTGACCAGGAGTTACGGGGTTGTACGTTTTTATAGCCATTATACTACCTCGAAATATTCAATCATTTTTGCATCTTTTTTTAATTTCACATAAGCTTTTTTCCAGGAAGGCTTTCTTCCAGAATATTTACCATGTCTTTTCTCTTTCCCGTCAAGATTCATTAAATTAACACTTTCTACTTTTGTTTTGAACAATTCTTCCACAGCACTTTTGACCATTATTTTATTTGCTTTTTTATGCACTTTAAAACAGAGTACCTTTTCTTTGTCCTTTAAATCAGTAGACTTTTCTGTAATTAATGGGGCAAGAATTATATCAGTATGTTCCAATTTCATTTAAACACCTCCTTCAATCGATTAATAGCTTCAACAGAAAACATAATGTAATTGTATTTCAAAGAGTCATATATATTTATTTCATTAAGATCAATTGCTTTTACATTTGGAATATTTCTTGTACTTAGCATTAATTCCGAATTATCTTTTTTATCTACAATTAGTAACTTATCAAAACCAAATTTTTTTAAAATTGATATTGTATCTTTGGTTTTTTTTGAATTTATATTTAATTTGTCAATAATATATATCCTATTATTTCTCACCTTATCAGAGAGAACCGATTTTAATGCATTGCTCTTAGCTTTTTTTGGTATAGCATAAGAGTAATCTCTAGGATGCGGTCCAAATGTTATTCCTCCTTTTCTCCACAAAGGACTCCTTATTGAGCCAATTCTTGCTCTACCTGTTCCTTTTTGCTTCCATAATTTTCTTCCGCTTCCTTGTACTTTACCCCTTGTTTTTGTCGATGCAGTACCTCTTCTTAAATTTGCTCTAAAATTTTTAACAGCCTCATAAATAAGGTGTTCCTTCAAAGGATAATCAAAAATTTCTTCAGGAAGATTAATATCACTAATCTCCAAATTCTCAATATTTCTAACTCTGAGTTTAATCATTATTATCTCCTCTTAAAGGAATCCTTTATAATAAATACATAATTACCATTAAACCCTGGAACTGCCCCTTTCACCAATATCAGGTTATTATCTAAATCAATCTTTTCAATACTAAGACCTTTTATAGTTTTTCTTTTTCCACCCATTCTTCCGGGCATTTTTTTACCTTTCATAACCTCTCCAGGATATGCACACATCCCAGCTGAACCCATTCTTCTGTGGTGCATTGATCCATGTGTTTTAGGCCCATGAGAAAAATTCCACCTTTTTATTACACCCTGAAAACCTTTTCCCTTACTAATTCCAACTATATTCACTTTCTCCTTCTCTTTAAATATATCCACCTTAACACTATCACCAATACCAATTTCATCTTCATCATAAAAAAATTCTTTTAATATTTTAGTTGGAGGTGTCTTAGCCTTATCAAAATGGCCTTTCATAGGTTTATTCACATTTTTTACCTTTTTCTCTTCAACAAATCCAAGTTGGACTTTCTTATAATTTTTATCTTTCAACACTTTTTTTTGAATTACAAGGCATGGTCCTGCTTTTATTACAGTGATCGGAAAAACTTTACCATCATCTGTAAAAAACTGAGTCATCCCTATTTTTTTACCAATTAATCCTTCAATCATTTTAATAATCCTCTAATTTGATTTAACCTCAACCTCTACTCCTGCTGGTAAATCCATTTTCTTCAATTCTGCTATTGTATCATCATTGTGTTCAATAATCTCAATCAATCTACAATGAGTTCTCCTTTCAAAATGTTCTCTAGATTTCTTATCAGTGTGAGGTGATCTTAACACGCAAAACTTTTCAATTTTTGTTGGGGTTGGAATCGGCCCGGTTACTTTTGCTCCTGTCCTTTTTGATTTTGTTACAATTTCTTCAGAAGATTTGTCAAGTATTCTACTATCAAAAGATTTTAATTTTATTCTAATTTTTGTATTCATTTTTCCCTTCCTTTACTCAATAATTTCAGTTACAGAACCTGCACCAATTGTTCTACCACCTTCTCTTATTGCAAACTTCAAACCCTTCTCCATTGCTATTGGCGTTAATAACTCTATACCAAAAGTAGTGTTATCTCCGGGCATTACCATCTCTACTCCTTCTGGCAATGTTACACTACCTGTAACATCTGTGGTCCTGAAAAAAAACTGAGGCCTATAACCTGTAATAAATGGTGTATGCCTGCCGCCCTCATCCTTGGATAATACATATACCTCTGACTTAAACTTCTTGTGAGGCGTTATTGTCCCTGCCTTGGCTAATACCATACCTCGC
>JAUWQW010000109.1 GCA_030610885.1 Candidatus Aminicenantota bacterium | reverse complement strand
CGTGTTGTAGCCAGTTTACTCCACTATTGAGTTATACAATTCTTCTCTAAAATCTTCTTTTCCCATTTGACTAGCTATTTTCTCCGCTTTCTTTTTGAATGAAGTATTGTTCAATAATTCGAGAATTTTTGGTTCGAGGTTTTTTATAGTAATTTTATCAACTCTAATTCCCTTTGGTCCAACCCCCAATTTATCAATAATTTTATCCCACATAAATTGGTCAACAACATGTGGAATAATCATTGATGCACAGCCATATTTAATTGCCAGATGAGTTGTTCCTGAACCTCCATGATGAATAACTCCATACATTTTAGGGAAAACCCAATCATAAGGAATTTTAGAAACAAAGTGTATTAGTTTGGTATCGTAATTTTCTAGTTTGCTAAGTCCTCCGGATGCTGTATTAATTATTGCAGGAATTTTATTTCGTTCAAGTATTTCGAGGATTATTTTAGTTTTTTCTACTGGTTCAGGGTTTAACATACTACCAAAAGTGATAAAAAGTATTTTATTATGCTTTCCTATAAAATCAGTTAAGGCTTTGTCAGGATGCCAGTTGACGATTTTATCCCTTTCATGATATCCCAAGACTTTAATATTCTCATTCCAATAATCGGGTCTTGAAAAAACAGAAGGTGAAATTGTATAAATTGCCTTATTCGATAACATAGCAGTTTTTATTTGTTTTCTGCTTATTTTTTCTGTGATGTTCAACCACTTTAGCGAAATCTTTGTCGCCATAGCCATCCCGAAATTCGCTAATGAAAAGGTCAGTTTATTAAAAAAAGTACCAAAATTGCTATGAAAAACAACATGTGTATGACCTTTCACATAATGCAAATATGGGGATGCACATATAAGAATATTTCTTCCGCTGTTTTTTAATCCCCAAATTATCGGGTAAATGGCTTTTCCGTTGTAAACAATTCTATCAGGAATTTCGCTTTCAATTATTTCATATTGTTTGTTAATGAGTTGTTTATTGATTTCTGTAGAATTTCTGGCAAGTCTTACATAAGCAAGAATTTTCTTTAATCCTGAACCACCCCCTCCAAGAGCAGCTTTTCCAACATCACTATCCAACATCTCAATAAATTTTGTCCCCAAAGAAGCAAATTCCAACATTGAATCTTCAACAAGATTTCTAAACTGGTCTGGGAAAGCACAGATTACTCGATGTCCTTTTTCTTTCAATATTTCTCCAATTGCTAAAAAAGGTTCCACATCTCCACGAGTTCCAATTGATATTAAAATTATCTTCATCTGCGTTTTTTTCTAATTGGCTACACCGTGTTATACGCCTCAAATTGTAACCTTTCGCTTTTTATATTCAATATTATATGAAATCCAAAATGATTTTACAATAAAAATATTATCTTTTATTGTGAAGCATTTGTAGAAACAAACTCGTATAACCTCTTACAATAACCCGACCAATTTTATACCTTGTTTTAGAAATATTAATGCAAATAAGATTAATGTAATTCCCAGAGCACGGATAATATAAATATAATACTTGTTTTTAGTAAAAGACTTGAATTTATCCAGGATTAAAGTAATACCTATTTTTGATCCAACAAGCAGACTATAGAATCCTAAAATGAATAGAATTGTTGCAAAAACATGCACATTCAGACTTTTTAAAATCATTGGGCCACCAATAAAGAGCCAAAATAAATATGGATGTGGACTTAAAAGATTTGCAATAATTCCTCGTTTTAAGGCACCCTTTTTTTCTAATTTAACTTCAAATTTATTAATTTTGACTCTCAAATTTTCAACACCTAAATATATTAAGTATACAGCACCAAATAAAGTGATGATTCCAATTACAAGATCATATTTTGTTAAACGCGATAATATCAATAATACAAATAGAATGATTGGTAAATCAGTAATTAAAGGAGCAAACGCAATTTTAAACCCTTCTTTTTTTCCATATTTGATAGTTTCAGAAAAAACTAAAGCTATCAATGGTCCCGGAGATATTCCAGCAGCAAGACCAAAAATTATTCCTGAAAATAAAAATCCGAGTTCTTCAATCATATAACTTCCATAATGAGTCAATATAAATCGGGGTGAGAGGATTCGAACCTCCGGCTTCACGATCCCGAACCGTGCGCGCTACCAGGCTGCGCTACACCCCGTTTTATTAATTTTAACATAAATCTTTATCCAATACTAATGAATTATGGGGTCAGGCCTGACCCCTTTTATTTTGTTTTGAATAAATTCCAGCTCTGGACCCAATCTTCTGTTAAGTTTTTATCTTCCCCCTTTTCAGTAAAAGCATAGCCTAAAGGGAATATATCTTCTAAAGTTTTAACATCAATACCTTTTTTACGTTGTGCCAATTTTGCAAATAAAGATTGTTGATATCCCCTTATTATATAAAAAGCAGCAATATCATAAAAATTATAAATCCTCACTATCAAATCCATAGCCTGATAAATCTCTAAAGCACTTGTAAGGATACCTGAAGATAATATATAATTCCACAGCAATTTCTTCGAACAATGAAAAGCATAAAGGATTTCACTTAAAGCAAATCCCTCAATAAACCTTTCTCTTCCTATATTTATATAAACTTTTCCAATCTCTTCCATTCCAATATCACCATCTATCCATTCTCCAAGATTTACAAAATCAAGTTCACCCCTTTTAATTAATTCCTTCTCTGAAATCTTTTTATATGTATCTGTATATTCAGATTCTAACATCTCTTTTTTCCATTTTTTTGCAAGTTGCAAAGAATCCTTTTCTATCATAGAGAGTAATTTATTAATTATTATCATAAGAACCCCCTAACTCTAATATATTTGTTTTTTATAAATTTTTCAACTTATTTTCCATTTTGATAAAATAAATTACTAATCTAATTGAAATATAGTTTATATTAAGATTCTATGATTTTCAAGTAAACCTTTCTTTGTCTTGGGCCATCAAATTCACAAAAATATATTCCCTGCCATGTTCCAAGCTTCAATTGCCCATTACTTACAATAAATGTTTCTGAAGCTGAAAATAAGCTTGACATAATATGGGAAGGTGAATTTCCTTCCATATGTTTAAAATACCCTTCATGAGGAATTTTCCGTTTTATAAATTCCTCTATATCCAATGTTACAGCAGGATCTGCATTCTCATTTATTGTTATTCCTGCAGTTGTATGAGGAGTATAAACAATAACAATTCCCTCTTTCAAATCTTCTTTTTGAATATATTCTCTTACTTCCGAAGTTATATCAATAAATTCAATATATTTTGAGGTTTTTAAATTCAAGGTCTGAATATTTTTCATTTCTCCTTTAACATTTCCTTTTCATTAAAAACATTTGCCTGAAAAGTCTCAATCTTTACTCTCCTTTTCCACTCATCTTCAGACAATCCAGCTTTCATACATCCATAAGAAATATATTCAACAAGGTTCCAGCCCTGTTCCACAGGAACTTGAGGCAGAAGTAAGCCTCTCATATAGCCTTTTGTGATTATAATCCCATCCCTTCCAATTTTAATCTTATGAATGTTTTCCTGCTCTTTAGGTACAGTTAAAATAGAGATTTCAATGTCAATATTTTTTAATTCCTCTAATTTAACAGAGTTAAATCTCGGGTCTTCAAATGAAGCAGCTATTGCATTATCAACAACTGCATGGATCAAAGATTTTATTGGTAAAGGATATCCAATGCAGCCTCTTAATTCCTTTCCTTTATGAAGAGTTACAAAAACTCCTCGATTTTCAAGAAATTTTGAGTTTGAAGCTACAGGGTATTCTTTCTCTCTGGTTTTAACATAATTCTCTATTGTATGTCTTGCAAGTTTTAATAGCTCAAGTTTTTCTTCCCTTGTGTATTCATCGCTCATTTTCATCTCCCTGAATATTTGATTTCTTGCAAAGCTTTTTCGGATGATTTTGAATTGATTTTATATAAAAAAACCTTAATGTCATTATCTTTAACCTTTATAATAATATCCTCAATAAACCAATCATCTAAAAATATATATTTATTAAAAAAAAACACACCCATTAATCTATTTCCAATTTTATTATAAATCTTTCTATAAATACCACAAATATTTTTTTTATTAAAACTTATTGGAATTAAAGATTCAATGATCTTATATTTACCTAAATCCTTTCCAACAACAAATCCTGTTTCTTTTAAACCAAGATCGAAAAAGAGACTTAACTGAGAATTAGCCCTTGAACTGAACCTTATTTTCATGCATTTCTTTTATCACAATACTCTTTTTTTTACAAATCATAAAGAATTAATAATAATACCAGATACTATTGTATTCTTCTGTATCAATACCTATTTTTTTTAATTTCTCTAAATAATTTTTTATTGAAACATCTGTATATATATAAGAATTAACTCCCCTTATATTCCTTTCCCATGGATGAAAAGCATAAACCCTTTTACCATTTGGAAGTATTGAAATTAGCTCATGATCCTGTCTGGCTCTCATATGGTTTTTACCAAGAAATGGTACATTAAAAACAAGCTCATCAGTCCTATAAATCCCAGGTATTAAACGTGCTTCTTCTTTTCTTTCCTGCATAGCCCTTGCAATGGGAACTGCATAATCTGATATTTCAGACTTACCTTTCATATTGAAAAGGTAATATGGATCAACTCCAATCATTTTTAGAGCAATCCTTAAAGCAACACTCTCAAATCTCTTACTATTTGCAAAGGTAAAAACTTGCTGGTTGTAAAAAGTAATCCCCCTTTTTCTAACCTTATCTATTACATCAGCGGTTTCACGACTTATTTCATATGCATGCTGAAAATGAGTAACAATATAGATTATTCTCTTATAAGGTTCATTATACTTTGATAAGATTTCAATCAACTCATCATCAATTCTCTGAGGCACTGTAATTGGAATACGGGTTGCAATTCTAATACTCTTCAAATGAGAAATTGATGCTAATCGTGACAAGAGTTTATCCAGCTTTTCATTGCTCATTATTAATGGGTCCCCACCAGTTATAAGTATATCCATAACATGTTTATGCTCTGAAATCCATTTGATAGCATTATCAGTGTCATTTTTAGAAACAAAACCTGATCTTGCAAATGGTGAAGTAATTTCCCAATTTCTTTGACAATAAACACAAATTTGAGGACATGTATCAACAGGTTTAAGTATTACAACCTTTGGATATCGTCTTGTTATATGTTCAACAGGAGAAGTATCATGCTCACGCATAAAATCAAAAGCAATTCCCCTATCATTCTTATGTGAAATCATATTCTTAACATACTTCATTGGAGGGAAAACCTGCCTTCTTACAGCATAATCATTATCAGATGGCTCTCTATCCATAAGATGAAGATAATGTGGAGTTACTCCAATGGGTATATTGTTTTCAATTGCCAGTCTAATAGCCTGCTCTTGAGTTTTTTCTATTTTTATTACCTTATTTAGCCTCTCTAAACCCTTTTTATTCTTAACTACATTTCTAAAATGCCATGTGTAATCCCGCCAATCTTCTTCAGTACCATTAAAAACCTTTAATATTCTTTTCTTATTTTCCTCTCTTTTTTTCTCTATATCAGGTTCCAAACCCGTTGGATACCTTTTTAGAAACATATCAATTCTATCACCCATAGCATCAAGAAAATTCGAACGTTCAATAGCTAATTTACGACCATTACATTTATCAGAATCAAAAGGTTCGATTCCTTCTGTTAATTTTGAAGGGTAGATTTTTGCCTTAAATTTTATTGCCCTGAACAAATGTTCAAATTCATCAATAAAACCATGCTGAACATCTGTATCACCATTATTAGCAGCCTCCCACAGATATTTTAAAGGAGATGATTTTGCAAGATTCTCATTCCTTTCTGATAAAATATTCTTCAATACATATACTGCATCCTTTAAAATTATATAATCCCAATCACAAAACTTAATAATATCATCTCTGAAACCTTGCTCCAAAATATTCAAGTATTTCATAATTCCATTTCTTGCTGAATTCAGAGATTTGCTTTTCCTTAAAATAGAGAGAATATCAGGGGCTACATTCCAGCATTCTTCCCATCTTCTGTTTATATAATTAAGTTTCTTCTTCATCTAAAAATATCCTCTCCTTATACTTCTATTACATATATAATATATATTACTAGAACAATAAAATCAAACAGATTGAAGAATACCAAAAAATTAAATAGAAATTAAAACTAAACTTAAAGTTTAATTGAAAAACTCAATCGAATGCTACTTGGAATATGAAGTTCCATTGCATCACGATCCCCTCCAGAAAAGACATATTCTGATAGTTCATATCCAACATCAAGAATATTAAATATAGAAAAACTCAAAACTGCATCTTTATTAAATAATTTAAAAAAGTAGTTTAACCTCAAACTAATATCAGCTAAGTAATCCTCTCTCGGACCACCCTTTTGCCCTTTCTTATCCTCTGCTTTTATGGTTTCATAGTATAATATATATTGATTATATTTCTCTTTATAGTTAATAAAAGCAAATGGGTCTCCATCCCTGTATTTTAAGCTTATTCCAATTGATAATTTTCTACTTATATAAAATCCCGCATAACTTTTTGCATCAAATGCCCTATCTCCATCC
>JAUWQW010000007.1 GCA_030610885.1 Candidatus Aminicenantota bacterium | reverse complement strand
CTTCTTTCTCTTTCTGCTTCAGCCTGTTTTGCCATTGATCTCTGCATTTCTTGAGGAAGATCCACATATTTGATTTCAACCATTGAAACTTTAACTCCCCATGGATCAGTATGTTCATCAATAATGGACTGTAATTTTTGATTCAGGGTTTCTCTTTCTGACAATAAATCATCAAGCTCAACCTGCCCTAAAACTGATCTAAGGGTTGTCTGGGATAATTGTGATGTTGCATATTGATAATCCTGAACATCTATGATTGCTTTTTTAGGGTCAATTACCCTATAGTAAACAACTGCATTGACCTTAACTGAAACATTATCTTTTGTGATTACATCCTGAGGTGGAACATCGAGAACAATTGTCCTTAAACTTACCTTAACAATTTTATCTATTGGGTATAATACCAAAATAAGACCCGGGCCTTTTGGCTTATCAAGCACTCTACCGAGTCTGAAGATAACTCCTCTCTCATACTCCTTTAGAATCTTGATCCAGTTAAAAAGTAAGAATAATACAACAATAATTATTGTTAATGCAGAAAATTGCATATTTACCTCCTTTTATAATTATTTAAAAATAGTTACTCTTAATTTAAATTGTTCAATTGATTCAACTTTGACCTTTGACCCAGCTGGAATTTCTTTTTCAGAAAAAGCATTCCACCATTCACCATGAACAAAGACTTTCCCAGAATAAGGATTTATGTCAGTTCTTGCAACACCAATTTCTCCTGAAAGTCCCTCTTTTCCAGTTTCTGTTTTTCTTTTCATTGCTTTTATAACTTTATATGTTAAAAATAAAAACATGATACCAAAAATCAAAGTAAATGTTATAATTATGCTCATTGCTGGCCTCATTTCAGGGACAGGGGCATTTATTAGTATTATGGAGCCAAGTAAAAAAGAGATTATGCCTCCAATTCCAAACATACCAAATCCCTGAATTTTTATTTCTGCTATAAAAAATCCTACAGAGAGAAGAATAAGGAATAACCCTATATAGTTTATTGGTAAAATCTGAAATGCCATAAATGCAAGAAGTAGTGAAATCCCTCCAATTACTCCAGGAATTATTGCTCCAGCATGAGTAAATTCAAGGTATAGACCGATTAGACCAAAGATCAGAAGAAAGTAAGCAAGGTTAGGGTTAGTTATTGTTCTTAAAAATTTCTGTCTCCCACTCATTTCAATAGGAATTATCTTTTCCCCTTTTAATTTTAAGACAATTTTTTTATTGTTGATCATATTGATTTCTTTGTTATCAAGTTTCTCAATAAGGTCATTTATATCTTCAGCAATATAGTCTATCAAGTTGTTTTTCAAGCATTCCTCAGCTGTATATGATTTGCTCTTTCTTACTGCTTTTTCGCACAAGTCTAAATTTCGGTTTCTGCTTTTAGCAAGGGTTTTTATATATGAAGCAGCATCATTTATTATTTTTTCCTTCATTGTATCTTCGATTTTTGAGCCTGTTACTGATACTGGATGAGCAGCCCCCATATTTGTTCCTGAAGCCATTACTGCAATATCAGCTGCTATTGTTATAAAGAAGCCGGCAGATGCTGCTCTTGCTCCTTTTGGAGATACATAAACTGCAACTGGAACCGGAGAATTCATGATTTGTTTAATTACAATTCTCATTGAAGTATCAAATCCACCAGGAGTGTCAATTTCAATAATTACAAGTTTAGGATTCTTTTTAGTTTTTATCTCATTAAAAGAATTTACAATATATTCATCAGTAATTGTATCAATAGGTCCTTTAATTTTAAGTTTAATGATTTCTGAATTCAATAAAAGGGGAAATATTAATATTAAAGATAATATGAGAATTCTTTTCATTATGAAAATATTATAATTAATCTTAAGAAATAAATCAACAAATTATTTTTTAATTTTTATTTATGTTGGGAGTCGTAATAAAATATCCAGGTTCACAAGTATGGGGGATTTTATTAAAGATCTTCGGGTTTCTGATTATGCTGCTTATTGTTTAACTCCTTTTAAAAAGAGATTTGTCGGATTTCAGGTTACCCGATTTCCACATTGGCAGCTGGATTTTTACCTCTATAATGGAAATGGTAGGAAGACCAAATTATTGTGCAGTATAAATAAATCAATTCATACGGAAAAAACTCTTTCTAAAGGCCCAAAAATGGTTTTTCTAGACTTATTAACCTATGGACCTGAATTGCAGATTTACCAAGAAAATATTTATATTTTAGGCCGGGATGGTAGGTATATAGATGTTTACAATGCAAGAGGTATTAAAGTGAATAGTATAGAGTGTGATTTTAAAAGGGTATTAATCACCAACAGACAGAAAGAAGAAATCTGGAAATTGTATAAACATAATAAAGAAGGATTGTGGCAACGGGCAAAAAAAATCATAAAGGTTCCTCAATATTTTCCCCGGTACCGTACCTTTAGAATAACAGATAATAAAATCTATGTACAAACTTTTAATAAAATAGTAGATGATACTGAGTTTTATGTGTTAAAATTAAATGGGGATTTGATCGAAAAAATAAAAATTCCCTTAATATATAAAAATATTGTTACACCTTACCCCTATGTCATTCATATGGGCAGACTGTTCATCCTGAAAGAGAATCAGAATACGGTGATTGGGAGTTACATTATTTCAACATTTGACTCCATATTCAAGCACCATCAATTTTTTTGAGTAGTATATCCCAATTATTTATCTATTTCAGCAGTGTATTTAAGGTGTTTCTATTAAGGTCGAACGTGATTATTCGTATATTTTGTAATTAATTGATCACGCAATTTCAAATACATTTTGTGAATTTTGTCCATTCGTTTCCAGGTGAGTTGGGTCACATATTTTTTTGCTTTTGAAGGACGCTGTTTGAACATGGTGACTGCTTTATTGTCAATGATACTCAATTCTTCAAAAAATGTTGCTTCAAGTGGATCCCTGACTTTTCTTACATCTTTTATAGCTTCCTGGAATTTTAAATAAAGGAGGTTATCAACAAAATCTATCCCCCATCTGACAGAATTCTCTGTGTATTTATCAGGATTAAATATTTTATAGGAGGGATGGATTTGTTGAACTCCCGTATATATGGGGATATAGGTACTCACATATTGATTGTCAACAAAATACCAGTAAATGCCGCCTACTGGATCCGGAAGCCAACTCCTCAATTGAGCGATCATTCCATATCCACCTTTGGAGACATTCCGCCTGAAATTGATATCCAATAATGCTCGCATGTCTGGAGTGGGAAAAGGTGTAGTTAAAGGGCTTTTTACAAAACTACCCTTCCCATCTGGAACAAACCAATCATGATCCGCTGTCATATCATAGATGGTTCCTTCAAATGTTGAGCGCTGAAATTTCATTATGTCCTGAACGGTTATTTTTTTATCCGGTTTTGCAGAAAATGGATAAAAGGAAAGAGACTCCAGGTATTGATGGTAGGGGTCATAATTTTTATGAAGTTTATCCAGATACTTGTTTGGCCAATTTTTCAAGGATTTGCAATAGGTACTGTAAAAAAGCCAGAGGCGGCTGAGTCCCCATTCTACAAGAATTGGTGTATATACTTCCTGCCAGATAAATGGTTTACCGCTTTGAGGATCATACCATCCCCGTTCAATGGCAAATTGTTTGTAATTTTTTGAGGCTCTAAATTCATTCGATTTGGATAAATCAATTTCTTTAATGATGCTCCAATTTGGAACAATTGCAATATGATCATCGGGAACTCGTTGGGCGGCCCATATTGCTCCTAATTTTCCACTATTCGGTGTCCAACCCGGTCCTACGCTGAATATTTCCAAAATCCAGACTTCTTGGGGATCTGCAATGGCAATGGTTTCTGATTCATTCGCACAGGAAGGCAAAAAACCGTGTTTTTCGATCAGAGAGGTAATCAATTCTAGAGCAGATTCTGCTTTTTTACATCGCTGCAAGGCAAAGACCATTGCTTGTTCAATGGTTATAATTTGTCCTCCGGTGGTGTAGTTGACATGTAGCTCTTTTCTTTGAGATGTAGTGCTCTCTCCTATGGCCAGTTGATGCTCATTGATATGTGAATATCCAGAATGAAAATAGCCATATGTTTTTTCCACTTGAGGGATATAACCGATAATTTTACCGAATTTCCCCAATGGTATTTTGGGATCTTGTAGTCCAAGATAAACGGGAGCTTGAGCTCCTTTTTTATATTTTTTTGCTGGAACAACCATCAGTCGTGAGTTTTCACAGGCATCAGTATGGGATGCAATAACTGATCCATCTTTAGTAGCATCTTTGCCTGCTACAATGATAGTACAGCAGAAAATATAAATGTTGAATGTAAAAAAACAGGATAATAGAAATAACACTCCAATTTTTCTTTTTTCCATTTAATGCTCCTTTATACTTTTTTTAATTGTATATTTTATCATAGGATTTAGAAAACCGTATATCTGAACGTTATTGTTATGAGTTCCCCTAAAAAAATCCCTAATAGGTGGATTAAGAAATAAATCAACGAATTATTTTTAATATTTAATTCTATTGATTTACCCATGGCATTTTTTTTATCAATTTTTTGTAAATTTTTACAATTGGAAGATTTCTTTCTTTTTTTCTCATTTTTTTTATGAAAGTATTTCCTGATTCATTTTCTTTAATCCAATTCTTTGCGAATTTGCCAGTTTGAATATCTTTTAGGATTTTTTTCATATTCTTTTTTGACTCTTCAGTTATAATTTTTTCTTGGGAGATGTAATCTCCATATTCAGCAGTGTTGCTAATTACTTCTCTTGTGTATGCTAATCCTCTTTCATAAATCAAATCAACAATTAATTTCATTTCATTTACACATTCAAAATATGCGAGTTCAGGCTGGAAACCTGCATTAACAAGAGTTTCAAATCCAGCTTTCATTAAGGAAGTTAATCCTCCGCAGATAACTGCTTGCTCACTAAACAGATCTGATTCTGTCTCTTCTTTAAATGTTGATTCAAGTAAACCTACTCTTGTAATGCCAATCTCTTTTGCATAGGCAGCAGCAATTTCTTTTGCTTTTCCTGTATAATCTTGATGGATAGCTAAAACACCCGGTAAACCATTCCCTCTTTGAAATTCTCTTCTTAACATATGACCCTGTCCTTTTGGTGCAACCATTGTTACATCTATATTTTTTGGAGGTTTTATTTGAGAATATAGGATTGAAAATCCATGAGAGAACATTAACATTTTACCTTTATTTAAATTTGGCTCAATATACTTTTTATATGCATAAGCCTGGCTTTCATCAGGGATCAATATCATTATTATATTAGAGATTCTGACTGCCTCTTCAATGCTGTATACTTTTATATTGTATTTTTTAGCCTTTGTAATGTTTTTGCTATTTTGTCTGAGCCCTACTATTATATCATGGCCATTATCTTTTAAGTTCATTGCTTGTGCATGTCCTTGATTCCCGAATCCAATAATAGCGATCTTTTTTTCTTTTAATAAACTGACATCTACATCTTTATCATAATAAATTTTTGACATTTCAAATGCCTCTCTTTTATAAATATATTCGAATTATAAATCTTAATTAAAATCTCATTAAAAATCAATTGTTTTACGAAATTAACTAAAAATCTTTATTCCCTTTGTTTAAGTTTTTCATTAATTATTGACAACTAACAATAATTCCCTTAATATTTCATTGAGATGAAAAAAGGAATTTCATATGGTGTAACCATCATTTTATGGCTGTCAAACACACATATCCATTACAAAGAGATACGGTTCCATCTCAACCATATGCTGGTAAAAAAGTCTTGACAAAACCTATCGTCCCCAAAATCTTAGGCGTAATAATTTTATTGTCAATCATTTATTTTTTAGGGCCAAAACCTGCAAAGCCTATTTTGAATGGACTTATAAATGAAAATATTACATCAGATTTGGAAAAGTTGGAACGAGAAATCATCCAATCTGAAAAATCAATCCCAAATCTAAAAGAAGATAACGAAGCAAGGATAATTTGGGCTAACCATAAAAAGAAAGAAAAAACAGAATTCAGTGTGGTTTACATTCATGGTTTTTCAGCGAGTTGTGGAGAAGGTTATCCGGTGAATCTTGATTTTGCAAAAAGATATGGTTGTAATTTGTATATGGCTCGTTTGCACGGACATGGTTTGAAAACTACCGAAGCACTCGTTGACCTGACTCCCGAAAACTATCTGGAAACAGCCAAACATGCTGTGAACATTGGAAGGCAACTTGGCGAAAAAGTAATTTTAATGAGTACATCAACCGGGGGAACACTTTCTTTGATTATAGCAGCTGAGAATCCGTGGATATATGCACTTATTCTTTATTCGCCGAATATTGACATAAATGACAAGTCTGCTAACCTTTTATTAAAACCCTGGGGGTTGCAGATTGCCAGTTTGATAAAAGGGAAATATAACGAGTATGATGACCCACCGGAAGTGCAAAAATACTGGCAGTCAAAATACCGCCTCGAAGCTGTGCAGACAATAAAAGTCCTGGTCAATGCTACCATGACGGAAGAGACCTTCAGGAAAGTGGATCAGCCTTTATTCCTTGGCTATTATTATAAAAATGAAAATGAAAAAGACCCGACTGTTTCCGTGGAGCGGATGCTGGAGATGTTTGAACAGGTTTCTACCCCGGCAAACAAAAAATGGAAAAAGGCATTTCCCGATGCAGGTGTTCATCCTATTCTATCAGGTATCCTGTCGAAAGATGTAAAATCGGTTGAAGAAAAGACTTATGAGTTTGCTGAAGATGTGTTGGGGATGAAGCCAGTAAAATAAATATTAAAATTCCACCTCAACCAACAATTGTTTTTTTATTATATTTGTGTTACTTATTATTAATGAAAAGTAGAAATTTCGGATTAATACTTGCAGGTGGTCAGGGTACTCGATTCTGGCCCTTCAGTACTGAACAAAATCCCAAACAATTTTTAAATATTGTTGGAAAAGGGTCTTTAATCTCTCAAACATATAAAAGATTAAAAAAAATTATAGAAAAAGAGAATATTTTTATAATTGCAGATAATAAGTACTTGAAACTCATAAAAGATTCAATTCCTGAATTTAAAGAATCCAATTTTATTGATGAACCTGCTCCAAGAAATACAGCTCCCAGCCTGATTTTATCAAATATTTTCCTTTCAAGATTTGACAGCAATGCAAATGTTATTATAGTACCTGCAGACCATTATATTTCTAAGGAAGATATTTTTAAAATTCAAATGAAGGATGCTCTTTATTATGCAGATAATAAGTATATAATTACATGTGGAATAAAACCAGAAGTGCCACACACTGGATATGGATATATAAAGTTTGATAAATATAGGGCTTTAAAATCGGGAGAAACTGATTTTTTTGATGTAAATGAGTTTAAAGAAAAGCCAGAACTAAAAACAGCCAAGAAATATATAAAATATGGGAATTATTATTGGAACTCCGGGATGTTTATATATAAACTAAAGCATTTTAAAGAATTCTTTAAGAAATATTCAGATTACTATTATGAAAAATATCTTGAGCTTGAGAAATCCTTTGAAAATAGAGATAGGTTCTGTGAAATATTCGAGCAAATAAAAGCAGAATCTATTGATTATGCTTTAATGGAAAAGATTGAAGAAATAAAGATGTTTGAGGCTAAATTTATATGGAGTGATGTAGGTTCATGGTCAAGTGTTTATGAATTGAATAAGAAGGATAGCAATGGAAATGCAATAGAAGTGTGTAACAATGTTTTAATTGGTACAAAAAAATCATTAATATTTTCTAAGGAAAAAAAACCTGTTGCAATTATTGGGTTGGAAAATATTGCTGTTATAAATACAAAAGACGGATTATTAGTAGCTAATATTAATGATCTTCAAAAAGTAAAACAGGTTAAAAAGTTATTGGATAAAGATAAATGATTAGAATTAATATAAATTATTCTTTAGATTTTTCCAGTTTAGTGAAAATATCTTTAGCATCATTTAACTTTATTTCGTTTCCAAAAACACAGTAATAGTTCTTATCAAGGATATCAGAAACCATCTTGTACATTGCCCTGATATCTTTAGGAGTTGTACTTAAGATTTCACTTCTTTCTCTCAAGACATCTTCTGCTTTAATGCCCTCATAATAGTTGTTTAATGCAGAATTGCCCTTCTGTTGTGCAGTTAAAGGCATCTCATACTTTGATAAGGTTCCAATAATAAATCTTGTCATTGCTCTTTCATCTACCTGGAAATCTTTTAAATAATCCACTGATTTTTTGTAATTTTCCAGAGTCTCTTTTAAATTTGGATCCCGGTAAGAAGCAAAATATACTGTGCCGTCTTTCCCAAATACGGAAAATCCGCCGTATGCTCCACCCAGAACTCTTATCTGTTTTTGTAAGTATTCTGTGGACAGGATTTGATTAAGAACAGCCATAGTTCCTGAGTATTTGTAACCTAGATATTTGAAATTAAAACCCTGAAGAACATATTGAACCTTAGATGAGGAAGTGATACCCTCATTCTTTTGGTCAAAAGAAAACTTGTATTTGTGGGATTTAACTTTTTTATTACCTAAAAAACTTAGAATCAGATCGGATTTTTTATAAAGTTTGCTTATATCATTTTTAGAGGCAGTTACAGCTATTTCCAGGTTTGATCTGTTAAAAATAAGATCAGCTACTTTTTTTAATTTTGTAATAACTTCCTTTGAATTTTTATCAAAGTTATTGGTAATATCAGTAACAAATCTATAATAAGTGAGTCCACGAGTCAATTCTGAATATCTTCCTGCATAAGAAAAATAGGAAGAGAGTCTGGTCATAGCGACTCCAAACCCATTTCTTTGAACGGATGCTTCTAATCGTGATTGCAAACGGGTTAAAACCTCCTTTAATCGTTTGGGGTCATCATATTTAGTGTTCTTAATTATTTCTCCGTAGAGCTTGATGAAATTCTCCACTTTATAATTCATAACCTTCCCCTGAACAATTAAACGGGGAATCAATTGTTTTGTGTCCTGGCCCTTTAAATAAGTAGTCAGATATGTATTGATACCTCCAGTATGAATGTTTATCTCTGTATCTAAGTCTCCATAGGAATAATTTTTTGTGTTAAGTAGACCTAAAACCTGTGATAATAGTTTAATATATGGGATCAATTCTTGTGGAATAATTGATGTATCAAACAGAAAATTTGTATATATAATATTATTAGAAAAAGCCGGATAGGTCAGGAAGTTTTTACCATTTATTTCCTTTTTGGTAATTTCATAAAAATCAGTTCTAGGATCTATATCTTTAAGGGAGAGGAGGGGTATTTTTTTTAAATTTTCCGGGGTATCCGGGGTTTTCTGGTATTTTTTCAATTCTTTGGTATTTTCTATAAGTTCTTCAACTTCTTCTGCAGAGAGTGTAGCTCTATAATCAGCCAGTTCCTTTTTGGTTTTTGCCATATTTTCTTCTAATAATCCCTTTTGTGGTTTTAATACTGTCAATAATGAGTGTGGATTGTTTATAAGGTGTTTTTCTATTATCTTTTCCAGATATCTTGTTTTTAAAGCACTTTTAAGGATTTTTATAGATTTTTCATATTCTAAAGAAAGAAAAGGGTCATCTGCAAACATCCAGCCTGTTAAAGCGCTCATCCCTAATATCAGTCCTTTATAACCGCCTTTTCCTTCTCTAAGTCTGAATTCCATACGATTAATTAGACCCTCTAAAACCTTTTTATCCAGACCTTTTTTTACTACTTTTTTTAAGGTATCAAAGACAATATCCTTAAATTTTACCTTGTCAACCAGATTAGCATTTTTAACAGTAAGACTAAAGACGCTTTGCTGAGAGTCATCATTATAAGCAGAGATATCTCGTCCTATTCCTGCATCCTGTAAAGCTCTGCGTATTGGAGAAGAAGGAAGATTGACAAGTGCGCTGGAGAGAATGTTCATAGCTAAAGAAAGTTCTTTGTCTGTATTCAATCCAGTTACAAAGCTTAAATTTAAAAAGGTCTGGTTTTCCTCTTTTCCATCTTGTGTTATGGGATAGGTGGCAATAATCTCTTTCATCTTTTTAAAAGATTTTTGTAAAGGGATAAAAGAGTCTATCTTAATTTTATTAAATTTAGAAAGATATTTTTCATTTATAAATTTCAATTCTGCTAAAACATCATAATCACCATAAATAAGAATATAGCTGTTTGAAGGGTGATAGTAGCGTTTGTGAAATGAAAGAAATTGTTTATAAGAGAGTTTGGGGATTGCTATAGGATAACCTCCGGATGAAAAACCATAACTGTTATCAGGAAATAGATTTTTGGATATTACATAGTAGAGTTCTCGTGAAGGGGAAGAAAACGAACCCTTCATTTCATTATAAACCACACCATTATATTTTATTTCACCATCTTTGTTATCAAGTTCATAGTGCCAGCCTTCCTGTTGAAAAATTTTAGGTTCCTTATAAATAAGGGGGAAAAATACAGCATCCAGGTATACATGCATCAGGTTCATATAGTCTTTGTTGTTCCTGCTGGATACAGGGTACATTGTGCGGTCACTTCCAGTCATTGCATTGAGAAATGTTTTAAGAGATCCCTTCATTAGTATATCAAAGGGGCTTTTTACAGGAAAGTTCTTTGATCCGTTCAGAACGCAGTGTTCTAGGATATGAGCCATCCCGCCATCAGATTCCGGGGGGGTTTTGAATGAGATGATAAAGGTTTTATTATCATCATCTGTTTCAACTTTAAGTAGTCGGGCACCACTTTTTAAATGGATAAACAATTTTCCAACAGCTTGATACTCTTTAATTTTTTTCTCTTTAATTAATTTAAATCCATAATAGGTTTTCCCTACCTCTAAACTTTTTGCATTTAATAGGGTTGAGTTTAAAATAATACTGAGCATTAAAAAAAGCATCAGTATAAAAGACAGTTTTTTCACTTTCATAGATATTTCTCCTCTTTTAAAGTATATTATTTAATTTATTATATACGAAATTAAATGAAAATTGTTATATTATAAAATTATATTGCTATAATTTTTTTGTTGACATAGGTTAAAAATATAATTAAAATAGGATTTGAAAATAAGTAAGGTATTCAGGGTTTTTTTTCCATTATTTTTTGCTCTATTTTTGTCTCTTTTTTATCTTTTTATTTATAACTCTACATTAAAACCAGGGGGCTATTTAACAGCAATTCTTGTTTTTTCAGCAGCTTTGGGATGGAGTGCAGTGATTAATTTCTCAAATTATAAGATAAAATTTCTACGATTTTTTTATATAATACTCTCTATACTTTTCCCTGTTCTTTATATAGTGATGTTTAATAATTTCTATATAATAAACATCTGTCATTATATTGCTTTTGGAATAATTATGCTGGGTATTTTGGGGTTGAAAATATTCATTTCATATAATAAAAAAAGAGGTATTTAAATGAATGAGAAAAAAAATAAAAAAAAGGGTTTTTGTGAAGTCATAAGTGATGCTTTTAAAGAATTAATTGATACTTTTTCAGCTTTTTTTAAATCTCCTCGTGCATTATGGGGTATTAATATTCCATATATTGTTGAGGGCCTTTGTTATTTTGGTATTTTAACCATACTCGGAAAGTATTGTTCGGAGAATATAGGACTTACTGATCCTCAGGCGGGATGGGTTTATGGAGGTGTAACAGGAGGTATTACCTTTGCCATGCTTCTTTTAGGTGGAGTTGTAGATAAAATTGGAGTTCGTATTTCTATGATACTTTCTTTGGGTATTATGGCTGTAGGAAGAGCAATAATCAGTTTGGGAGGTACAATCTCTATTGGTTATGGAATCGCTTCACCCATGTTTATTGTTACTGCAATAGGCCTCTTTTTTATGGTTTGTGCTTATGGTTTGTATCAACCTGCTGCTTATGCTGGTGTGAAACGGTATACAAATCCAAAAACAGCAGCAGTAGGTTATGCAGTGATCTATGCTTTGATGAATTTAGGAGCTTTTATATTTGGGCCAATATCTTCTTTCACACGGAAACATTTTGAGAATATATTCCCTCCAAATGGTTTAACTTCTGTTTTCTGGTTATTAACTATATTCACTATTTGTGCAGCACTTCTGGCTATGTTTATTATTACAAAAAAGGTTGATAAACATGCAGTTGAAAGAGTGAAGAGAGAAACAGATGAGATAAATAGTGCAAATGGGAAAATAAAAGAAAACAATGAGGTTAAAGAAAAGAAGATAGAAAAGAGAAAGATCAACAATTTACCTTTTATTGCTTATTTATTAATTGCAATTGGTTTTCTTATATTATTTATTATGGCCAAAATTGGAAAACTAAATTTGCCGAATTATCTAACAGTGCTTCTATTATGTGTAAGCATTATATTAACAGTATGGGAATATATAAGGCATAGACCAGATCATCCATTTAGAGATAAAAAGTTTGTATTTTTTATTTTCATGCTTATTCCTGTTCAAACCCTATTTGCTCATAACTGGCTGACTATCCCATATTATTTAGATCGAGCATTTCATGGAACGCTTGTAGGTAAGAACTTTGAGGTTTTTTCAAATTTGAATCCTCTTTTAATTTTTATTTTAGCTCCAATAATTGCTGGTCTTACAGCTCGCTCAAACATATATAAAATGATGATAATAGGGACCTTTGTTATGGCAATGCCCACATTTCTTTTAGCAATTGGCACAAATACATACATTCTTCTTTTTTATATTCTGATTATGACGATTGGTGAAGCTATGTGGCAGCCCAGGTTTTTACAATGGATTGCAGAAATAGCACCTGAAGGTAAAACTGGCATTTATATGGGAATTGGCCAATTCCCATGGTTTTTAACTAAGGTTATCACATCTCTATATTCAGGATATTTTGTGAGTAAATATATACCAAAGCCTGAACTTGGATTACCATTAAATCCAGAGAAAATGTGGCTTATATATGCATTTATTGCAATGATAAGTCCTGTTATTCTTCTTATTGCTAAAAAATGGATGATTAAGAGTATGACAAAAACTAAGATCTGACCCCTTGCGTCTGCGATTTAAGTTTGATTTATAGCATAAAGTATGATAATATTTTTCCTATTTTCAGAATGGGGCTGTGGCGCAGCTGGGAGCGTGTCTGAATGGCATTCAGAAGGTCGAGGGTTCGATCCCCTTCAGCTCCATTTTTTATATTCCTTTTAATTAAAAAAATATTTTATTAAAATTTTTAAATTTTATTCGGAAATAAAAAATCTACTATTAAATATTAAATTGAATAAAAAATGGTGAGTGTTGAATAGGCTGAATATTTACTAAACATTTTCAATATGTTATAAATATGCAATGAAAAGATTTTCTCTTTTGATGGGATTTTCTGATAAAAAAGTAGAATTGAAAAAGAACTTTATATTTTAGAGGAATGAGATTTATTAATTATATATATAAAAATAGTCAGTGGAGGTTTTTATGATTAATGCAATACAGATTAGAAAGGGTATGGTAATTCTTTTAAATGACAAGCTTTATAGAGTTGAGGATATGAAGCATATAACACCTGGCAAGGGGAATGCAGTTGTTCAAACAAAGATTAGAGATTTGAATGATATGACAATAAGGGATTATAGATTTCGTTCTGCTGAAAAGGTTGAAAGGGTTGCACTTGAAACAAAAGAAGTTTCATTTTCATATCAGGATGAGAATCAGTTTATATTTATGGATAATGAAACATTTGATCAAATCAGTCTAAATAAGGATTTTCTTGGAGAAGTTGCATATTACTTAAGCGAGGATGCAATATATAGTCTAGAAATGTTTAAAGATCGTCCAATGAATATAACTCCGCCTTTAACAATGGAATTTAAAGTAATAGAAACGGAAAAAGCTTTAAAGGGTGCTACTGTTCAAGCATCTTATAAACCAGCAAAATTAGATAATGGAATGGAAATCCAGGTTCCTCCATTTATTGAGGCTGAAAACATTATCAAAGTTGATACAAGGGATGGCTCATACATAGAAAGAGTAAGTAAGTAAAAAAAAAGCAAAAGGAGATTAGAATGAAAAAAGTTCTTTCAATAATCTTAGGGGGAGGTAGGGGAACAAGGTTGTTTCCTCTGATAAAATATAGAGCAAAGCCAGCTGTTCCTATTGGAGGTAAGTTCAGACTGATTGATATACCGATTTCAAATTGTATTCATTGGGGTTTAAAAAAGATCTTTATTTTAACTCAGTTCAATACAGTATCACTTCATAGACATATAGCAACTACGTACAGGTTTGATGGTTTTTCAAAGGGGTTTGTCCAAATTCTTGCTGCCCAACAGACAATTAAAAATAATAATTGGTATCAAGGTACTGCTGATGCTGTCAGACAAAACATCAACTATATAAAAAATCAGGATGTTGATTATGTTGTTATACTTTCGGGGGATCAGCTTTTCAGGATTAATCTTCAAGAATTTCTAGATTATCATAAAACAAAAAATGCTGATATTACAATTGCATCAAAGCCAATTTGTAAAGAGGTTGCAAAAAGTTTTGGTATATTGAAGATAGACAAACATAGAAAAATTGTTGATTTTTATGAAAAACCTAAAGATGATAATATGTTAAACAAATTATATAATCCTTCTGATTATATAGATAGAGATAATAACATGAATTTTATTGCATCAATGGGTATTTATATTTTTAATAAAGATATTTTGATTGGATTGTTAGAAAATAATGAAAAAGAGGATTTTGGAAAGCAAATTATACCTGACTCTATAAAGACACATAATGTTTATTCTTACATTTTTAGAGGATACTGGGAAGATATTGGGACAATAGAAGCTTTTTTTGAAGCAAACCTTGATTTTGCAAATCCAGTTCCTAAATTTAATTTTTATGATGAAATATGTCCAATTTTTACTCACGCTCGTTTTCTCCCAGGTTCAAAAGTTAAAAATTGCGAGATAAATAATGCTTTGATTTCTGATGGCTCAATACTTGAAGGGACTAAAATATTTAATTCAATAATTGGAATAAGGTCTATAATAAGAGAGGGAACATCACTTAAAAGAGTGATTATGATGGGTGCTGACTATTATGAAGATGAAAATTCAATTGAAAAAGTTAAAATTGGAATAGGAAGATATTGTTCAATTAAAAATGCAATTCTTGATAAAAACGTTAGTATAGGAGATAATGTGGTAATAGATTATAAGGGGAATTCAAAAAAAGAAGATAATGGTTTTTATTATATTGTTGATGGAATTGTTGTTATTCCAAAGGGGGGGTTGATACCTGATAACACAAAAATAGAGTAAGATCAGTCACAATTATATTTTTTTTTAAAACTATTTATCTCGTATTCTTTTAATTCTAACCAGTGTCCAGAAGGTATTTTTTTTAGATTTATATTACCAATTGTAATTCTTTTTAGTTTTTCAATAGGATGTCCAGAATATTTAAATATCTTTCGTAAAATATGTTTTTTACCTTCGATTATTGTTACTTTTAGCCATGAATTATTATTTTTGGTTTTTTTGATAAGATCGATTTTTAGGGGATTTGTTCTAATTCCGTCTAAAAAAAATCCCTTTGTTTCTAATTTACTTTTATTCTCTTTACTTAAGCTTCCCTTTATCTTTATTAAATAAGTTTTTGGAATTTTATTTTTAGTAGAAATTATAAAGTTTGTTAGATCTCCGTCGTTTGTTAAAAGTATAAGACCTTCTGAATGAAAATCCAACCTTCCTACAGGGTAAACTCTTTCTTTTATTTTACCTATAAAATCTTTAATAGTAGGCCTTTTTTGTGGATCATGAAGGGTTGAGACAATTCCATATGGTTTATTAAATATAAAGTATGATTTTTTTTCTAATTTAATATTTATTCTTTTATTTTTAAAAAAGAGTGTATCTTTATTTAAATCAACTAAAAAATTTGGGTCTTTTACATAAATATCATTCACTTTAAAATAACCTTCAGAGATAAATTTTCTTATATTTCTTCTACTTTCAAATCCAGAATTTTGTAAACATTTTTGAAGTTTAAGCTTTGTCATTTATGAATGTTTAACCTCTTCATTAATTCAGAGAAAGTAGTTGGTTTTAAGCCCAAATTTTTGCAAGCACTTTTCTGAACCCAATTATTTTTTTCAAGAGCCTGGATTATTAATTGCTTCTTGAATTCATCAATTTGCTCATTATAAGAGCCTTTTAAAATGTTTTTTGAATCTGATTCAATTATTTCAGTTGGAAGTAGGTCATATGTTAAGGTGTTTGAGGTTGAGAGTATAACTCCTCTTTGTAAAGTATTTTCAAGTTCTCTTATATTACCAGGCCAGCTATAATTCAACAAATACTTCATAAATTTATTGTCTATGTTATTTACATTTTTATTATTTTCTTTTGAATATTTTTTCAGAAAGTGTTCAGCAAGTAAAGGGATATCTTCCTTTCTCTCTCTTAAAGGAGGGAGATTTATATTTATAATATTGAGTCTATAGTATAAATCTTCTCTAAATTTATTTTCTTCTACTCTCTTTTTAAGGTCAACATTTGTGGCTGCTATTATTCTCACATCCACTTTTATTGTTTTATTGCTACCTAAAGGTTGAAATTCTTTTTCTTGTATAACTCTTAATATTTTTGATTGAGTTTCTGGGTTTAAATTTGAAATCTCATCAAAAAAAATTGTTCCCTTGTCTGCTTCTTCAAAAACACCTTTTTTATCTGTATATGCGCTTGTAAAAGCTCCTTTTGTATGACCAAATAGTATACTTTCAAATAGGGCATCTGGTATATTGCTTGAGTTCAATGAGAAGAATGGGTCATTTTTTCTGTTTGAATTGTTATATGTAGCTTTTGCAATCAATTCTTTGCCTGTGCCGCTTTCTCCAGTTATTAAAACTGTTGAATTTGTTTTAGCAACGCTTTCTACCAATGAAAGAGTTTTCATAAGAATCCTACTTTTACCAATTATATTATTAAATGAAAATCTCTGATTTAAAACCATTTTTAATTGTATATTTTCCTTTTTGATATATTCTCCTTTTATAATTCTATCAATTTTGTGTTTGAGTTCTATATTATTAAAGGGTTTTTGTAAATAATCCTCTGCACCCAATTTTATTGTCTCAATGGCAGATTCAATTGTTCCATATGCAGTTAAAAATATAATTTTAATTTCAGGGTCACTTTTTTTAAGTTCTTTAAAAATTTCTATTCCAGAGCTTCCTGGAATCATTAAATCCATAATTGTAACATCTACATCTGGAGTATGGTGTGTTTTTGCTTGACTTTTATTTTCAGAAATAATCAATTCATATTCATTACTTTTAAATATTCTTTTAAAAATTTCATGAATAATCTTTTCATCATCAATAAGATGAATTATCTTTTTTCTCATATTTTTATTCTCCTCAAAGGGCTTTTAATTGGAAGTGTTATAATAAAAGTGGTTCCTTTATTTGAGTTGCTTTTCACTTCAATATCTCCATAATGTTCTTTTACAATATTGTAGGTTATTGAGAGCCCCAAACCAGTGCCCTTTCCAGGAGCTTTTGTTGTAAAAAATGGGTTAAATAATTTTCTTATATTCTGTTGTTCAATACCTATACCATTATCTATTATATCTATAGAGATATTTTTCTTATCTTCTTTTCCTATTATAGTTATTATACCATTTGAGTTGGGAATTGAATCACTTGCATTTATAAACAGATTTATAAATAGTTGTTGAAGTCTTGTTGAAAATCCGTAGATTTTACTTTTAAAATTGTATTTCCTATTTAATTTTATATGTTTTTTCTTTAATTTATGAGCTATTAAAGATATGCTTTCATCAATTAATTTATTTAAGTTGATCTCAGTAGGTTGTTCACCCTTCTGTCTTGAGAAGTTTAATAATGTTTTTGTAATTTCGTTTGCTCTGATAACCTGCTCCTGAATTTTTGATATTAATTCGATATTTTCTGAATCATTTGGGTTATCAAGAATAAATTGACAGAATGATGAAATTCCAGTTAATGGCGTATTGATTTCATGGGCGACTCCAGCTGATAGTAAACCAAGAGAAGCCATTTTTTCAGATGTTGTTAATTGATTTTGAATGAATATTTTTTCAGTTACATCTTCAAATACAATAATTGTCCCAATTATCTTACCAATGTTATTTTTAAGAGGAGAAATATAAATGTCAAATATAAACTCCTTTTCAGAGATTTTTATCTCTTCATTATTTAAAGAAGAAACTATATTTTTCTTTATATGGATTTTTTTCCATAGTTTGGGACCTAAAACAGTGAGAGCTTTTTTGTTTATTGCTATCTTTCTTGGAATATTAAATTTAATCTCCATAAAGCTATTCCAACTCCTTATAATATTGAGTTTGGATAACACAACTATACCTAAGTTTAAGTTTTCAATAATATTTTCATTAAATTCTTTTAGTAAGCTTATTTCATTTAATTTAGTCTCTAACTCAGAGTATAAAAACGCATTTTCAACTGAAAGAGATAATGAGGAAGAAATGCTGAACATTAACTCCCAGTCTTCTAATGTAAGGTATTTATTGTTTTCATTAAAACCAAACGCAATAAGGCCAATTAGGTTATGTTTTGTTCCTAATGGAAGAAACTGAAAATATTTTAGATCTTTCATTACATTATAGTCTTTTGGATACTTTCTTTCAAATTCACGAGCATGGAAAAAAATCAAATTATCATTAGCAAACAGATCATTTATAAAAGTTTTTGATAAGAGTATTTTTGTTTTTTCAGGAAAAGAGTAAAAAACGTTTTTTTTGAAATGAATAATTAATGAACTTTGTTTTAGATTAAATCCATGGTTTATTGTTTCTAAAAAATTTTTTGAAAGAGATGATAAGTTTCTTTCCTGTCTAAGAGATTGAATTAATTCTTTTAACCTATGTTTAAAATTAAAACTACCTTTAAAAAATATTTTCTCAAAATATTTTTGAACTGTTGCTTCAATAGGTTTAAAAAGTAATCCTGCAGTTATAATTGCAGTAACAGACCAGAAAATTCCAAGAAGCTTGTTTTTTTCAATATTGATTCCGAGAAACAAGTAGATCCCAAAGATGAATAAGAAGATAGATGAAATTGCAAGAGTTTTTTTGATTATTATTTCAATATCTGTAAATCTTTTTTGACTTAAGAAGTAGGTTAGACTTAAAGGTAACAAAGCAAGGAGAAAGAGGCTTAAATTTAATGGTGCTTGTAGAATATTTTTTGTAGGTGTTATGAGTATATTAATTAATAAGCATGTAGTACTTATAAAAACCCCTGAAAAGGGTAATAAAAACCTCTTTTGATTTTTTTTAACAATGAGTTTTAAACCTGAAATCAAAAAGAATATTAAAGACAAAAAAATGTATACAATAAAATATTTTAAAGAGATATTCCTGAAATAGTTAATTGTTAATGTTAAGATTTTAATGATAGGTTTTCTGAAATTTTTAATTATGAATAAAGAGGATACAAGCATTATGGTAACTGGAGTAAGATAAATTATTAAATTAAGAAATCTTGGTTTAATCTTTTTTAATACGATTGATTTTATTGGAAAGTATATTGAATAGCTTAATAATAAGGCTGGAAATATAAGAAATGAGAGCCTATCAAGGAATAAGAAAAAGAAATCTGATAAATTGTAGTCCCCTGTTGGAGAAAATATTAAAATTCCAGAAAAAGATAGGTTGAGTATAAAAAAAATTGGTGGAGTTAAAATATGATTTGGTTGTTTTAAATTTGCATTTAAAATATTAAGTGTAAGTAGTATAAAAAGTATTCCTGAAAAAGCTAAAATATAATATGAAAATGGGGTATGTTTATTGATTATATCAATACCAACATTGTTTAAAAGCCCATTTCTTTCAATTTCATACCTACAATATTTTCTTTTTTTTATTATTCTTTCCCTGTTAATATTGGTTTCTATTATATATTTATTTATTGTTAATAGTGTATCTCCTTTTTTTATTGGGCTGTCTGAAGGAGAATTAATGCACATTAAACCATTTTCAGTTTGTTCCCATCTGATATTATCTGTTGAAGAACTCCATTGTAATTTTTGAAATATATTGGTGAGGGCTAATATTATAAAAATTAAATAGATGAAATACCAATGATACTTCTTTATCATAGAAATAGATTTTTGTTTGCCATTCTAAATGACCAAATTATTTTTTCCTTATTTGAGAGTGGAACTAATTTTTTTTGATATATTTTTCTAGGGAAAAAATTTGATTCATAATAAAAATCGTCATCTTCTATCTTATAATCATCATTTTCTTGCATTTGAAAAGATGTTTGTTCTTTTGTTTTCTTTATTTTCGGGCTATTATATGATTTGTCTTTATTTGTATTTGAATCTGAAAAAGATAGGCTTAAGCTAAAAAAAAGAAATATAATCAGACAATATATTTTCATGATAATAATTATATCAATTTATAACTCTTTTTCAAAGAAATATTAATAGTAATAGGATATTTTAATTTTATTTATTATATGGAAAGGAACAAAAATTGTTTCCTTTTATTAAAATATCTCTATTAAAATAAACTTTATTATACTTTATTCGTAAATAAAATATAATATTTTATTAAGAAAATTGTAGGGAAGTATATTTATACAAATGATAGATTTAAAATTTATTGCTCTTTTTAAGGAGGATTAATGAGAAAATTATTTGTTTTTATTATTTTAGCGTTTTTAATTTTTACTACTGTTGAAGCACAGGATAATCTTTCAAAACTCTTATCTGAAGCTGGCAACTCATCTGATTACCCTGACTCTCCATATCTTATTGTTTTTGATAAAACAAATGTAAAAGTTATGGATTCAGGGCTGAGCCTTGTTGAAGGTGAAATATTTTATAAGGTATTGACAGAAGATGGTGCAAAGCAGTTAAAATCCTTAACTTTTGGATATGATCCGCAAACAGCTTATATTGAAGTGAAAGAAGCAAAAATAGTGAAAAAATGTGGAAAAATAAAGGAATTATCTTTGAATTCTATAAATGATTACCCTGCTCCAGCATGGGGGATATATTGGGGTGCAAGAGAAAAAATACTTCCAATTACAAGACTTGAACCCGGAGATGGAGTGTGGGTTAAGACTTATAGAAAGGGCTTTACATATGCACTTTTATTTCAAGCAAGTGATAATAAATATGTTCCTCCGATGAAAGGTCATTTTTATGATATTGTACCTTTTTATTCAAGAGTACCAATAAATACTAAAACTTATGAAATCTCAATTCCTTCAAATAAGACATTGCAATTTGAGTTTTATAATGGTGAGGCACGTCATTATGCACATAATGAAGGTGATCAAATGATTTATTTATGGGAAAAAAAGAGTATTCAACCTATAAAGAGTGAACCAAATATGGTATCTCTTTCAGATTTTGCTCCTAAACTTCTTTTATCCACTTCACCTGATTGGAAAGCTAAATCCTTATGGTTTTACAAAGTAAATGAGGATTATGGTTCTTTTAATTATGATGATGATATAAAAGAGAAGGTGAATGATATAATTAAAGGAGCTAAAGATGATTGGGGAAAAATATCGCGTTTGACCCACTGGGTTGCTGAAGAGATCAGGTATTCAGGGATATCAATGGGTGAAGGAGAAGGGTATACTCTTCACAAAGGCACTATGACATTTAGAGATCGCTGTGGGGTTTGTAAAGATAAGGCAGGAATGTTAATAACAATGTTAAGAGCAGCAGGATATGAATCCTTTCCTGCAATGACTATGGCTGGCTCAAGAATTGATCGGATACCTGCAGACCAGTTCAATCATTGCGTTACTCTTGTTAAATTAAAGGGTAAATATCATCTTCTTGATCCAACCTGGGTACCAGGAGTCAGAGAATTATGGTCATCTGCTGAACAGCAGCAGGAATATTTAATGGGAGTTCCAGAGGGAGCTGATCTAAACTCCACTCCTATTAGTCCTCCAGAAAATCATTACATAAAGTATAAGATAAACAGTCATATAACAGGTGATGGTCTATTAAAAGCTTATGTTGAGATCTGTGCTGAGGGCCAATCTGATTCAACTTTGAGAAGATTGATAGGTAGAGGGTTAAAAAATCAACGAGTTCTCTCTTTTGAAAGAGAATTTTTTAATATTTCTAGTAAAGCTAAGGTCTCGAACCTCTCTTTTTCTGACCCTGTTGATATTTCAAAACCAATAAAAATAAGCTTTTCTGTTGAAATTGCAAATTATTTAAAAATAGGGAAAAAGAGTATTTATTTAACTCCTATTTCCTCTGTTTTACCCTTTTCAAGAGCTCTCTTTTTTAGTCGTATTGGAACAGAACTCAAGAAGAGAAAATATCCCTTTAGGACTAGATGTTCTCAATTGGTTAAAGTGGTTGAAACAATAAAACTTTATAAGAGATTTGATTTGGTAAATGATCCAAAATTTGAAAAAGTGGAGGGAAAAGGTGCTAATTTTAATGGTTCTATTAAACAGAAAGGTAAAAAGATCATTATTACAAAAAATATTATATTAAAGAAAAGAATATATAAGCCAGAAGATTGGGAAAGTTTCAAAAAAAGTGTTCAGGAGTTTAAAAAGCCTGAAGGAGAAGTTTTGATTTTGAATAAAGGAGGTAATAGATGAGATTAAAAATAGGTATTATAGTTTTTTTGTTTTTTTCTGTTTTATTGGTTGCAGTTTCTCAATATGATGGACAATACATAAAGAAGGAGATCACATATACTTTAAACTCTGATGGTTCATGGGTAAAGAATTATCATCACCTGTTAAAATATAATAGTTATTATACTATTCGAAGAATGGGAGAGACATTTATAATTTATAATCCAAAATATCAGAAACTTAAAATAATAAAATCTGAAACAACTATGAAACATGGGAAAAAGGTTCCTCTTCCAAAAAACGCACTTAATGATATTCTTCCATTTACAGCTCATGAATACCCTGATTTTTCGCATCTAAGACAAATGGTAATTACTCATACTGGTCTTGAAAGGGGTGCTGTGGTTGATCTTAATTATGAGATAACAATCATGCCAGATTTTATGTTCAATTTTTCTGCCTGTGAATTTATTGAAGATCGTTTACCAACAAATCATTTAATAGTAAAACTTATTATTCCTGACTCAATTGATCTTAAATATAAGGTTTATAAGTTTGATAGCAAACCAGAAATTAAAAAGGGAAAAGGCAAGAAAATCTATACTTTTTCTTTTGAGAATTTAAAAGCTTTTATTTATGAACCTTATATCAGGTTTCAAGATGCTCCTCATATTATTTTTTCTACAGCTTCTAACTGGGCTTCAGTGTTTCCAAAAATAGGAAAAACACAACCTATTCCTGCGGGATTGCTTAAAGAGGTTGAAGAGATTAGAAAGTCTACTTCTAATGAAAATGAATTTTGTTTTAAAGTTCAGAATATTGTTGCGAAGAATATTGATAATTGCATGATAGGAACAGATTTGACAGGTATTAATATTAGAGATATTAACCAGGTTTATTTATCAAATTATGGTACAAAATTAGAAAAAGCCTGTTTATTGAATCAGGTTTTTAAATATTTTGATATTTCGTCTGAAATTCTTGCAGTTCCTTATGATAAATATATGATAGATACAGTACCTACTATTCTTCAGATTGAGGATTATCTAATAAAGGTAAGAGATAAGGATAATGGTATTATCTATTTAAATCCATATAAGGTTCAAAACAATCTATTCCCTTATAAGTTGTCGGGCTCACAGGTTTATAATGTGAATAAGGGGGAATATGAGAAAATAAAAATTTATACCTGGAATGATAATAAAATTGAGATTTCCGGGAACATAAAGATTGGTAAAGAAAAGAGTAATGGTGAATTTTTTATTTCAATTAAAGGTAACTTTAATCAATATAAATCTGCTGTAAAAAACAACAAATCATTTCTTAAAAGAATCCTTGGAAATATTTTATCTATATCAAAATTGGATGTTAAAAAGATATTGTTATTAAACCCAGAAGAGTTGAAAGCAGAAGTTAAAATAGAGGGAAAAATTCTGAAAGAGATCTATAAAGATAAATTTAAGATAAAGAAATTTGATTTTCCTTATTTGTCAAAGAGTATGGTTTTTCAGAAAAAAAGAAATAATATATTATATCTGGATGTTCCGTTTAAATTTTCAGTTGATATTGACATTGAATTTCCAAAAGAATTTGAAGTCGATTTTATTGCTTCTAAAGTAACTCTTGAAAATGATTTAGGGTATTATGAACAAAATATAAATGAAAAAAAGGGTGGAAATGTTAAGATAAAATTAGATGTTGGTATTAATAAATCAAAGATCGAGCCTGGAGAGTACCTCTTGTTTAAGGAGATATTGAATAATTATTATATCAGTGAACCTTTAATTATATTTAATAAAAAATAAATAGGATAGTTATTTGTTGAATTTTTATTAAAAATAAATTATATTTAGTTTATGATATTTTATAGGAAGAAGTTTTTTCCCATTATCTCTTTTTGTATTCTATTATTCTTCAATCTCTATTCTTCAAGAGATACTATTATTTATGTAAGGACAATTGATTCCGCATCTATGGAGCCTGGCAAAGCAGTTGATTTTTACTCAAATCAAGTTTTATCAAATATATTTGAAGGCCTTGTTAGATTTAAAAAAGAAACCCTTATTATAGAACCATGTTTGGCTAGAAGCTGGGAAGCTAAAGATAATGGTAAAAGATGGATATTCAGACTCAGAAGGGGCGTGAAGTTTCATAATGGAGAGATTTTTGATGCAAAAGCTGTTGTAAAATCATTCAAGAGAAGAATGGGGAATTACAGATCAGAGTATGAGAAATGGGAATATTTTTTTCCATATTTAAAAGATATTAAACTTATAGATAGGTATACAGTTGAGATAGTTTTAAATAAGGCCTATGCTCCATTTTTAACTGCATTAACAGATCCGGCTGCTTCAATAGTAGCGCCGGGTTGTTATAAGGGTAATAGTTTTAAGCCTATTGGTACTGGGCCATTCAAATTTGAAAAATGGGAAAAGGGTAAATTCCTTATTATTAAAAGAAATGAGTTTTACTGGGATGGGAAGACAGGGCTTTCAAAAGTTACTTATAAAATTGTAAAAAATACTGGCACTAAATTCCTTCATATAAAGAACAATATTGCTGATATTTCAGAGATTCGTTCAGCAAAGGAATATGAAGAGTTTAAGGGAGATAAAGAGGTTAGATTTCTCTTTTTTCCATCTTTTAGAATTCATTATTTAGCATTTAATACTAAAAAAGAGCCTTTCAATAAAGTTGAGATAAGGAGAGTCTTTTGTCATTTAATTGACAAAAAGATGCTTATAAGACATGTTTTTCAGAATCTTGCCATACCAGCAGTTACACCGATCCCTCCATATCTATTTGGTTTTAATAAAAAGATTGTTGATTATGATTACAATATAGTAAAAGTGAAGGAGCTTTTAAAGAAATCCGGGTTAGAAAATGGTTTTGAGTGTTCTATTTTTTATGAGAAAACTAATATGGCATTGAATAAGATAGCTAATATTCTAATAGAGAACGCCAAACCTTTAAATATTTTTATTAAGAAAGCCCCGTTGTCATTTAATGAAATGTTAAAAAGAGTAGATAGGGGAGAACATGATATGGTTCTTGTAGGATGGATAGCAGGGCCTGATCCAGATAGTTTTTTATATCCAACTTTAACAATGAAAAAAGGGAGTAAAAATAGAGCCCATTATGATAATCCTGAGCTTACATCCATTCTTGAAGAGGCGAGAAAAACATTACAAAAGGGAAAACGGGTTAAGTTATATGAGCGTGCACAGGAGATAATTCACAATGATGCACCATGGAATCCACTTTTTCATTTAAAATCAACTGTTGTTTATAATAAGAAGGTAAGAAATTTATATATTGATGCCAATGGATATTTAATATTTAAGAGTGCTATAAAAGTAGAATAATCTTAATTTAAAGTGCATAATAAAATCTTGAATTCAAATTTATATTAACTTATAATATATAAAGGAAATAATTGAATATGGGTAAGGATTTTTCTATAGAACAAAAGGCAATGATCGATAAGCAGATAAAAGCCAGGGGAATTAAAGATAAAAAAGTTATTGATAGTATGTTAAAGGTTAAACGAGAAATTTTCGTTTCAGATAGAGAAAAAAGTTACTCTTATAAAGATGGTCCTCTTCCTATTGGTTATGGTCAAACAATATCTCAGCCATATATTGTTGCATATATGACTGAAATGTTGGAATTAAATGGAAATGAAAGAGTTTTAGAGATTGGAACTGGTTCTGGATATCAGACTGCAATTTTAGCTGAGATTGTTGATCATATATTTACTATAGAGGTAATTGAAGAGCTGGGAGAAAAGGCAAAAGTCACTCTAATTGATATTATGAATTATTCCAATATAAGTTTTAAAATTGAAAATGGAAGAAACGGCTGGCCTGAATTTTCACCATTTGATCGAATAATAATTGCTGCTTCTACATATAAATTTCCAGAGAATCTTTTTGATCAGTTGGAAGAGGGTGGGATTGCAGTAGCTCCAGTTGGTGATTATATTCAGAGATTAATGCGGTATAGAAAATTGAAAGGTAAAATTGTTGAAGAATCTTTGATTGGCGTTTCTTTTGTACCTTTTGTATGAAAAAAATATATATTATATTTATAATTTTTTATGTTTCTTTTTTAATTTATGGAGATACAAAATTGATTCCATTGTTTATTGGTTCAAATGAATTTATTGTTGAGATTGCTAACACTGAAGAAGCAAGGGTTAGAGGATTGATGTACAGAGAATCAATACCAGATAATTATGGTATGCTATTTGTATTTGATGAAGAGGATATACGTAGTTTTTGGATGAAAAATACTTTTATCTATCTTGATATTATTTGTTTAGATAAAAGTAAGCAAATTGTTGATATGTTTACAAATGTACCTCCGTGTAAAACTGAACCCTGTAAAAATTATATATCTTCTAAACCTGCTAAATATGTATTAGAATTAAAGGGAAATAGAGTGAAAGACCTGAACTTAAAAAAAGGTGATTTTGTATTCTTTATTCTTGACAATTAAATTTGATTGGTAATTTATTCTTGAAATACTTAAGTTAGTATATTAATTTTATTTATTGTTTGGGCTTTATGTCAATTAAAATTAAGGTTTCCCCTACAGTCAATAGTTTTGGCGAAAAAGCAAATATATAGCTATGTTACAAATGTAAAAAATGTGCAAACCATTAAGATTTAACTCCTGTAAAGGTTAGGTGTTTGTTTTAAGTAAGTTTTCCACATTATTTATGAAATATGGTTGAAAAAATTTTTATAAGTTTTATACTAAATTCCCCAGTTTAATTTTTCTGAAAGGAGTTTATAGTAGTTCATATCAATGGATTCAATTATTTTTAGCTTTTTATCGTAAATTCTTACCTTGAAAAGATCATCTGTTGACATTGGAATTACTTCCTGACCATCAATTGTTATATATACTCCTGTAGTATCAGACAGTAGTTTTACTTTTATTTCAGAATTGTCTGGTATAATGATAGGTCTAAATGTTAATGAGTGAGGGCATATTGGTGTTATAATAATACCCTTTACATCTGGGGTAACTATTGGACCTCCTGCAGAGAGAGAGTATGCTGTTGAACCAGTAGGTGTTGATATTATAAGACCATCTGATCTAATTTCAGCAACTTGAACCTTGTTTATTTCAAGAAGTAATTTAATAATTCTTGAAATATTGCCTTTACTTGCAACAACGTCATTCAATGCAATATATTTTTTTCTTTTAAAGTCAATCTCAAGTAATTTTCTCTCAGATATTTTCAATTTACCATAAAAAATTTGATGTAAGTACTTATCAAGCAGATCTTTGTTCAATTCGGTTAAAAATCCAAGTGTTCCTAGATTAAAACCTGCAATAGGGATCTGATTTTCAACTACCTGTTTTGCAATTGATAGGAATGTTCCATCTCCACCTATTAGAATTATAATATCAGAATAATCAGCAATTTTTTCTCTTGAAATATCACTTTTTAAATTCAATAAATTCGCAGCAATCTTTTCAAGAATAATTTCAACTTTAAGTTCTTTAAGTATTTCATAAGTTTTTTTTAAGTGAAAAGCAACATCATTATGAGGTTTGACAACAATGCCAGCTTTTTTAAATTTTAATTTCATCATATATTATTTTATCACTAATTGAATCTTTTTTCCCAGTACCTAAAAGATAAAACTATTTTTGCTTACCTTTTCTATCTTTAATACCAACTTCAGTAAAAGAAATAACTGAAAAATTTAAATTTTATTTATGTCAAACTCTTTTATCTTCTTATAAATAGAAGGTCTGGAAATACCTAAAATTTTAGCACTTTTTTTAATATTAAAATTTGTTGATTTTAGGACATTAATAATCTGGTTTCTCTCAATTTCTTTTAATGTGGTTAAATGTTCTTCTTTTTTAAATGATTTTTTTTGCATTAATATACTGTAAGGTAGATGTTTCATCTTAATTTCTGGACCTGAAACGAAGAGAGAGAGCTCATTGATTACATTTTTTAATTCGCGAATATTACCTGGCCATGAGTATTGGAGAAGAGTCTCTTTAACTTCATCATCAAATCTTTCAATACGTTTTGATAGGGTAATATTGGAAATAAAAAGAAAATGTTCAGCAATAGGTATAATATCTGTTTTTCTTTTTCTTAATGGAGGTATATGAATATTAATCTGGTTTATTCTGTAGTATAAATCTTTTCTGAAAAGTCCTTTCTTGACCAGTGTTTCTAAATTTTTATTTGTTGCAGTAATTATTCTGGCGTTTATCTTTTTTGTTTTAGCACTTTTTAATGGAGAGATTTCGCCTGATTCAAGAACTCTCAATAATTTTGATTGAATAAGAGGAGATAATTCAGAAATTTCATCTAAGAATATAGTTCCATTTCCAGCAAGTATGAATTTGCCAGGAAAGGAAGAGATTGCGTCTGTGAATGCCCCTGCTTCAAATCCAAAAAGTTCAGATTCTGCCAAGGTGTCTGGAATTGATGCAGAATTAATAGTAATTAAGGGGTCATTTTTCCTTTTTGATGTATAATGGATAGCACGTGCAAGTAACTCTTTGCCAGTTCCAGTCTCTCCACTAATTAATATCGTATTATCCAGATCAGTAATTTTGATTGCCTTTTGTATTATTTTTTTCATTTGAAGACTTTTGAAAATGATATTTTCGAATTTTGATTTATCACACAATTCAGATATAAGTGTCTGATAATCATCCAGCTTTTGGTTTAATAATATGTTTTTCTTTACTGTTTCTAAAATCACATCACGTCCAGCTGGTTTTTGAAGGAAAGCAAAAGCTCCCATTTTTATGGCTTCTACTGCTATATCAATAGTTCCTGTTCCTGAAATTATTATAACTCTGTTTTTATAGTCATTTGAGATCTTTTTTAAAACATTCATACCTGACCCATCTTTTAATGTAATATCTAAAAGAATAAGGTCAAATACTCTCTTTTTTAAGGTTAGAAGTGCTGTTTTTACTGAGTTTGCCTCACTGACTTCATATTCTCTTCTTTTAAGAATATTTTTTATTGAGTTTCTTAATGAAATATCGTCTTCAACAATTAATATTGAATGTTTTTTTTTCATTTCAATCATCCTGTAATATTAAATAAACAGTTGTTCCATTTTCAGTACTTTCAATTTCTAAATCTCCTTTCAAGCTTTTCATTATTCCATAGGAAATATATAGTCCAAGGCCGGTTCCTTCCTTTTTTGTGGTAAAAAAGGGTTTAAGTACTTTATCTTTTATATCTAAAGGAATACCTGGTCCATTATCATGGATTGAAATTATATACTTCATGCCCTTTTTTACATCTTTGTACTCTGAATAGATTCTTATTGTAATTTCGCCTGTTTCTCCAACTGCATCAACTGCATTAAAGAGTATATTTAAAAAAACTTGATGTAACCTGTTTTTATCAGCTGACACATATAGGTCTTCATCTATTTCTTTTATTATTTTAACATTAGCAGGTATCCTTTTTTTTGGGATATCGTTAAGAGCTTTTTCTATAAATTCTTTTAATGAAAAGTCTATTATTGATATTTCTTTAAGCTTTGAGAAACTTAGCAGTGATTCTATAAAATCATTAACTCTAAAGGTTTCTTTTTTTATTTTTTTTAAAGCTGATTTAATTTCATCAGGTTTAATATATGAATCAATGATTTCTTCGATCTCTAAAATAATAGTATTCATTGGTGTTTTTAGTTCATGAGAGATTGAGGCAACCATTTCACCAAGTAAAACTAACCTGTCAAATTTGAATAATCTGTAATAGTTTCTGTCATTTTCATTTTCAAGGCGTTCAGTCTCTATGATTGGTATGAAGATATTTGCAGCTATTTTTATTATTCTATCTATATCTTTTATAAGTCTGGTTTTATTGTGCTCAATATGGGCAAGAAGTATCCCGCGATAATAATTTTTACAATATAGTGGAATAATATAGTTTATATTATATTTATCCAATAAATTATTTGAATCTTTATTGAATAGTTCCCAATATATATTCTCTTTTTTATCAAATAGTATAGAACTCTTACGTGTAATGAAGCTCTTTATTAAATTGGAATTTTCATTAAGTGTAATGATTTGAGAATTATCAATTTTTTCTGGAAAGGGGCTGAATTTATTACCGAATCCATCTCTGTAGAATATGATAATTCTTTTAAAAGGTATGAAATTTTGAATGAGTTTGTGTAAAAGATTTAAAAAATCATTAGGAGAATAGGAACCCTCAATGCTTTTGGAAATTGATTTTATAAATTCAAATTCTTTTATTTTTTTCATATTGTTAAAATTATATACAATTTGAAACAAATTTAATATACAATCTTAAAATATAACTGTCAAGAGGCGTTATGATGTTTTATTCTTGTGTTTTATCTTATTTTAAAACATGTTCTAAATCAAGATTCAGAACGAAAAAACCTTAAAAAAGCTATATTAATATGAAATACAGGGAACATACATATTGCATATAAAGGCTTTAAGTCCTATAATGTAAAGTGTTTATAGATACTTTGTTATATATATAATGTTGTTAAAAGATATGAAAATATTTAAAACAATCAGCAATGAACTCAGACAATTTTATTCATTGTCAAGACACTTTTTAACGCGTCTATTTTACAATGATCTATTAAAGTTTGAAAATCAACAGAGAGAACAGCAGATTGTATTGCTGGTGATTTTTTCAGTAAGTATAGGATATATTTCCCAAACAATACTATCACCATATCTCTGGAGCAAAATGTTCAATCTCTCTGTTTCAGACCTTTGGTTGCAAGAAACATTGATTTTAAGCCTTAATATGGCTTTAATTGGTGTAATTACTATTTCAAACTGGGATAAAATTTTCTTAGACCGTATGGATTATATTAATTTAATATCATTACCAGTTAGAGCAAGAGTGTTGTTTGTAGCAAAATTTTTTAGTTTGCTTATTTTTATAGTGATCATATCAACTATATTGAATATTTTTTCAACCCTTATATTCATTTTTTATCCTGGTAACTTGCCCAATTTCAATCCTTTTTTTGGAGGACTGGCTCATTATTTATCCAATTTGTTGGGGAGTCTATTTGTTTTTTTTGCAGTTGCATTCATACAAAGTCTTTTAATGATTTTGTTTAAAAGGGAAATCTTTAAAAAGGTATCTGCTTTTTTTCAGTTTACTCTGCTTTTAGGCTTTCTATCTGTATTTGTGTGGTTTCCAATGGTATATAAATCATTGCCTTCATTAAAGGATAATGCTTCCAATTTTATGGATTATTATCCCCCATTATGGTTTACCGGGATTTATAACCACATGATTTGCAAAACAGATCCAATATTGGAAAGAAATTGTATGATTGGCCTTATTGCAGTGTTTCTTTTAGTTGCCTTGTACTTGACAGCTGTTCCAATCAGCTTAAGGAGATACCTGAAAAATTATGCTGTGAATCAAAAAAGAATAAAATATATATCTTTGTTCAAGTATTTAAAACATATATTTCAGCAGCTTTTTTTAAAACATCCTGTTCAGTATGCAATTTTCATGTTTTATATTAAAACACTAAAAAGAAGCAAGGAGCATAAGTTAAAATTGATATTGTATTTAGCATTTCCCATTAGTTTTTTTATTAGTAGATTTATCCACATATATATAAAAGAGGGAGAGAGCTTTTTTTGGTCTGTCAATTTTTATTTTGTATCTATTCCAATAGGTTTATACTTTTTTTTGATTGTTGGATTGAGGCTGATTGTTATATATCCTATCATGCTTGAAGCTAATTGGATTTTTAAAATCAGTGAACTTATACAGATCAAAAATTATATAAAGGGCTTTAAAAAGGGTCTCATTTTTTCTTCGGTTTTACCTTTAGCCATTATTACTTATCCTCTTTATCATTACTTCTGGGGCATGAAGCTTGCTATATATCACACACTTTATTGTTTATTCATCGCTCTGTTATTATTGGAAGTGTGTTTTATTAATTTCAGGAAACTCCCTTTTGCATCTGAATACGTTCCAGGAAAACTTAAACTTAAATATTTTTGGCCATATCTGGTTTTAGGATTTTTTGGATATTTCTTTTCATTGTCTAAGTTGGGAGTCTATTTATTGAATAATCCACATTATTATGTGTTTTTCTTTTCAATAGCGTTTATTATGTATTTGGGTTTAAGGTTTTACGAAAATTATAAAATTAAAGAGCTTCATCTCATATATGAGGAAGAGCCTGAATCTGTAATGTTAACATTAGGGCTGGATTAATTGAAGCTTATGGAAATGGACAGAAACTTTTGAGGAAAAGATGAATAAAATATTAGAGATAAGAAAAATTACTAAAAAATATAATAATATACCAGTTGTTAATAGTATAAGTTTTGTTGCTAAACCTTATGAAATACTGGGGTATCTTGGTCCCAATGGAGCAGGAAAAACTACTACAATTAAAATGCTTTCAGGCTTGCTGGAACCCAATTCAGGACAAATATTATTCAATGGATCGGATATTGATCAAAACATTTTTGAATATAAAAAGAGAATAGGGTATATTCCTGAGCAGGCTGAGTTATATTCTCATTTGAGTGGTAAAGAATATCTTCAACTGGTTGGTAGATTGCGGCTTATTCCTGAAAAGATCTTAAACAAAAAAATAGATTATTTGATGGAGCAATTGGGCTTATCCATAGATATGCATCTTCCCATATCTAATTATTCAAAAGGCATGCGGCAAAAAATATTAATTGTAGCTTCTTTGATACATAATCCGGACATCCTTTTATTAGATGAACCCTTATCAGGACTTGATACCTCAACTATGTTAATATTTAAAGATATTTTAAGACAGTTTTCCAAACAGGGAAAGATCATCATATATTCATCTCATATTCTGGAAGTTGTTGAAAAAATATGTGATCGTGTTATTATCATAGATAAGGGAGTTATTCTTGCAGATAACTCAGTAACTCAATTAAAAGATCTTATGCAGCTTCCCTCTCTGGAATCTATATTTAAAAGGTTGATTCATTATGAGAATCTCCAGCAAATTGCAGAGAACATTATTTCTGCTATTAAAAGCAAAAATGATTAGAAAATAATTTAAAGTATTCCCGATGTTTTATTCTCGTGTTTGGAGATGATTGTGTAAAGATATTTTACACTTTATTTTTTGGAAAGCCTTTGATATCAAGTATTATTGATTGTATTTGCGATGTGTAAAGAAAATTTACACAATTTAGGCTGAATTTTATAAACCCTCATTGTCAAATGCTTTAAAGCTTTTTATAAAATTGTTGTGTAAAGATACTTAACACATTAATATAGATTGTATGAATAAAAAAAATATGAAAAAAGCTGGAAATCCTTGATATCAAATGATAAGGGTTTTTTTAGAAAAGTTGGCATAAAAATTGCTATGTGTTTAATATGATAAAAATTATAAAAAGGCGAAATTATGATTTAGGAGTAAAAAATGAGTAAAGATTTAAAAAAAAAGTTAAAAGATTTAAAAGAAATTAATAAAGAAAAATATGATGAATATTATAATATTGATAAATTAGAAAAGAATTATGGAATTTCAAGACAGAAACTGGAAAAAATTTTAAGAACTAAAGAATATTTTGAAAGTATAAAAGATTTTTAATTCAAGGTTATGCAATTTAAATAACTTTAAATTAGAATGAAAAAGACTGACAAATGATAGATGTTTTTATTCCTCCATAGATAATCAATTTATCTTTTTTATAATCTATATTGTAATTGAACAAAGAAATTAAATTAATAAGGAGAAAAAAAATGTTAAAGAAAAGGAATTTTTTGAAAATATTTGTTGTGCTAGTGGTAATTTTATTAGCTTATACGTATCTTCATGCTATAATTGCATTGAATTACCCCCCATGCGATTACAAATCCGATCAGAATGATCTGATTATTGAGGGTACATCTCTGTTTCTTCAGTCCAATTCCGATGTTTTATTGTTATTAAATGAGGTTGAAATTGCTGAAAAAATGGCATTTGATTTTGATTATGTTTTTAAGCTTACTGAATCAGCGATCTTTAAGCTGGAAAAGGCCAGGATTCATTATTCGGATGCAATGAATTTTGGTAAAATCATATGTGATGAAAAGGGCGAGGCTGAGAGTTATGCTAAATTTGATTATGAATCATTTGCAGAAAAGAACCATCTTAATAAGGAAATTATGGCTGAGGTATCAGAATTGCTTAAAAAAGGAGATGTAGCAGGTGTGTATGAGAAGAGTGTTAATGATATGGATTCGATTTTATCAACACTAAAAGAGATAAAAAAAGAAATTTTAATGAAACAAAAACCTGATATTAAACTTTTCTGGAGCTTATTGCAGCAATACAATATTTTAGGTCTTTATGGGAACTATGCTACTCTTGTTTTCTATAGTATTTAATCAAAGGGCAGTGAGACTGCCCTTTGATTAAATTCGGGATATCTGGTAAGATAAATATGATTGAATTGTATGAGATTTTTAAGATATGAATTTTTGCGTATTTTTAGAGATAAAAAGGTGAACCTGTTTGTAATCTTTTTATTTGTCCTTTCTCTTTATTATATATCTGTTGGGATTAGTGAATATATGGGATTTTTAAACAAAAAAGAGAATTTTATTGCTTATGAAAAACAGAAAGTCAAACAATATACAAATTATACACAATATGGAGGATATGGATTCAGGGTACTTTATGAGCTTTCTCCTGTTACTGTTTTTTTTACAAACAGTACTGTATTCAAGGATATTGAATCTAATGTTGATACTCTTGAGATATTGAAAATATATCATTCTTTTAAGGGTAAAAATTTGTTTACTCAAAAGGGGAGTTTTAAGGATTTTTCAGGGATTGTGTTTCTATTCGGAAGTTTGTTTATGATTTATATGGGCGCTGGAGTGATTGAAAGTAAGAATTATATGAGATTTGTTTTGAAGCAAATGGATTTAAAGAGAGTGTTTTTTAAGGCACTTTTTTCAAGACTCTTTTGGCTGAATATGATTTTTGTTCTCCTGTTTGAGTTTGTTTACTTTTTTACCTTAATAAAGGGCATTTCTCTTCATGTTCAAAATATACCTTATATTTTACCCTTTCTCCTATATACTCTCTTGTTTCTAAATTTTTTCTTTTGTATTGGAAGTTTAATAAAAGTTCTATCAAAATTTGAAATGATTACTTATATGTGGGTTTTCTTATTCTGGTTTGTATCAATTTTTTTAATCCCTGAGATTAATCGTGTTTACTTGTTTAATGAATCTCAAAAGCTTCCGACAAATGAAAAGATAAATATAAAAAAGCTAAAAACTTTAATGGATTTTGAAAAAAGAGGACTGGAACTGCTTCTTAAGAAAAAAGATTCGTTAACTAAAATTCAACCTATAAATATAAAACTTGCTAAGGAATACAGGAAGAACGAATTCATGCTAAATGTAAGTCGGGAAATGATGCTTAGAAAAAAGCTTAGAAATTTGATAAATTATTATGAAAAAAGTTCATTATTATATCCTTCTCTTTATTATTCATTTGTATCACATGAAATATCTGGTCAGGGTTTTTATGGATATTTAGGTTTTTATGATTATATCATAAATTTGAGGAGAGAGTTTCTTGAGTATTACATTCAAAAAATGTATATAAAGAGAAGCCAGAAGATAGAACCCTTTGTTAAACATAATGAGAATATTTTCGGAGCAAAAAATCATTTACCTGAAACTTATTTATATGGGATCTTGATTATAATGTGTTACTGCATAATACTTATTGGAATTTCTTATTTTCGATTAAGAAATCTAATTTATAAGAAATGATTAAAATAGAACATTTGGAATATGGTGAAAATGGATCATTATTGAATGATCTTAATATGGGAATAGAAAATGGAGAGATATATTGTTTGATATGTAAAGAAGAACAATGTTTGGAAACTCTTTTTGAAATACTTGAAGGATTCAGAAAAATAAATAAAGGTAAGATCTTTGTTGATTCGAATGATGTGACTGAATCTGAAAAAAAATATATTTCATCAGTGAACCATATTGAAGATATAGGTGATTTTGAGATTGAGGTTACTTTGAATAATTTTATTGATTACATATGTGGTAATAACATAAATTTAAAGAATAGAGTTCTTGAGATTCTGTTTCAATTTAATTTGTTTGAAAAGGATTTAAATATAAAAATAAAGAATTCGAATCTTATTGATTTTAAGGCAGTTTATTTGGCTATTTCATTGATGAATGATGAAAATAATATTGTAATTAATGATTTTATAAGAGGTGAAGATAAGGAGTTTGAACTGAAATTTAACATATTACTTGAGGAAATGAAACAGAAAGATAAAGCTATTTTATATTTAACTGGCAATATATTTTATGTATATAATATTGCTGATAGAGTAAGCTTTATTAAGAATGGTAGCCTTATGCCTGCAGAGCCTATAATTTCAGAACATTTAAAAGAAATGGATATGATGGCATTATACAGAAAGTATTTGAATTGAAAATATTCTTTTAGAAAAGCATAGGTTTTATAAATTAAAACTACAGAAAAAATATGGAAAAAGCAAAAAGGAGGAAATATGAAGGTTAAATATAGAAGAAAGATAATGATCGTTGAGAATGAGAGTACACCGGCAGCTGCTTTAAGAATGGCTTTAAAGAGATCAGGTTATATTATAGATGGAATATTAGCAAGGGGAGAAGATGTTGAGAAAAGAATAAAGAAAAAAACTCCTGATGTTATTTTTATTGGTTTAAAATTGGGAGGTAGAATGAATGGCATTGAAACAGCTCAAAGGGTGAGGCCATTCTTCTCTAAACCCATCATATTTATTTCTGATGACTTTAAAAAGAAAAAGAGGGTGGAATTTAAAGGAATTGGTCCTAATGGTTATATTTCGAGAGTCTTTGATGAAAAAGAATTGATTGATTTAATTGAAAGCTTTTTTGATGATAATGAAAAATTAAATTAGAGGAAAAATAAAATTGATTCCTGTTTTAAAGAATAGATCCAAATGGAATTGCTTGTATGTATACATCTGCGACTTTATATATCAAAATCAGGGATTTTGAACTTATTTAAAAGATAATTTATTCTATATCTTTTTTCAATTTCAGGTTTTCTCAATTCAGGCGCAAGGCTTCTTAAAAAAATCTGTGTTTTAAGGTTTAATTCATTATTCTCTTTAAATAAACTTAATAATTTCTCTTTTATATTGTCAATATCTATATTTTCTTTGTTTTTGAATTTTTCATGAACATTTTCGAATTCTTTTTTGAGTTTTTTTAACTCTTGTGGATAATTATTGAAAAACTTTTCAATCTTATCATACTCCTCTTTTTTTTCTTCCCTTTTTCCAACACTTACATTTAATTCAAGAAATCCTTTATAATTTTTTCTTACTTCATATGAAAAGTTAGAAAAACTGTAAATTTTCCTTTTTTTTAAATTCCATCTATTAATAACATTTGAAATTGATTCTTCAATAATTTTAAAAGGAATCTTCTTTTCCCACCATTTGTAGAGGGTATCAAAATCCATTGTTGTAATAAAGAAACTTATGCCAAATTTTGATTCAAGAAATTGAATGATCTTTATTATAAAATCATAATCAGTTATTTTGGGTTTTGAATTTAAAATATTGGATTCAGACATTTATAAGCACAGAGTTAGAAGCATTATTGTTTTGATATCCTTTCATTTATTATATTTAGCCCATAATATATCAGGTCCGGTTCATATAGATCGATTTCTTTAATTCTATGTTTAAAGTATTTTATCAATCCACCTGTAACAATAACCTTTGCTTTATTTCCAATAATCTTTTTATATTCATCTATCATAAAGCTCAAACCTCCAATATAACTGTAAAATATTCCAGCTTTTATACTATCTTCTGTGTTTGTTCCAATAATAGAATCAGGAATTTTAAAATTTATTTTATTCAATTTCGCAGTATTATTTGCAAGGCTTTTAATTGAAATATCAATTCCCGGGAATATTGAACCTCCAATATATTCATAATTTTCATTAATTATATCAAATGTTGTTGCAGTTCCTGAATCAATTATAATAAAAGGGGGTTTAAAAAAATATAGGGCTCCGACTGAGTCTGCAATTCTGTCTGCTCCCATCTCTTCAGGATTGTCTATTTTTAATTTTATTCCTGTATCTGTTTTAAAATCTATAAAAAAGGCTCCCTTTTCAAATAACTTTTCAATAGATATTGATAGAGATTTGTCTATAAGAGGTACAACAGAGGAGATAATAATCTTATTTATTTTATCTCTATATTCAGATTTTATCAGGTTTTTCAGGAATCTTTCGGAAATTTCAATAGGTGTTGAAAGCTTATTTTTAAAAATAATATTTTTTTTATCAAAAACCGCAGCTCCTGTGCATGTATTTCCTACATCAATTGTTAATAGCATTATTATCTCCTTAATATTTTAAGGTTTTTCCAAAGTACTTCCTGTTTTTTTATCAGCTCTCCTTAAGAGAATAGCAAAGATTAAACCTATTACACCAAGGGAGGCGAACATTATCTGGCTTGCTGTGTATGAGCCTGTTAACATTCTTAATTTTCCATTTAAGATTGGAAATGTCATCAGACCAATATTTTGAATAGCAGTCATTACACCAAATGCAGTACCAACCCTCCCTTTTTTAACAACCAGGGGAATCGAAGGCCACATTGATGCTGGTACAAGAACAAAGGCTGCTCCTAAGCAGATCATTGGTATTACAGGGTAAATTTTGGTAATACCCATTAATAAATGGCTTGGAATCATGAGCAATGACCCGAATATCATTAAAGTTGCTCGTTTTCCTATTTTATCAACAAATTTTCCAGCAAATGGCGCAAACATCATTGAGGTAAAGATAATTATTGAAGCAATACCTCCAGCAGTATTGAACATATGTAAGAAATTTTCAAATATTTTATACAAAAACCCGCCAGTACTTTCAATAACAAGAGGAACTCCCCATTTTTCATTAAAGAATTTTAATGATAATGCAGTAAATGGAAAGATTGCAGAATAAAATGTAACACACAGTATTGTGACATACCAGAAACTTGATTTAAAATATTTTATATCTTTTAAAACAACCTTATCTTCAGAAGCAACTTTTTTTAAGTTAAGTATTCTCTCTCCTTTTCTATCCATACCAACATATACTATATTTGCAAGAAGTGAAAGAATGCACATAAACATAGCTGCTAAAAGAGCATAAAATGGCCCACCATAGTTTGTTGATATAAGTTCGCCTGTATTTAGAGCAAATAGAGTACCAAGTCTACTAACAGTGAGAGCTATTCCAAATGAAAGAGCCAATTCTTTTCCTTTAAACCATCTGGCGAGAATTGAACTTTGAGCTACAACTAATGGCTCAGATCCAGCACCGAAAATAAATCTTCCAATATATAGTATTGTGAGATTGTTTGTAGATGCAGAAAACGCCACAATAGCAGCTCCAATTACCACAGTAATTGAGAAAATCATGCTTGCCTTTCTTGTACCAAGAATATCAATCAGGAATCCAGCTATAAAAACAGCAATAATAGCAGCAACACTGTACATGCTGTACATAGCCCCAATGTTGCTTTCACTTGCTCCCATATTTTTCATTAAACTGTCAGCAATACCTGCAACAATATCATAGGCAAAATATGTTCCTAAAGTGAGCATGCTAACAAAAGCAAGAATTGTGAATCTAAATCCTTTTGCTGCAGGGTGAAAAAATGGATAAACTCTATTTGTTTCAGTCATGAAATCTCCCTTTATAATAAAACAGATACTCTATGATCCTTTTATAGATTAAATTAAGATCTCTTATAAACAATCTTTCCATTAACTATTGTATATTCAATAACTCCTTGACCTTTCCAGCCTATAAATGGAGAATTGTTGGCTTTAGATAAAAAGTCATTTTCATCTATTTTAAATCTTTTATTCAAATTTAGTATTGTCAAATCTGCTGGAAGTCCTGGTTTTACCATTCCTCTGGTTTTTAGATTAAGAATTTTTGCAGGATTTGTTGAGAACAATTCTATTAGTCTTTTCAAATTTATGACTTTTGATCTTACAAGTCTGTCATATATTACAGAGAAAGATGTTTCCAATCCAATCACACCAAATGGCACAAATTCAAATTCTTTATCCTTTTCATCTCTTGTGTGAGGGGCGTGATCAGAAATAATACAGTCTATTGTTCCATCCTGGAGCCCTCTTATCAATGCAAGCCTATCTCGTTCGGTTCTTAATGGAGGTTTAACTTTATAAACTGTATCATATGTTGTTATAAGTTCTTCATTTAAAAGAAGGTGATGAGGAGTTGCATCAGCAGTAACTTTGATTTTTTTCTTTTTTGCATTCTTTATAAGATCAATGGATCCAAAAGTAGAAATATGAGCAAGATGTAATTTTGATTTAATTCTTTCTTGAAGTATGATATCTCTTGCTACAATTACTTCTTCTGCTGCATTTAAGATTCCTCTTAATCCATACTTATATGAGATGAATCCTTCATTTACCTGTCCATCACCTGAAATTGAATGGTCTTCGGGATGTTCTATTATTGGTACATCAAGCATTTTTGTGTATTCAAGTGATTTTCTTATTAAATCAGCGCTCATTATACATTTGCCATCATCTGAAAAACCAACAGCGCCTCCTTCAACAAGATCATCCATCTGGGTTATATTTTTACCTTCAAGATTCATTGAAATTGCTGCAATTGGGAAAATGTTTACAATTCCGGCTTCTTTTGATCTTGCAATAATATATTCAGTAACAGTTCTATTATCATTTACAGGTAATGTATTTGCCATGCATGCAATAGAAGTAAATCCTCCATGAGCAGCAGCTTTAGAACCAGTCTCAATTGTTTCTTTATTCTCAAAGCCAGGTTCTCTTAAATGTACATGCATGTCAATAAATCCAGGGCTAATAACAAGTCCGCCAGCATCTATTGTTTTTATTGATGGAGTCTTTTTTATTAATGATGAGATCTCTTTTATCTTTTTATTATCAATTAAAATATCATATGTATTGTCTGTTCCTGTTGCAGGGTCTATTAAACGTCCATTTTTAATTAATAATTTCATTTCTTTCTCCTTTTAACAGATATAAAACAGCCATTCTAACTGCAATACCATTTGTTACCTGTTGTAAGATCACTGATTTATCAGAGTCAGCAAGAGATGTTTCTATTTCTACATCTCTATTAAGGGGACCTGGATGCATTAGTATTGCAGATTCTTTTGCAAGAGAAAATGTTTCCTGGTTTATCTCAAATAATTTTCTATATTCTCTTATTGATGGGAAGTAATTTCCTGCTCCTCTTTCTTCCTGTACTCTTAACATCATAACAATATCAGAATTTTTTACACCCTCTTTCAGGTTATAATAAACTTTTGCTCCCATTTGTTCGAATTCTTTTGGAACTAATGATGGAGGTCCTATTAATGAAATTTCATTTCCCATTTTGTGATGAAGAATTATGTTTGAACGAGCAACTCTTGAATGGAGTATGTCTCCTATTATTGAGATTTTTAGGCCCCTTAAAGTATTGAATTTTTGCTTTATTGTTAATGCATCAAGCAATGCTTGAGTTGGATGCTCATGGAAACCATCCCCGGCATTTATTATAGATGAACGAGCAAATGTTGTGAGGTACTTTGGAGAACCTGAAGCAGAGTGTCTTATTACGATTATATGGGGGTTCATTGCTTCTAAAGTTAAAACTGTATCCCTTAATGATTCGCCCTTTTTAAGGCTGGAAATTGAAGCGCTAAAATTTATCAAGTCTGCACTTAATCTCTTTGCAGCTATTTCAAATGAGCTTCGTGTTCTTGTTGAATTTTCAAAGAAAAGATTAACAACTGTTTTACCTTTTAAAGCTGGAAATTTTTTTATATTTCTTGTTGAAACTTCAACAAAGGATTCTGCAATTTCAAGGATCAAATCAATTTCTTCAGTGCTTAAATCTTCAATACTTAATAGATGTTTTTGTTTAAAAATTGTTTCTTTCATTTAAAACCTCTCGGGTTCCATAATCAATACTTGATCTTTTTTTTCTATTTCTTTTAACATTACATTTACCCTCTCTATTCTTGATGTTGGGACATATTTACCTTTGAAATCTGGACATATTGGTAATTCTCTATGACCTCTGTCAATAAAAACTGCTAATTGTATACTTGCAGGTCTTCCAAGTTCAAAAATGGAATCCATTGCAGCTCTAATTGTTCTTCCAGTAAATATTACATCATCAATTAAAATGATATCATTGTCTTCAACTGAAAAATTTATTTCTGTTTTTTTAATTAAAGGTGGTTGTTCCTGTTTATGAAGGTCATCTCTAAAAAGTGTAATGTCTAAAATTCCTAAAGGTAAATCAATTCCTTCCATTTCTTTTATTAAACTCTTAATTCTTTTTGCTACATAGACTCCTTTTGTTTGAATTCCAATTAAAACCAATTTATCTACGTTCTTATTTTTTTCAAGAATTTCCATTGCAATTCTTGAAAATGCTCTATTCATTTTTTCTCCATCCATTATTTTAGCTTTTATTTTTTCCTCCATTAACACCTCCGATTTACTAAATCAAATAAATAGCATTTTAGTTTATATTTGTCAATAAATTCCCTTTTTAGAAACTGTTTGATAAAAATGAGTTGATTGAAAGATTCAAATAATTGAATGATATTAAATGAGGTTAAGTTTTTATTTTTTGTTTTTGATCTTAGATAATTTGGATTATTTTATTTATAAAAAAAGAAAGCATCTCGTTGAATGCTCTTTGTAATAAAGTGCGTCCAACGAGATGCCACACTAAGGAAGTATAGAATGATATATTAGATATACTCAGGTTAGTTTTATTTACTTTGTTTTAACAATAATAAATTTTACTTCTGTGCTGTCAATAAATTTAACATCCACAGCATCATTTTCTTGTAGATCTGCTAATTCGATTTTTTTGTCTCCCTTTTTAATTATGGTCTCTTCAGTAACAGTAAAATTAAGGTCAATCTTAGTACCATCTTCATTTACAGTTATGGAATTGTTTTTTACATCAACTGCTTTTACTATTCCAGAAATAGTTTTAAGTTCTTCCTCTTCCTGTGAATAAATAGAAGTTGTGAGAGAACCAATCATAACAACAACTAACAATAATGTAAATAGCTTTGATAAAGCTTTCATTTAAAACCTCCTATAAGTTTTAGTATATTTATAGCATGCAATAATTGTGCCATTTTTAGTGAAAATGATAACTATAACTAAAATATTGTCCAAGACATCGAATATGAAAGAGATTTTTATTATTTTTTTATTTTAATTTTATATTGGTTTTAATTTAGCTTTTAGGTTATTGTATGGTTTTCCATACATAGATTTTTAAAAAAACGCTCTATAATAAGATCTGATAAAGGTTTACCCGATTGTATGAAATTTCGGACACTATTAATATTTAATTACTTTTCCAAACATTTCTATTTGTAAAGTTCAAATTTGTATTGAAAATGGTTATACGATGAAAGAGATATCTGAATACTTAAGAGTTCATTATACAACAATAAGCAGAGTAATAAAAAGAATTGAAAAAGCAAAGAAGAGCTAAAATGACAAAAGGTCGTATTTCAAGACCTGCCTCCCATTGTTTACTGTGCTTGACCTATACAAATACTTATTGTAGAATAAAATTTATAAAAGGATACAAAATTATATAAGGAAATCTATATGAATATAATTGAAAGGATAAAAAATTTTTCAAAACTGGAACAAACAAAACCCACAAATTTATTGGAATCACCAAGAACAAAAATTGCTCATATTGAATTTACATCCAGGTGTAATCTAAAATGCGTGTTTTGCTATGTCAGCCAACCTAACTACAAAGGAGTTGATCTTGATATAGAAACAATGGAGAGTATTATTGAATCATTAAAATCTAGAAATGTTAAAGTTGTAACTGTGAGTGGACATGGAGAAACAACAATATACAAAAATTGGAACCTATTATGTAACAAAATGTTAGATGCAGGAATGCACCTCCATATTATATCTAATTTTGCTAAAGAGTTCTCTCAAGAAGAGCTTAAAACCCTTTCAAGATTTAAAAGTATTGAGATTAGCTGCGACACAAATGATCCAGAACTGTTTGGAGAGTTGAGGCGTGGCGCTGATTTAAAAATAATATGTCTTAATATATTGAGGCTTCGTGCTATTATGATTAAAGTAGGTCGAAAAACTCCAAGCATTTCCCTTAGTTGTGTTGTATCTGATAAAAATATTTTTAATCTGAAGGAATATGTTGCATTTGGCAAAGCACTTGGTGTTAATCATTTTAATTTCTGTAATTTAACAAAGTATCCAGATGTACAGGGGGCTCTGAATGTAACCCACATTACAGAGATGCCAGTTGATTTGCTGCAAAAGGCTCAAGCATCTTTGAATGAAACGTTTAAATTTTTAAAAGACTCTAATATAGAATATCATGTCCAACAAGGATTATTAGATACTCTCGAGCAGAAAATAAAATGTTTACAAGAAGTGAATCATAATAGTAGTAATTCTGAAGAAGTAATGAAGATTGAAGAGAAAAATATACAAAAAAAGAGTGAAAAGATGGAATCTATAGAAGATGAATCTGCTCCACACAGATATTCTTCATCCAAGAAAGAAGGCCAAACACGAGATTGTTTAGACCCATGGGAGTTTGTAATGGTTCAAGCAAATAAGGATATTTTACCTTGTTGTTGGCACAAACCTATCTATTCATTGGGAACAGGACAATCTTTATCAGAAGTTTTTAATAACTCACAGATTAAGGAACTCAGAAGAGGCTTGCTTACAGGTGATTTACACCCAGATTGTATAAATTGTCCCAGTAGAGGGTGGATAACAATAAATGCACTTCAAAAAAAGGTTTGGAAATATCTCAACCCAGGCATTAAAAGATTTATGTTTCCAAAAAAAATAGAAATTAAGTCTGACATTTTAAAGCCTTTTGAAGTTACTTATGACCAAGGTTGGTATAAAACAGAAACGAATTTAAATATTAAAGATCCTAACTGGCAAACTTGGAGGTGGACAGCTAAAAAATCTGTTTGTATATTAGAAAATCCCAGGAGGAATGCTTTATTGATTATTCGCGGCTCAATTGACAAAAAAGCACACATAGATCAAAAAGTTATCATAAAAATAAAAGAGAGAGTCATTAATGAATTTAACCCAGGCACTGCAAAATTTTTTAAAGAATATGTCATTACTCCTGAAATGATGGAAGAAGATGATAAGCTCTCTCTCATTATCGAAACTGATAAAATATTTGTCCCCTCTGCGCTGAACCCGGAAATTAAAGACAACCGTGAACTTGGAGTTCAGATCTATCAACTTTTTTTCGGAGAAAAATTGAAAGGGTAAGAGTAGAGAAAAGAGGTACATGACCCTTTATGTGATTGGAATTTCCACAGAGGGTCATATACATTATTCTCTTATCAATGGAATGCAGTTACCTTTGGCATCCAACACATAGACACCCCCTTAAGGGTTAAGGATTCTTTAGCCTAAATCTAAGTGAATCAAACCATACCCTTGCCCATGAATCCAGGCTGTTTAACTGTAAGCGAATTTCGATTTTTATCGCGGCACTATGGGTCGTAAATTGAAAATCTTTATATTGAAAATTTGAGTGATTTCCTGAGACTTCTGATGCAGATATTATTCCCGAATCTGACAAAAACTGGCCGTTTTTATTAAATTGGATAATACG
>JAUWQW010000036.1 GCA_030610885.1 Candidatus Aminicenantota bacterium | reverse complement strand
GTGTGCGTCGTGTGCGTTATCGGTTGATTCCAGGTGTCTTCTGAGAATCATAATTCCGTGATGCAATTTGGCGGAGGTTGTTATATTCCTTTGATGGAAATGACACAGCGCCTAACAGCGCATATATGCTCCGTTCCCGTTGGTCGCTACGGGCTTCGCCACATTTTCACCTCCACTATCGTTGCGGTGAAAACGTCATATATGCGCGAAACGTTAAGTGAAATTGTTCGTCCGCCTGAAAAAATTTATAAATAAAGGAGAGCTAACTATGATTATGAAACTAGCCGATGAAGTAAAAGTAGCTTTAGTAACTGCAGCTTGTGTGCTTGGCATTGCAATTATATTCAAAAATGTCCTTCATGTTCAAGCTGACTTTATAGTATCAAACGGTCCTTTCTATTTATTTATCGTTTATCTTATTACAAGAGGTCAAGCTAAGAAGTCAAAATGCGACAAGCCTTTGTATTGGAGTTTAGCGATAATTTTTGTTACATTGCTTACCATAGCATTATACACAGTATGACTCGTGGTGGACGAGCAACTCTGCGGTGCTTCGCACATTGCCTTGCCTTCAACTCGGTCACTTAACAGCGGATAAAAGGCTTTGCTACGCTCCGCCCAAATTGCTTTCGACAACTTCTTTTATCCGCAGAACGTTATATTCAATTCAAAAAATATTTTTCTAAGATGATAAAGAATGATAGGCTTTCAAAAGGGGGAATAAATTTAATTTTTTCTAAAATTAAAAGAGGGGAAGAATATTGTGTTTTCTTCCGCTTTACTAAAAAAACGATATATTTATTAATTTTCTTCTATTTGAATAATTATGGAGACAACAATGAAAAAAACAAATAAAAAATCTATTGGTTTTGTATTTTTACACGGTGCGGGTTTGGGTGCATGGATTTGGGAAGAAGTTATATCCAAACTTGATTACCCCTGTCTTGCCATTGACTTTCCTGGCAGAGGCAAACATAAAGATATTGTAACAAAAGATCTGTCGCTTAATAAATATGTAGAATCCATACTCCCCGATATTGATAAATTTAGTCCTGAAAAGTTTGTCGTTGTTGCCCACTCAATTAGTGGCAATATTGCTCTTGAGATTGCTCGCCTACGTCAAAATCGTATTGGTGGCTTCGTCGCCGTAAGCGCGGCTATTCCCCCTGCGAACAGTTCATATATTTCATCTCTTCCTATTATAACAAACATGTTCTTACGATTAATATTTACGCTCGTCGGAACACGACCTCCTGAATCTGCAATTCGCAACGGACTTTGTAATGATCTGAGTGAAAAGCAAGCATCAGAGGTAATTAGTCGTTTTGTTCCTGAATCAAAAAGATTATATACAGATAAATTAAACACAAAAGACATTCCTGTTAATTCTCTATATATTCGCCTGGAAAAAGACAAATCATTTAGTGAGGTAATTCAGAATAATATGATCCAGAATCTTCATGCAAAACAAATTATTGATTTTGATTCCGGGCATTTACCTATGCTAAGTAAGCCAGTTGAGTTGGCACAGATTTTAAATAATTTTGCAGTCCAGATAAATGAGTTGGAAGATAATTAAAAAAGCTTATCAAGCACTAATTGACAGGAGATTAATATGAAGTTGGGGGAAACACTTTATGTAAGCGATAGGAAGCAATGGCGTTTGTGGCTACTTAAAAATCATGAAAAAGAAAAAGAAATTTGGTTAATTTATTTTCGTAAAGAAACAGGGAAGCCACGTATTCTTTATAATGATGCCGTTGAAGAAGCACTGTGTTTTGGCTGGATAGACAGCACAATCAAGAGTATTGATAGAGAGAAAACAGCTCAAAGATTTTCACCAAGAAATTCCAAAAGTAAATATTCACAACCAAACAAGGAAAGATTAAAGTGGCTCATGAAAGAAGATAAAATACATTCATCAATAAAAGACAATATTAATAAGATTATTAAAGAAAAATATATATTTTCTCCAGATATTCTAAAGGCAATAAAAAGTGATAAACAGGCATGGGAAAATTATCAAAAATTTTCTTCCCTATATAGAAGAATTCGTGTTGCTTATATTGACGTGGCACGTAAACGTCCGGCGGAATTTAATAAGCGATTAGCAAATTTTATTGAAAAGACAAAACAAAATAAACAAATAGGTTTTGGAGGAATAGAGAAATATTATTAATTCTAAAAAATGGAATTCACCCCTAACCCCTCTTTCATTTTTAAAAACGAAAAAATAACCGAAGGAAATACCCTTGTGGTGCAAATTTATAAAAGGGGAAAAGCTAAATAATGTTAAAATGTCAAATTGTCATCCTCCGTCCCCTCTTTCCTATTGTTTTTTTTTATGATATTTTAAAATTACAATGTATGAAAAAGATTATAAAATAGAGAAATCTTTAGATGATTTGATAAGGTTGAAAAATGATATATTAAGTAGAGTAAAAATTGTTAAACTTAAAGAATTTGAAGGAGAATTTTTAAATTTTCCAGATGAATTATCTTCAGATGTTGTAAAAATCTATAATCAAAAGGGGATAGAAAAGCTTTTTTCACATCAGGCAAAAGCAATTAAGGAAATTTTAAAAGGAAAAAATGTCGTAGTTTCTACACCAACAGCCTCAGGTAAAACTCTAATATATAATTCAGTCACACTTGATGCCATTACAAGAAATCCATCATCAAAATCATTATATCTTTTTCCTACAAAGGCTCTTTCTCAGGATCAACTATCTGAGTTGTTCGAGTTGAATAAATTAATGGGAGATAAGGTTGGTTTGTATACTTATGATGGAGATACTCCCCAGAGTATGAGAAAAGCAATAAGAAAGCAAGCTCAGATTGTAATAACTAACCCATATATGATGCATTCTGGAATACTCCCGCATCATACAAAGTGGATTAACCTTTTCGAAAATTTAAAATATATTGTGATTGATGAATTGCATTGTTATACAGGTGTTTTTGGTTCTCATATGGCAAATATAATAAGAAGATTAAAGAGGATTTGTGATTTTTATGGAACAAAGCCCATATTTATTATGTCATCTGCAACAATTTCAAATCCAAAAGAGCTTGCTGAAAAGATAGTTGAACAGGATGTGGAATTAATTGATAATAATGGTGCTCCAAGGGGTGAAAAATATTTGGTTTTTTTTAATCCACCTGTTGTTAATAAGCAGTTAGGTATTAGAAGATCTTATGTTTCAGTTGCAAGACAGGTAGCTGGGATATTTCTCAAAAATGGGCTTCAGGTTATTACATTTGCAAATTCAAGGTTAATAACCGAAGTTCTTGTAAAATATTTAAAAAATGATTTTGAAAAAAATGTCACTGATTCCGGGAAGGTGAGAGGATATAGAGGAGGTTATCTTCCTAAAAAAAGAAGGGAGATTGAAAGAGGATTAAGGAAAGGGGAAATAATAGCTGTAGTCTCAACCAATGCTCTTGAACTTGGGATAGATATAGGCTCTCTGGATGTGGCTGTTCTTGCAGGATATCCAGGAACAATCACATCAACATGGCAAAGGATTGGGAGAGCGGGGCGTAGATCAAGTAAGTCAGTTGGTGTATTAGTTTCCTCCTCATCTCCGGTTAATCAATTCATTGTTAATCACCCGGAGTATTTTATTGAAAAATCTCCGGAAATAGGAAGGTTAAATCCAGATAATCTAACGATTCTTTTAGATCATATAAAGTGTGCATGTTTTGAGCTTCCATTTGTTAAAGGAGAAAATTTTGGAAATGAGGATCTTGAAGAAATATTGAATTTTCTTTCAAAAAACAATGTCCTTTTTCAGAATAAGGATAAATGGTTCTGGACAGAAGAGGGATATCCTGCAGATGCTGTTAGTATTAACAGGATAAGTTCTGATAATTTTGTTGTGGTTGATCGTACAGGGGCAGAGCAAGTAATTGCTGAAGTTGATTTTTCATCTGCATTGGAAACTCTTCATACTAAAGCCATATATATGCTGGAGGGAGAGCAATATGTGGTTGAAGAATTTGATTATGAAAATAGAAAAGCTTATGTAAGAAGATCAGACGCAGACTATTTTACTGATTCAATAACATATACTAAAATATCTGTTCTCGATATATTTGATGAAACACAAACTAAGAATTATAATTTTTTTTATGGAGATGTTCATGTGTTTTCCCAGGTTGTAGGATTTAAAAAGTTAAAATTTTTTACTAATGAAAATGTTGGGGCAGGGGATTTGCAGCTTCCTCAGCAGGATATGCATACAACAGCTTTCTGGGTTTCAATGAAAAATGAATTGATAAATGCAATAGATATATGTCCAGAGGAAAAGATAGAGGCTATATCAGGTATTGCTTATCTTATGAGGCAGATAAGTACTGTATTATTGATGTGTGATATAAGAGATATTGGAGTTTCGCTTGAAGATAATATTACTAAATCATCTATTAATTTAAATAGTATACGTGATAAAGTTATGATTAAGGAAAAAGAAGTTTTAAGTAATTTTGAGCCAACTATTTATATTTATGATAATTATCCAAATGGTATCGGGTTATCAGAGACTCTCTATGAAAATGTGAGCGAAGTCTTTATGAAAATTCTTGATGTGATTGAGAATTGCAATTGTGAAAGAGGTTGTCCATCCTGCGTGGGTCCACCCATAAAACAAGAGGGTAATCACAAACAGGCTGCTGAATTTATAATTAAACTACTTTTAGGCAAAGTTTATAATTAATCCTGTTTTATTGTTAAATTGAAGTATAGTCTTCATCTTTTTCTAAGAGAATAACTTCATCTTTATTTTGCTTTTTTTCTATCTTTTCAATCAATTTTTCAATATGATTTTTTTTTGCTATGTATGGAATAAGTTTATATCTCTTTAATTCATCTTGTGTTTTTAATTTTAATAAGTCACCTTCTGGAGAAAATGCAAATCTAAGAATGGGTTGGTCATTTAGGTGAAAAATTTCTATTGGAATAATTTTTTGAGTTATACAAAAACCTTTCCCAATTTTTTCAACAAGCTTGTGGTCAATATTAAAATTTTCTAGATTTATATCGTTAACTTTATTTTGATCTAAAAGATAAAGTTGTAATTCTTCTGGAGTTAAAAGATTCATCATAATAAAGATTTCACCAATCTTTTTGTTTAATATGTTTTGTTTTTTAAGTGCATACCATAATTGTCTTTTTGTTATTTTGCCAGCTTTAATAAGTGTCTCGCCCAATCTTAAGCTGATTCTATTTTCTAATATTAATTTTTCTTCTAATAGGTCTTTTGGGCAATTTTCGTAAAAATTTTTTTTATATTCTTCAGGGGCATCACAAAAGCAATGAAAACAATAAGGGCAAATTTTTGTAGGCTTTAAATGATTACAGAAAGATGCATCTAAAGCATCATATTCAGCGGAACAACTCCAACATTTTATTAAATACATTGTCTCTTAATTTAAACTCCCTTAAAAATCTAGAACCTACATATTACATTATAACAAAAAAAAATAAAAGTCAAATTAAAATCTATCTAATTAAGCTTAATGTTTTGTGAATAATCATGTTAAAAAAAACTCAAAAAAATAAGCCTATTAGATTGACAATGAAATTCTAATAGATGGTACTAAAATAATTTGATTTTTACTTGTTTATAGATTATATTATTTTATTTTCCATTAAATAGGGTGAAGCATGAGTAGTATATATATGATTGATTGGGCAATTACAAATAAGTGTAACCTCAAGTGTTTGCATTGTAGAGGAATGGCCAAAGAAGAACTTGATGGTGAAACTATTTTAAGAGTAGCTAATGAGATAGTATTACTTAAACCAGGGTGGGTGATTATAGAGGGTGGAGAACCACTTTTGTGTGAGGAATTATTTGAGGTTGTTAAAATATTTCATAAGCATAAAATTAAAGTTTATATTATAAGCAATGGTATGTTGTTTGATGAGAGTTTTGCAAGAATATTTAATGATCTGGATGTTAATCTTATGATAAGTATAGATGGAGCAGATAAAGCGAGTTATGAAAAGATAAGGAGAGGAGCAAACTTTGATAAATTAAAAGAATCTGTTTTAATTGCAAATGAGTATAATATTCTTGATTCCTGTCCGATAACTATTGGGAAACAAAACTTTTTACAAATTGACAAATTGTTTAGGTTTGTAAAAGGAATAGGTTATAAAAAAGTTACTTTTTTAGGGTTAAAACCATGTAAGGATTATGAAAAGTATGTTTTGAATGCAGAAGAGTATGAAAAATTTTTCTTTTCAGTTATTAGGTATCAAAAGGATTATAATATTGATGTATATGTTGATGAGCCTTTTTTTAAACCTTTTTTAAAGAAACATAACTTTGATTATTCACCAAACCCTGAAAATGGTATCATTGTATCTGATGTTTCTCGCTGTATTTTTGGGGACTATATGTTTATTGAAACAAATGGAGATGTAAAACCATGCACATTTGCTCCTATTGTAATGGGAAATGTAAATGAGAAGAGTCTTTGTGAAGTATGGGCAAGTATGCAAGATTCAGAATTTATAAAAATGATAAAGGATTTTTCAACAAGAGAAGATCAATGTAAAGAATGTGAGTATCTATATGAATGTGGAGGATGCAGGTCACGAACATTTGGTTTAACTAAAAGCTGGACAGTATCTGATCCTTGTTGTCCAATTCATTCTAAAACAAAGAAGATCTCTGCTACAGTTAAAAAGCCCATATTAGTAATATAAGGAGGGAAAAAATGAGAGTTGTTGGAATAGATCCTGGAACATACAGTTTTGATCTCTTTGGCATGGAGGATAACAAAAAGATTATTATAGATGAGTCAATAAAATCTGAAGAAATTTTTAAAAATAATATATTAATTGAAAAACTTGAGGAATTAATGCCATTGGACATTATAATTGGCCCATCAGGATATGGTTTACCCACAAAGAAAATAAAAAATATGTCAGAGATGGATATTGCAAAGATGATCCCATTGGATACAAAAGTATCTGTAAATATAGGGATAAAAAAAATTCTTTTAAAGATGAAACATAAAAAAATGCCAGTTTACTTTACACCAGGTGTTGTGCATATTGAAACTGTTCCTACTTATAGAAAGTGGAATAAGTTTGATATGGGGACTTCAGATAAGGTGTGTTGTGTAGCATTGGGAATAAAAGATCAATCGGATAGATTAGAGATTCCTGTAAAAAAAACATCTTTTGTGTATGTGGAAATCGGATATGGATTTACTGCTGTAATTGCTGTTGATCATGGAAAAATAATTGATGGAATAGGCGGGACAAATGGTAGTATAGGGTTTCTTGCGTGCGGCGGAATGGATGCTGAAAATGCAATCAGATTAAAACCGCCCTTAACACAAGATATTGTTTTCAAAGGTGGACTGAGAGATTTTGTAGGGAAAGACATTGAACCAGAAGATTTAATAAATTTTGATGAAGCTTTAATACTTTTAACAGAGAGTATTGAGAAGGATGTTGCATCAGTACTTGTTTCCATACCTGATGCAAAGGAGATTATTTTATCTGGTAGGTTAATTGGATATGATTTTATTAGGGATGAACTTAAATATAGACTTAATAAGTATGTTCCCGTTAAAAGGGTGAGAAAATTATCAAACATAGCTAAGGAAGCTGCATGTGGCGCATACATTATTGGAGAAGGAATGCTTGGCGGAAGATATTCTAAACTTGTAGAAAATATGAAGATAGGTAGTGTTATAGATACAGATTAGAAATTCTGTTAAAACTTAAAAACAATCTATATTATCTCATCCAGAAATTATTATTTTTTTATCTTTGGGAGAATATTTTTAAGCATATCTTTGTGCACTGCGAATGTTAACATCTTTAGCTTGATAAAATCTTCTCTATAAAAGTAATATCCCTTTTCTTTTCCCTTTCTTGCAGATCTTGAAGAATCTTTTATAAGAAACCAATCTTTGCCTTTGACCCTTTTGTAGCCAACAAGATGAATACCATGGTCATCACCTGTTGATCTGTTATAAATTCTATACTCTCTGGAGTCCTGATCTATGTATTTTGCAGGAATATCAAATGTTGGAATAAATGCAATGTCTTTTTTCCCTAATTTACCGGGTTCTGATACATCTCCTCCGATAATTGTTGTATATCCTGATTTTATTGATTTTTTAATAATTCCACACCATACTTTCAAAGGCAAATTTATATATTCTTTACTGTGCCACCAGTTGTCTGGAACCTTAAACTCCTGCATTGTATAAAAGGGCTTACGACTTGTAGAAATTAAACAATAGTAATCGTCTAAATTTAAGCCTATTTCATTGTGAAGAAATTCAAGAGGTGTCATTGTTTTTCCATTGAATTCAAAAGTTTTTGGGGGTTTCCCCATATATTTGTCAAGTATTAAAGCAATATGTTTTAAGTTTTCCTCTTCATCCCAAAGGTTGTTTTGTTTTATAAAAGCAAGATAACTTTTTAGTTCCTTCATCAATGGAATGTGGTCGTACTTATCACCTTTATTTATTAAGCCTGAGTAAACTTCTGCTGGAACCGCACCATATTTCTTCCATATTCTTGGGATTGCATTTGATTCACCACCACCTGCAACATGTGAGTTACCTCTTTCTTTTATAAATCTTCTCGATTTTTCTATTAATTCATAGTAAACTGTCCACATCTCAGAAAGTTTTATCTTTTTCTTTGTAAGTCTGTAGATTTCAGATTCAAAAAAAGAGGTTGTTGAAAAACACCAGCATGTACCTGTATAATATTGCGGTACTGGTGGAAAATGGAAGTATGATTTAAAGGATTCTTTTGATTTGGGGGGGAAAACGCCAGAAGTGTCGGTTTTCATGACCATTCTCTCTTTTTTTCTAATTTTCTTTTCTTTTTTGTTTTTTTCTTTGATTTTTTTGGTTATTTCATCTCTTTTCTTCTGAATTTCATCTCTTTTTTCCTTAATTTGTTTAAGAACAGCATCTTGTTTGTATTTTTCATATTTGGCTTTGTTTTTTTTATCAGGGCTTGAAAAAAGAGCGAGGTTCATGATAAAAACCAAAGAAATAGTAAAAATAATTAATCTTTTCATAATTTCCTCCTAATTTTTAATTTAAAGATTAGAATATATTATAACAATTTATTTTATAAATTAAAGTCTTAAATTGAAGTTTTATATTATATCTAAAATATTAAAGAGTCAAATAATTCATATTCATGTTGAAAAAAAAATGTGTATTTGTTATAAGGATGTAAAGGCATAAGATATGAAAAGCGAGATTGTTTCTCATTATAAAATTATAAAAAAGATCGGTGGGGGCGGAATGGGAGTCGTATACCTGGCTGAAGATACTCAGCTCAACAGGAAGGTTGCCTTGAAGTTTTTGCCACCTGATCTAACCCGTGATCCTGAAGCCCGGATACGGTTAGTACATGAGGCTCAGGCTGCCTCAGCATTAGATCACCCCACAATTTGTACAGTGTATGAGATAGATCAAACCATAGATGGTCATATGTTTATTGCTATGGCATTTTATGAGGGATGTACATTAAGAGAAAAGATAGGAAAAGGTCATATTGGATGTGAAGAAATTCTTTATATTGGAGTTGAGATTGCCAGTGGTCTGGCAAAAGTTCATGAAAAGGGGATTACTCATCGTGATATAAAGCCTGCAAATATAATCATAACAAACGATAAGCGAATTAAGATTGTTGACTTTGGACTTGCAATTCTTAGTGGTCAGACTCGTCTGACATTAAAAGGTGAAATGACCATTGGGACTGTAAATTACATGTCTCCTGAGCAGGCCAGAGGAAGAGATATTGACCATAGAACAGATATCTGGTCTCTCGGTGTTATTCTGTATGAAATGGTTGCAGGTAAACATCCATTCAGAGGAGCTAATGCTCAGAGTGTTATTCATTCTTTATTAAATGATGTGCCAGAACCTATAATGAATATGACGAAAAAAATTCCTAAAGGATTTGAATGTATAATTAATAGGTGCCTGGAAAAGGATCCTGAAAATCGTTTTTTATCAATGGATGATGTAAAAGAAAGTTTACAACGTTTACAACAGTGTGATTCAGGTGATTTACTGATCGCTCAAGAGATTGTTTATGAAAAGAAACCATCTATTGCAGTGCTTCCTTTTTCTAACCTGAGCGAGGACAGGGAACAGGATTATTTTTGTGATGGAGTAACTGATGAAATTATCCATGTTCTGGGGCATGTGGATGGACTTCGAGTGCTGGCTCGTGGGTCTGTATTCTCATTAAGTGATAATAATCTTGGTATTCAGGAGATAGGTAACAGGCTTAAAGTGGAACATGTGCTCCATGGGCGTGTACGCAGTTCTGATAACAGGTTACGTATATTTGTGGAATTGATAAGTGTGGCTAGTGGTTATACAATCTGGTCTGAGAGGTATGATAGAAAAATGGAGGATGTTTTTGCCATACAGGATGAGATAAGCCTGGCAATTGTGGAGACATTGAAGGTAAAGTTGCTGGGGAAGGAGAGAAATTTAATAGGAAAACGTCCAACTGGAGATATTGAGGCTTATCATTTATATTTACAGGGGAATTATTTCTTGAACAAACGAACTACAGCTGGGTTGGATAAAGCAATGAAATTTTTTAATCAAGCAGTTGAAAAAGATCCGTCTTATGCTCTGGCATATGTTGGCATTGCAGATACATACACGCTTCTTGCTGGTTATGAAGTAATTTTATCTGTTGATGCATATAAACTGGCAAGAGAAGCTGTACTTCATGCTTTAAAAAAAGATAATTCGCTTGCACTTGGACACAGCACTTTAGCTGTTTTATTGTGGGAGGATTCAGTAGAACAGCAGTCTGCTGAACAGGAGTTTCGTAAGGCTATTGATCTTGCACCCGGTCTGGCTTTGCTGCATCATGCATATGCTGAATTTCTGGCAGCATTGGGGCGTTATGAGCAGGCTCTTGTTGAAGTCAGGCTTGCTATTGAGCTGGATCCGCTTTCTTTAATTTCTCATGTTTTGAGGGGGTTTATATATTATCTGATGAGACACTATGATCAGGCAATCAAACATTACTATTCTGTTATTGAGATGGATCCTAATTTTATACCTGCTCAATGTGAACTTGGAATGACTTTAATTCAGCACAGGAAATATGATGAGGGTATTGAAACTTTAAAAAAGGCAACTGAACTCTCAAACAACAGTCCCATGTATCTCTCTCGTCTGGCTTATGCTTATGGTGTATCTGGAGATAGAAAACGAGCTAGAGAATATCTTTGTCAATTAGAACAGTTATCTGAAAATACTTATGTGTCAGCCTTTTCTCTTGCGATTATTTTTCTAGGGCTGAATGATAAAGAACAGGCAATTTCCTTTTTTGAAAAGGCGTTTGAAGAAAAGCATTACCATATACTTATGCTAAAAACGGAGCCTCTATTTGATTCAATACGTTCTGATCCTCGTATGCAAAAATTACTGGAAAAGATGGGATTTTCCACTCATTGATCAAATGTGTTATGATTAAACTCTTTTCTTTTTAAATTAAATAAATAATTATGTGTAAACACGCAAGTGCATAGAGCCCAGCAAGAACATCATCTAACATTATACCCAATCCGCCATGCATTTTTTTATCTATTAATCCTATTGGAAACGGTTTAAAGATGTCAAAGATTCTAAACAGAAAAAATCCTGCAAAATAGTATGCTAATGTTAGAGGAATAAATAATAGAGCTATCATCTGCCCCGCAACTTCGTCTATTACGATTTCACCAGGGTCCTTTTTTTTAAAATATTTTTCACCAGCTGAAGATGCTGGAATACCTAAAAAGAATATAATAATGATTGCGATTATCTGTGTAAAACAAGAGGTGTGCAAAAGTATATTTACAAAATAAAATATTAGCATGGTTATAAGGGAGGTTAGGGTTCCTTGTGCAATTGGGAATTTGCCAATATTGAAAAAAGTACCAATTAAAACTAGTAATTTCTTTTGTCTCATGTTCTTTCTCCTTTCAAGATTTCATTTTCATATCCGGATATTTTTATGTTGTAGATTTTGTATATGTCTTTAAATACTTCATTTACAACTGTTAAGCCATCTATTTCCGGAGCCTGGGATTTTATTCTCCCTATAGTTGATTTATTATTCCATGGGCATGGACCAAGAGGTAAAAATTCCTGAATTGAATTGATAAGAGTTTTATTATAATTTTCAATATTCATATCTGAAATATCCATTAAAGTTTCTATTCGATTTTTTATAATTTCAGGAGGAACTCTTTTTTTTAGTTTAAAAGCAGCGGTATTTTCTTCTTCGGAAAATTCAAACGCACCAATTCTTTCTATACTGGTTTTTTTTGCAAATTCAATGAGCTCATTGAAGTCTGATTCTGTTTCTCCGGGGAAACCAATTATAAAAGTAGTTCTTATAATCGCATTTTTGAATTTTTTTCTGATATTTTTTATTAATTCAAGATTTTTTTCCGTTCCGCCTTTCCTATTCATTTTTTTTAATATTTTTAAAGATATATGTTGAAAAGGTAGGTCAAAATAGGGGAGTATTGTAGGATTTGAAAATGATTCGATTATCTCTATATCTACTTCTTCCGGCATTAAATATAATACTCTTACCCATTTAAAACCTATTTTGGAGATCTCTTTTAATAATTCCGGGAGTTTTGATTTTTCTCCTTTATCTTTCCCAAAATAGGTTGAATTCTGGGAAATTAGGTTTATTTCCTGAAATCCTCTTTTTTTATAATTTTCTACCTCTCTTATAATTGATCTGATCTCTCTTGATCTAAAGCTGCCTTTTATCTGTGGGATAATACAAAAGCTGCACTGCATGTTGCAGCCTTCTGATATTTTTATAAATGTTGTATTTGGAGGGGTGGTAAGTATTCTATTATATGTGTCATTGTAAAGAAATGATTTTTTATCTTTATACTCCATTTTTTTTGTCTTTGAAATTAATTCTGCAAGTTTTTCTGGCTCATTAACACCCCATATGATATCTGCATTTTTAAAGTTGTTCTTTATATCATCATAATATCTCTGTGATAAACATCCAATAATTGCAACATATTTTACTTCTCCGTTTTCTTTTTTTTCAATAGCTTCTAAGATAGTATCAATGCTTTCTTCTTTTGCGTCTCTTATGAATCCACACGTGTTCACTATCAGCCAGTCAGATTTCTCATAGGAAGAGACTATTTTAATTCCCTTTTTCTCAAGTAACCCGCCAAGGACTTCTGTGTCTACTACATTTTTAAAACATCCAAGGCTAACAAACGATGCTGTTGTTTTTTCTGTTTTCATTTAAAGCTGATTGTATCAAACTCTTTGCTATTTTCCAAATTTATAAAAGTAAGAAGCCTGATCCCAATTGTTTTTACTTTAGTTATACTCCCAGTCTTAAAAGCCATTCCCCGGCAGGAACCAGATTGATTCGATTTAGATACTGTTCATGTCTCAGGTTGTGTATAAGTTGAATAGCTTCTGCTCCTGGAAATTGCTTAGAAAAGAAAAGGAGGGATTTGGATAATTTTATGTCAGATAATTTAACCTCTATGATTTGTTTTAATTCATCTTCTACAATAATTGCAAAATCAACTTCTTTGCCCTCTTTTGTTTTCAAGTAATGCAGGGATATATCCTTACCTTTTGCATCTCTTTGATATTCGGAATATTTATGTAAACAAACAGCAACTGTATTTTCCAGTTTTACATCCTTATCTGCTTTTATAAGTCCTGTATCAAAAAAATATAGTTTTGGCTCACGACGTATGGCACGTGCCAGTTGTTTGTGATAGGGAGTTAAAAGGAAAATAATATGAAGGTTTTCCAGTATCTGGATATATCGCTTGACAGTATTCGGGGAGATCTGGATATCTTCGGCAAGGGAACTATAAGAAAGAGGAGAGCCTACACTACCTCTTAATAATTCCAGAAGCATTTTCATATTCCTTATTTCATTAAGTTTTCCAAATTCAAGGATATCTTCACGGATAAGATCTATATAATACTGATTTCTCCATCTTAGAGCATCCTCTTCAGAGTTTGAGAGCATTGGCTCTGGAAATCCGCCAAGAAGATTTAGCTTTTCAACAGCTTCATATGGAGAATAAAAATTTTCAAGCTCTTTGACAGACATTGGGTTTAATCTCAAATGAAAATATCTACCTGCCAGAGATTCGCCTGTTTGTCTAAATGTATCTAATCTAGTGCTTCCGGTTACCAGTATTGCTTGATTCTCCGGATGTCCATCATATATACCTTTCAAAAACATTTTCCAGTTTTTCATTTTTAGGATTTCATCGAATATAAGTAACCCTGAATTTATTCTCCAGGACATTCTATGGATGATTTTGCGGTCATCAAAATTATCATAATTTAAATATTGAGGATTATTAAATTCCTTCATTACCTGTTTTGCAAGAAAAGTCTTCCCAATTTGTCTGGGCCCAGTAATAAAGACCATTTTTCTCTTTAAATCTTTATAAACCTGATCATATAAATATCTTTTCATATTGACTTTATAGCAGGGTGTTGCAGAAAAGTCAAGACCTTTTTGCAATTCAATGCGTTTTAGTCACTTTTCTAGGATAGCAGGAAAACAAGACAATGGGTCAGTCTCCATATATATAAGATGGATAATTTATAACTTGGCTTTATAAATATCCATGATATAATAAAACTATGTTTAAGAGATGGCTTGATTGTAAGGAACCAAAAAGTATATTGATAAACTGATCAACTATTAACTTCTATATTTAAAGGAATTTAGTTTAAATAGAGAGAAATGGAATTCGCTTGTATTATTGACAAAGTTTGTTGTTTAGAATAATATGCAATGTATGAAAGGTTATAAAGGAAATAAAAGGGTTGCTTTATTATTCTCTGGAGGTCCTGCACCTTCATCTAATGCTGTCATCTCATCCGTTGCTTTGAATTTTATAAATGAAAAGGTCCCTATAATTGGATTTTTTTATGGCTTTGAGTTTCTTGAAAATTTTGATATTAACAACAGGTATTCTCTTGTAGAAAATATACATTATGATATCCTGGATTTTAATATTTCAAGGATAAGAAATAGAAGGGGTGTTTATTTGAAAACCTCAAGATCTAACCCTGGAAAAAAGATAAGCAAAAAAGAGGATTTAAAAGACCCTGAAAAGAATAAAAAGTTAAAAAATATTTTAGCAGGATTTAATAGTATTGGAATAGGTTATTTAATAACAATTGGGGGGGATGACACACTAAAAACAGCAAATTATTTAAGTTTAATGGGCTTACCTGTTATTCATATTCCAAAAACAATAGATAACGATTACTTTGGTATTTCGTGGACCTTTGGGTACTGGAGTGCAGTTCAATCAAGTAAAGAAGTCCTTCTTAATTTAAAAGCTGATGCTCAAAGTACGAATTCTTTTTTTATTGCAGAGTTAATGGGAAGAAAAGCAGGGTGGATAACTTATGCCTCAGGTATTGCTGGAGAGGCGGTTATGATGATATCCTCAGAAGATATCACAGATCCTGAAATTGATATTGATAAATTGGCAAATAAGGTAGTGGATGTGATTCTTTTGAGAGAAAAAAACAATAAATATTATGGAGTTATTGCTGTAGCAGAGGGTTTGGCTGATAAATTGCCAGAAAAATCCAAACCCACTCAAAAGGACAAACATGGAAATATAATTTATGGAAGTGTTGGAGTTGGTGGAATTTTGAGAGATAAGACAGTGGAATTTTATAAAAAAAGAACTGGAAGAAATAAGAAAATAACCTATAAACAGATAGGATATGAAACCAGGAACGCTCTACCTATTAGTTTTGATGTTGTTTTAGGAAGTATGCTTGGGTATGGGGCTTTTAAATTATATAAACAGGAAAATTTCAATTCTATGGTTTCAGTTTCTGACAATTTTTCAATAGTAGAGGTTCCATTTTCAAAATTGATAGATAACAAAACATTGTTAACTAAGTTGAGAAAAGTTCCAAGAGGTAGTGATTTTTATGAATTAAAAGAGGCTCTGTCATTTAAACTTATAGATTAGATTTTTATAAAGTTAAAAATCAACACCAAGTCCAAGCCCTAATTTAAAACCTCCAGGTGTTATTAATATGTTGTTTATATCGTTTATTTCATTAAATGCACACAAATATCCAATAGAAGCCTTTGCAAAAAAGCTTTTTGATATATAATAAACAATATCTAAGTCGATTCTGAATCCAAATCCAGAATCTGTTGCTTTATTGTTTTGGATTTTACCATTATATAGAATGTAAAAAAAACCAAATCCTCCTTTGTAAGAGAATTTATCAGATGTTTTCCAATTGTAGCCGCCACCAAAAGAGAAAATAGAATGTTTTGATTTGCTATGAATAGAAAGAATTTCTGTTTCTTTTTTATGAAAACCAAATGCTGAATATATAAAAAAATTTTTGTAAATTCTGTATTCTATTTTTAACTCAGGGAAGAATGCACCATTTGCGTAAATTTCCCTGAAATCTTTGTCAAAGGAGAGCAATATATTATCGACTAATGATATTGTAAATTTATCTTTTGGAAATGTGGGAATTGATACAAGTAGACTTATTATTAATAAAAATATCACCTTTTTCATTTTTTATCTCTTCTCATATTTATAATATAGTAATTTAAGAATATTTTCAATTTTTTAGTTATTATTTAAATAAATTTAAAAAAAACCGTTTGCTTTTAAATCTTAAATTACAAGATTTTGAACTTAACTTGACAAAATCGTATAAATTTTCTACAATAAATTCAAATAAGTTGATTAAAAGGTGTTTTAGAAGAACGTGTTGATAATGGATTCATTAATTTTTTATGTAAATGCTCGAAAAAGGGCTACAGCGGAGCTATATATGTATAAGGGAAAAGTTATGAGTAAATGGGTAGAAGAGTGAATGAGGAAATCTCACCTCTGAGATTTACACCCATATTACAAGGAGAGGATTGGATAAGATAAAAAGTCCACTTGATTATTTGGATATTAGAAATGAATAAAATTGGTTTATCTGTAAGAATAATATTTTTTAGATCAAAAAATAAAAAAGGTAGATATATACTCCCAATTCGGGAGTATATATCTACCTTTTCAGAAAGATATAGAAGAAATATGTCTACTTGTAGACATACACATACGTTGTGTGCAATGCAACAGAGCTACATCTGAATAAAATGATAGAAATATGAATTATTTACATTATGAATTTAATTTAACAGGTAATGACGTTGTTGTTGTGACTTTAGACAAACAAGCAAACGTCAGATTAATGGATGGTTCAAATTATCAGAACTATCGAGCCGGGAGAAAACACACTTTTTATGGTGGTGGTGCAACAAAATCACCTATACATGTCAGCCCACCACATAGTGGACATTGGCATTTAGTTATAGACACAGGTGGATATGCTGGAACTGTAAAAGCCTCTGTTAAGATTGTAAATGGTTAATATTATGGCAAAAAAAACTCAAACTTCCGATTTTTCTCCTGAAATAAAAAGAGCAAGAATTGACTGCCTGAATATTTTTGAAATCTCCGAAGGGGAATTAGAAATATTAGAAAAAGGATCGCCTGGGTCAATATTTTTAAATTTTGCAATATTTCTTATTGGCACTGCTTTGACACTTTTTGTTGCATTGTTGACAACTGATATTAAATCTAATAATACGTACATAATATTTGTTGTATTGACTGTAGTTGGTCTTTTATCGGGACTTTTATTGTTGATTTTATGGTATAGAAATAATAAGTCTATATTAAAACTTGTAGATACCATTAGAAAAAGACTTCCAAGAGAAGAAATCCCACAACTTATAAATGATGACAATTAATAATGCACAGCACACAACAATGTATAAAAATAATAGCCGAGATAGTAGTAATTTCAAGGGTTGTAGCCCGCTTCAACTTTTTTGTAACTTGACAGGTTTGAAGCTCGCAGTCGGCTACTATTCTTATACTAACCGTTATGCTGCATTGTACATATCGAATGTAGGGAAATCTATTAATTAAATACAAAATTAACAACATAGATATGAAAAATATAAGTAAAATTAAATCTTGTAAAATTAAATCTTTGTCTATACTATTTATTGGTATCTGTATTTTCTCAGCTAATTTTTTATTTGCTCAGAATAAGGATGATAAGCAAAAAATGGGAAACCTGACAGTTGTAATAACCGATATTGAGAACAATAAAGGAAATATTCAAATTGGATTGTTTAATTCGGAAGAGAGTTACAAAGGGGAAAAGGAAAAGTTTAAAGGAGCAATTATTAAAGTAAAAAATAATAAAGCAATATGGATATTAAAGGACATCCCTTATGGGAATTACGCAATCAAAGCTTTTCACGATGAAAATAGTGATGATAAAATGAATACTAATTTTATAGGAATTCCTATCGAAAAATATGGTTTTTCAAATAACCCAAGTATTCTATTTGGTGCGCCGAGTTATAGTAAAACCAAATTTTTAATTAATTCAGTCAATACAAAAATAGAGATTAAATTAAAATAAAATATTACTTGTAAATTTGTATAACAAAATTTAAAGGAGGTTTAATTATGAAAATTAATAAAATTGTAAAGAATGGACTGATTTCTGGACTTGTAATGGGCATCACCCTTTTTATTGCGGGTGCAATTTTTTCCAGAATAATATACGGTCCACAATTTGCACCAGAAGGTAAATTCGATCTGGAGCAACTAAATGCATGGTATTTTATATGGACAAAAATATTAATTGGAGTATTTTTTGGAATTTTATTCACATTACTTTATGAAGGATTGCCAATAAAAAAAAGGATTAGTAGTGCTTTTGCAGGCTTAAAATATGGATTTATTTTATGGTTGGCTATTTCACTTTGGAATATATCCCACCCGTTAATTTACGGCTCTATAAATGATAAAGACCAACTATTTTGGTTGGTTTATTCTCTATTTGGTTTTTTAGCTTATGGATTTACATTAGGCTATCTTTACAAAAGGATAATTAAGAAAAATGCGAGCAACAAAAACGCAGCATAACAAAAAATATAGTGCATTTGGCAGATAGTGCTAAGTTTGAAGATGGTAGCAATAAATAAACACGGTAGTAAATTGAAAGTTTTGTGCGTTGAAATGCCAAACGCCCCATATTCAAACCGTTATGCACAAGCGGAAAAGTAATACAGCGAAATAAATTAGAAAAGTTCAAAATAAAACAATATGAAACTTACTGATATAAAACACCAATCAACTATTTCAAAGGAAACATGGCATTCTTTCGAGAATAAAGATGTTTTTACTAAACTACACAGTAATCGTGAGGGATTAAATTCGGCCGAAGCAAAAAAAAGGATTGAGTTTTACGGGGAGAACAAACTTCCCGAAGGTAAAAAAGTAACGATTTGGAGTATTATTGTTCATCAATTGATTAATCCGCTAATTTTTATTCTTATTGCTGCGGCTATTGTTTCTATTGCCATTGGGGAAGGAAAAGATTCAATATTCATTTTTTTAGTAATCTTAATAAACAGTGCACTCGGTACTTATCAGGAATACAATGCTGAAAAGAGTGCTTCAAGTTTGCAGAAACTTTTAAAAATAACAGCCAGGATAAAGCGGGATGGTAAAGAACAGGATATCGAATCGGAAAACCTGGTGCCGGGTGACGTTGTTTATCTCGAATCGGGGGTAAAAGTGCCTGCCGACATACGGCTTTTTGAAGCATCAAATTTAGAAATTGACGAGAGTTTTTTGACAGGGGAATCTATAGCGGCAAAAAAACAGACAAAGAAACTTCGTGCGGATATTGGGGTTGCCGAGAGAACAAACATGGCTTTCGCCGGATCAACAGTCATATCGGGTAGAGGAATAGGTGTTGTTGTTACTACAAGCATACTAACCCAGGTTGGGCAAATAGCTCAAAACGTAACGGAAGAGAAATCGGCCAAACCGCCTTTGATTCTTCGCATGGATAAATTTATTAAACAGATTACCGTATTTATTATTGCATTTAGTGTAATATTAGCTATTGCACTGCGAATGCAGGGTATGGATTTTTCGGCAATATTTTTTTTTATTGTAGCTTTAGCTGTTTCAGCTATCCCCGAGGGATTACCCGTGGCGTTAACTGTAGCCTTGTCAATTGCTACTAAGCGCATGTCAAAACGAAATGTTATTGTAAGAAGGCTCACTTCGGTTGAAAGCCTTGGTAGTTGCACTGTTATTGCCAGCGACAAAACAGGAACGCTTACCGTGAACGAGCAGACAGCCAAAAAAATCATACTTCCTGATGGAACAATCTACTCTGTATCGGGTGAAGGTTATAATGGAGAAGGAAAAGTTAGTGCGGACAATAACCCCGATAAGGTGATTGACTTACAACATAACCCACATCTCGAATCCTTAATCAGAATTGCAATTTTGGCCAATGAAGGCTCTTTGTACAAAGAAACCAATAATTGGAAACATCATGGTGATGCGATGGATGTTGCACTGTTGGGTATTGTTTATAAATTTGGGCTAAACCCTGAAGAAATCAGGAAACGTTATCCTATTACCGACAAAATACCTTACGAATCGGAGCGGAAATTTTCGGCTGCATTCTGTAATAAAGATGGTGTGATTCATATTGCGGCAAAAGGTGCTTTAGAAACCATTTTGGAATTTTGTAACAACATGATTGACGGCAGCTCTACAAAACCAATTGATAAAGATGCGATAATAAAGCAAGCTGGCGCGATGGCCGAAAAGGGGTTCAGGGTTCTCGCTTTTGCAAAAAATGAATTTAAGGACTTTGTAAAAAAGGAAGCTTACGAAAATCAAGATATTCCGCTACTGGTTTTCTATGGCTTGATATGCTTTATAGACCCATTGCGACCTGAAGCAAAAGATTCCGTGGCAAAGTGCAAACAAGCCGGAATTAAAGTAATGATGATAACCGGTGACCATCCGGCTACTGCAGGTACCATTGCACAGGAATTGGGGATAATGGAACAAGGTCTGGCTGTAGTAACCGGACAAATGCTAAGCGAATCTGGTCCTCCTGATAGTCCTGCTTATGAAATATTAGTTGCCTCTACAACTGTTTTCGCACGTGTTACACCCATTCAGAAATTGGAAATTGTTGATGTGTTAATACGTGATGGCGAGTTTGTTGCTGTTACCGGCGATGGCGTAAACGATGCACCAGCCCTTAAACGTGCCAATATTGGCGTTGCCATGGGGTCGGGCACTGATGTAGCAAAAGAGGTAAGCTCGATGATAGTGGTTGACGATAATTTTTCTTCAATTATTGCAGGCGTTGAAGAAGGCAGGTATGCTTACGACAATGTTAGAAAAGTTATTTATTTTTCTATTTCAAGTGGAGCAGCTGAAGTCATTTTGTTTATTTTATCAATTATAGCAGGCTTGCCATTGCCATTGCTTGCTGTTCAGTTGTTGTGGCTTAATCTTGTTACAAACGGGATACAAGATGTGGCTCTGGCTTTTGAGAGTGGAGAACCCGGTACTATGCTTAAAAAACCAAGGAAACCTTCAGAAACTATCTTTAATCCGCTCATGATTAAACAAACCATCGTGGCGAGCGCAATCATGGGTTTCATTGTTTTTGCTTTGTGGTACTGGCTCAACAATTACACGCAAATGGACGTAACGCATGCACGCGACCTGATTTTGCTGCTCATGGTGTTTATGCAAAACTTCCATGCATTTAACAGCCGTTCCGAAACAGTTTCAGCATTTAAGGTGCCTTTAAAAAGGAATTTATTTCTTTTATTCGGAGTATTGGGAGCTCAGGGTATTCATATTCTCAGTATGCAGATACCGTTTATGCAGGATATTCTTCGAATAGAACCAATTACCTTTACAGAATGGTTATACATTTTAGCGCTTGCCATTCCAATAATCTTGAGCATGGAAATCTTTAAATTTGTTTCTGGATACAGGTACACGGGCAACATAGACAGAAAATGAAAATGAAACGAAAATTGACAGATATACATATAGAAACAAAAACCGCCAATGCATAACAAAGGCTATACCCAATAAGGGTTTTAATGGTAAATTGAAAAATTATTGCTTCGTAATCGGCAACTATTCATAGCCCAACCGTTAGTGGCAACCCAAAAAAGTTTTAAGAGAAAAATGAATTATGGAAAAATTTAACGTAATAAGAGAAATTCAAGAACTTAAAAATCAATTGTCATATTCTAAAAATATTGGTTTTTTATTTGGTGCTGGAACTTCTACAGCTCTTGGTATTCCTAATATTTCTGATCTTACAAAAATGAGATGGGGGACGGGGGTTTAAAGACACTAATGAACAAAGTATTGTTTTGCATATAAACCACGATGGAAGTAGATTAATTTTAACAGGTGATACAAATGCGGTAGCTTGGAAAGATTATATTATGCCTGAATCAAAAACAAAGATTAAAAGTGAGGTAATATTAGGAAGCCATCATGGTTCAATCACCTTTTTTGATGACCCAAGAGATGAAAAATATCACTATACAACTCATTTAAAAACTATTGCGCCACAAATTACAATATTATCAGTTGGTAAAAATTCACATGGACATCCTGACAAAAAAGCATTAGAATATTATGAGAAATACAGTTCTGGTTCAAACAAGGGGAATAAAATATTTAGAACTGATAAGGATGGAAATATGGAAATTATACTTAAAGGTAAAGGTAGTTGGAGCATAAATAAAAATCAATAAATCTACTGGCTACAACACGCAATAAAAAATTCCATTTAATAATAAGGTAAAACCTACTATTATATCTGAAAGAATCCAAAGCGCTTATAAAGCCCTAAAGTCAAAAACAGTATTGACAGAAACGGATATTATTGCCACATATGAATTATTAAAACATTATAGAGGTTTAAAAGAATCTGATTCTTTGTTTCAATATAATTATGTGTGCGATTTGAATAGTAATATTTTGCTGAATTATGTCGGTAGGTTTGAAAATTTGAACAAAGAGTTTCAAAAAATAATGAAAATTCTTAATCTTAAAGAAGAATTGCCTTTTATTAACTCCTCTACTCATGAATACTATACATCTTATTATAATGACAATACACGAAAGCTTGTTGAAGATTTGTACCAAATAGATATTTTAAAATTTGGGTATACTTTTCTGAATAAATAGACTTTTCTTAAATTACTATAACTATGGCTTATATTTAAACAAAATAAAAAAGGAGTATAAAAATGAAACGAGTTATTTCTTTTTGGTTAATACCATGCAAAGAGCATAAACATTTCTATCAGGAAATTATTGCTGATTTATCAAGAAAGTTTGAAGCACCTTTATTTGAACCCCATTTAACCGTTTTTACGGGTGAATTTAGCGATGAGCAAGCAATAAACTTGATCGATTCCATATCAATAAATTTCACAGCTATTACAATTTCATCGAAAAAGATCGAATATTCTGACCTTTATACAAAAACATTTTTTATAAATATGGATTTACCAGCACCACTTGTGGAGTTATCAACTATGATGCGACAAATATGTAAAACTAAATCTACGTTTGTATTAAAACCTCACATAAGCTTGATTTATAAAAAAATGCCAAAAAAGATAAAAGATGATCTTTTAACTAGTATATCAATTCCAATAAAGGATATTAAGTTCGATAAAATCAAAGCCATTGATACACCAGAACCTGTGGAAATAAGAGAACACGTGGAGAGTTGGAGGGAAGTCTATGAAAGAAAATTACTTGACTAAACATGTTCATAAATAAACAACTTTGCACAACATCGTATATAGTTTATGGCGAGTAAAATGCAAAATATGAACGGTTTAGCATTAAATAAACTTTATCGAAAATTGAAAGTTTGGTGCTCTGAAAACCGCCACAAACCATATACGTAACCGTTATACGCAATTCAAAATATATTTTTCTTAGATGATATAATGAAGATAGGCTTTTTAAAAAAGGGAATAATTTGATTTTTTCTAAATTAAATAAGAGAAATAAAGACGATTTAAAAGCACTTTCCTACTTTCGCTTTTTCACAGACAAAAAGCGAAACAAAAAAGTGTAAAAGAATATTCCGTATATATGTTTTATGCTTTTTTTAATTAGTTTCAAATTGTCATCCTCCGTCTCTTTACAAAGATATTGACATAAAGAGTAATTTATTTTATAGTAAATTGTAATTGTTTAAATTACTATTAAAATGAAAGTAACGGCACGATTAAGATATGCAGTAAGGACATTATGTGAATTAGAATATTCACAAGGTAATCCCATGTCTCTGACCAAAATAGAAAAAAATCAGAAGATATCTAAAAAATTTTTAAAACAGATTCTTCAGCCACTTGAAAAAAATAATATCATTGGAAGTAAGAGAGGGAAATACGGCGGATATTACCTGAAAATAAAACCTGAAAAGATTACAATATTAAAAATATTAAATGCTCTGAATGAAGAAATTGTAATAGTTCCCTGTATTGTTGGAATCTGCTCCGTCGGAAATGAAAAGCACTGTAAAACAAAGAAGAAATGGAGCGAACTGCAGAAGGTAATATATGAATTTTATAGAAAAACAACAATCAAGGATTTTATAGAAGGTAAATAAAGCAAGATTAATAATAATGAAATAGAGTCCTATATACGTAGAAACAATAAATCCTCTGAAAATTGATTAATTTGAAAATCCCGGTTTTCTCTTTGCAACTATTTCATTTATATCTTTTCCATTCTTGTCAAAGTATTCCATTATAAGTTTTTTCCCAATGTTTCCAAGTTTTGGTTTTATTGCATTAACAACCATTTCTTTTGTAATGTTTTCTTTTACATTAAAAAAGTTTCTCTTCCAGTGAACAATATATCCGGAAAGGCACATGGGTTGCACTCTTTTATAAAAATCAGGATTAAAAACATCAAAAATTGATTTTTTCTCTCTTCCCATACTGTTGAAATCTATCTTGGCTCCCATCTCTTTTAATTTTTCTCTCCTGTCATTTCTTGTCGTAATGTCAAAAGTTTTTAAGGTAAAACTTTCAAAACCCTTTATATTAAAGGTTTTCACCTTTATTTAGCTTTTCTCCCTCTTTTTTGTTAAAATCTGCATTTCAGGGAGATTAAAAATGCATGATAATGTAGTTAAATT
>JAUWQW010000104.1 GCA_030610885.1 Candidatus Aminicenantota bacterium | reverse complement strand
ATTAGGTGATGGAAAGTAACAAAAAAGCATTAATAATTGGTGGTTTGGGATTTATGGGCAAAAACTTGTATCTCCACTTGTCAAAAGAAGGAATAAAAGTTCATATTCTTTCAAATGTTAATATTGAACAAAACGACCCTTTTAATGAAGTATTTGATTTTTCAAATTTAATTATGGGTGATGTTTTAAATCAAAAATTAATAAATTCAATCATTTCCGAGTACAATTATGTTTTCTACTTTGCTGCTTTATCTGGAGCTGCTGAGAGTATAAATAGGCCCTTCAAAGACATGAATGTTAATCTTAATGGTGTGTTGAATTTATTAGAGGCTTGTAAAAATCACAATCCTGAAATTCAAATCTTTTTTCCGTCAAGCAGACTTGTTTATGGTCAACCTGATAAGAATCCCGTTAATGAAAAAAATACATTAAATCCAGAATCCATTTATGCTATTCATAAATTGACAGCTGAATATTACCTTTTGTTATATAATAAATTATATAATTTAAAAGTAATTATATTAAGAATTTCCAATATATATGGGCCTTATCAGAAACCTAAACAGAAAGCCTATGGTATTTTAAACAAGTTTATTTATCAGGGTATAAAAGGGGAATTTCTCACTCTTTATGGTGATGGAAAACAGATTCGAGATTTTCTTTATATCGATGATTTAGTTGAACTATATAAAGTTTTATTAGACAAACTAAAACTTTCCGGTAATGTTTATAACATTGGGTATGGAAGTGGCATTTCTCTTTTTAATAGTGTTGTTATTATCAAAAAAATAGTTCCTAGGCTATCATATAAATTTATCCCTTGGCCAATCACAGAACAAAAAATAGAAACAGGTGACTATGTTTCTGATATCTCTTTAATAAAAAAACACACTCAATGGGAACCTAAAATTAACTTTGAAACAGGTATCCTGAAAACCACAGAGTTTTATAACAGATTTTATTTCTGATAATCATATGGTATTAACTAAAAGAAAATATGTTTGCGGACATTATATAGCAAAATATCTTCCAATTACTGAAAATTGGATATATACAATAATATCAAACAACCAATTTTTCTCCCCCGTAGTAATTACCCGCAAAATCATTAATCTTCAAAGCTTTCCTGTTATTCCGATTTTTGAATTATATAGAATAAATCGAATAAAACTATGTTATAATTTTATAATTTTCAAGATATTAGGATACTTCCCTGAATTTAATCGTTTCTGTATAATAAAAAATGTTGATATTTTACACGTTCATTTTGGTTATCATGGATTAAAATCCATAGCCCTAAAAAACAAGTTAAAGATTCCAATGGTATGTAGTTTCTATGGAGACGATGCCTATTACTGGACTCAAAAAAAGAGATATAAAAATAAAGTTTTAAAATTGTTTTATGAGGCAGAAATAATTCTTGTTCTGGGAGCCTATATGAAAGATTGGTTAATAAAACTTGGTTGCCCGGAAGATAAAATAATAATTCACCATTTAGGTGTTAATGTAAAAAAAATAAAATTCAAGAATAGAAAATATTCAATAGACAAACCCATAAATTTTTTAATTGCATCAAGTTTTGTGCCAAAAAAGGGTATTGATATTGCCCTAAAAGCTTTAGGGTCAATTAATAATAGAATTGATTTTAAAGTACATATTATTGGAAGTGGGCCGTTAGAAAATGACATATTTAATCTAGTAAAAGAGTTGAATATTGAAGAAAAAGTCCATTTTCATGGATATCAACCTTATGATTATTTTCTAAATCTTGCATACAAATGTGATGTTTTTCTTCAGGCTAGCAGAACTGGTGAAGAAAATCAAAAAGAAGGTACTCCAATGGTATTGGTTGATGTCATGGCTACAGGATTGCCAGTTGTGTCTACTTTTCATTCTGATATTCCAGAAATTATTTTGGATAGAGAAAATGGATATTTAGCAAGAGAAAACAATGTTGAAGATTTTGCCAAAGCTATTATGAAATTTATTGAGGATTATGAAAAATGGGGAATCTTTGCTGAGAATGGACGAAAACATATTGAGAAAAATTTTAATTCTGAAATACAAGCCTATAAATTAGAAAAGATATATTTAGAACTTCTGAGGCAATAGATTTTATGAGCATAATATCCTATTTGTTAGGTATAAAATCATAATATGAAAAAAGCAATTCTTAAAATATATTTCTATTTAAAATATCCACATCAATTAATTGATCATTTGAAATATTTTTTCAGGATAAAGAAAGCAGAAAAATTAGGCATTAAATTTTTAAAACCAAATTATATTTATAAGGACAAAATAAGTGATTCTAGCATTATAATTGATGTTGGTTGTGGATTTTTAGCTGAGTTATCAACTTTTTTCATAAACACGTATGGTGTAAAAGCTTATGGAGTAGATCCAACTCATAAACACAGAAAATATTTAATGGATATTGAAAAAGAAACTAAAGGGAGATTTAAGCATTTAGATTTTGCAATTTCTTCGATTGAGGGGAAAGTAATGTTTTATGAAACTTACGAAAATGAAAGTGGTTCAATATTAGGAGACCATATAAATATATTAAATGATACCATTTATAGTTATAATGTAACGACAAAAAATTTAAAAGATTTAACTTCTTTTCTGGGATTTAGTTATATTGATTATTTAAAACTGGATTTAGAGGGTGCGGAATATGAGCTTTTAGAAAACGTGGAATTATTAGATTTATTACCATTTAATCAAATATTTGTTGAATTCCATCATCGTGCAATAAAAAGGTATTCTTCTAGGGATACAAAAAGAATAGTAAACTTAATTTGTAATAAAGGATTTAAATACTTCACATTAGATGATGTTAATTATTTATTCTATAGGTAATAGATTCTCTTTAAAATTTTTCTCCAGCTTTTATTATTAAGATTATCAATTCTTCAAAAAGTAATTATTTTTACATTTAATAAAGTAAAACAACATGCCTGGAATTGTTGGCCTGATTTCAAAAAATAATGGGATGAAATTATTCAATGAAATGATTGAATCTCTTAATCATAATAATTATAAAATAGAAAAATATTCTAAGAATAATGTTCACCTAGGGAGGGTTCATTTAGGTTACGTAAATGTTCTTGCTCAACCTTTTTTCTCAAAGGATAAGCGATTTGGGCTTGTTATGATTGGGGAAATATTTAGTTATGGGAATATTGAAAATCGTACAAATAAAAATGACTCTGAATTTTTTTTAGATCTTTTCGTTAAAAATGGGATTAAGATACTTTCTGAAATTAATGGACAGTATGCTGCTTGTATTTATGATTTTTTGAAGAAAAAATTATTTATTATTTCCGACAGATATGGAACAAGACCTATATATTATTATTTAGGTGAAAATGGTTTTATGTTTGCTCCTGAAGTTAAGGCTATTTTGAAAGCAAATATCAGCGTCGCCATTGATTATAAATCAATTTCAGATTTATTTCATTTTAATCACCTTTATGGCAATAAAACTATGTTTGAAAACATAAAACAAATACCAGAGGCTTCCTATTTAACCTATCAAAATGGAAGTTTTAAGATACATAAGTATTGGGATTTTCCCGAATATGATGAAGCGTATGAAAAAACAAAATTCTCAAAAATAGAAATAGCGAATTATATAGAGGAAATGCAAGATGTCTTTACCAAAGCTATTAAAAGACAACTATTACATAATAATGAAAAAATCCTAATTCCCTTAAGTGGTGGACTCGATTCCAGGTATGTTATTGCTTTTGCTTTTGCATTAAAGGTTAATCCTCTTGTGGCTTTTACTATGGGCCCTGAAAATAGCGAGGATCAAATATATGGTAAATTAGTTGCAAAAAAATTGGTTGCAAATCATTGGAGTTTCAATGTGCAACCAGAGGATATTTGGAAAGACGCCAAATATTTTTCTTATATTTCTGATGGGATGTCAATGATTTATGGCCCAATACAAGGCTTCTCTTCATACAGATATTTTTATAAAAAACAAGAAATAACAGTTACCTCTCAAATGTGTGATGTGCTTTTTGGAAGCCCCTTATGTCGACGTAGAATTAAATATTTGATAAACAAAAACACCTTTGATGAAAAATCAAGAAAAATTATTATTAATATTTTTAATTTAGCCCAAGATGATACTTTACGTTCAATATTTAATAAATCTTTTTTTGACAAGATAAATAAAGAATATACTGAAATTCCTATGATTTATATAACTAAATACAAAAGACCATTACATAGTTATTTTAATTTGATAATAAATGAACACGGAAGAAGAGGAACTTTGTGTGGTAATCTTATGTATAATCTGTATGTTGAAACTAGAATGCCAAGTTATGATAATGATTTGATGGAGTTTTCATATAAATTACCTGTGGAACTGAAAAAGAATCAATATTTATACCGAAAAACATTTTCAATATTGTTTCCTGAGTTAGCTAAAATTAAAAGGGAAAAAACAAATTTGCCAATTTCCACTTCAAATTTTAGATTAGAATTAAAAACCTTTGAAAACAAGTTAATTACTTATCTGAAATCGTCTTCTGCCCAAAGATTACTAATAAACTTTAATAGGTGGAACAGACCAAATTATGTGAACTATAATGAATGGTTTAAAAAAGATTTGAAAAAAGAAATGGGAGAAATAGTATTAGATAGAAAAACTTTATCCAGAGGATTTTACAATGAGAATGGACTCAAGGAATTGCTAAGACAACATAGCTTGCCTAATAAAGATCATTCCAGATTAATTTGGCAAATCATTAATTTAGAGTACTTTTTTAGAAATTTTATTGATTGAATGTTAAGTAATATTAAATCTGCTGTAAGAAATTCTCTAATTTATGGCTTGGGAAATTTATCTGTTAAGCTGGTTGGACTGGTATTGATCCCTGTTTACACTAATCCCAAGTTCCTTAGTTTTAGTGATTATGGTGTGTTGGGGGTAATGGAAGCAACTACCCAGATTATTATTGCTTTACTGGGGCTTGCGCTTACCCAGGCTTTTACCCGATGGTATTGGGATAAAGAATACTCTAAAAAACAGAAATCAATATTTTTTACCTTGCTGACTTTCCTTTTTGGTATTTCTCTTCTTTGCGTTATTTGCCTTATTCCCTTTACAGAACAATTCTCCGAGGTTCTGTTTAAAAAAACTGATTTTTCTTTTTTAATCAAGTTGATGCTGATTTCTTCTGCTATCCAAATGTTATCAATGATACCCCTTACCTTATTGAAATTACAAGGGAAACCTGGTTTATATTCAACTTCTAATATTTTAAAACTACTGGTTACGCTTTTATTCACGATTTACCTGGTCGTTTTTAATGCAAAGGGACTTGAAGGAATTTATGAAGCACAAATAATTGGGGGGGTGATATTCTTTGTTCTGTTGAGCAGATTCATTATCAAGAATATACAAGCCAGGTTTGAGTTGAAAATACTGGGTGAAATGTTAATATTTAGCCTACCACTTATTTTGGGTTCTATATCTGGTATTTTATTAATCACATTTGACCGGTATACTTTGAATTATTTAGCTGATCTTACTGATGTTGGTGTTTATACTTTGGGTTATCGAATTGCGAATACCATAAAGATCCTTGTTATTGTATCAGTACAATTAGCATTATCTCCTATGCTATTTAAAATGATGGATCAACCGGATAATAAAAGATTTTATTCAAAAATAATGACCTATTTCAGTTATCTGGTAATTTTAGCAGTAATGTTTTTGTCGTTTTTTTCTTTGGAAATTGTTAAAGTTTTTACAGCAAGTGTAAAATACTGGGATGCTGCAAAAGTTATCCCTGTTATCTCATTTGCCCTTTTCTTCGGAATGTTGAAGGATACTAGCCTTATTGGTTTACAGATCATCAAAAAGACAAAGATTATTGGAGCAATAATTTTCCTGGTAGCCATACTTAACCTTTTTCTTAATATTCTTCTTATACCAAGATATACTATTATGGGAGCCTCGGTGGCAACTCTAATATCTCAGATTATCTTTTTTATAGTGATCTTTATCTTTGCACAAAGGCATTACTTTATTCCATACGAGTTAATGAAAATAGCTAAAATGACATTACTAGCTTTAATTTTATATGGACTTTCTCTTCTTACCTCTGAATTAAATTTGGTATTAAGGCTTGTAATAAAAACGACACTAATTATTTCTTTCCCCTTCCTTTTGTATCCTTTAGGGTTTTATGAAAAAATTGAACTTGACAGGCTGAGAGGAGCCTGGAGAAAATGGCGTAACCCTGCCAAATGGAAAGAGAACCTTAAAAAGATGAATGATCCCGGTTTATCAAAAAATTAAAAATCAGATAGTTGTTAGCTTGTCAATAAGTATTTCTATAATCCGGTAAGCTGTTTTTCCGTCCCATAATTCCGGTATGCTTCCTTTCTTTTTTGCTCCGTTTAATATCCTGAAAGTAGTATCCTTAACAAGATCAAGGTCTGTGCCTGCAAGATGATTTGTTCCAATATCAACGGTAACAGGTCGCTCGGTATTGTTCCTGACAGTGATACATTGAATACCCATGAATGTGGTCTCCTCCTGAATTCCACCACTGTCTGTAATAATTAGTTCAGCATTTTTAGCAAGTGACAGAAAATCAACATATCCTAATGGATCGGTTAATATAACATTTTTAGTGAATTGGGTTAACAAATCAAATTTTTCAAGGTTACTCTTTGTGCGGGGATGAATGGGGAATACAATTTTTTTCTCTTTGGAAATAGTGTTCAGTAAATTAATAATGTCTTGTAAACTTTTTTGGTTGTCAACATTATTTGGTCTGTGAAAGGTTACAAGAATGTAATTTTTTAACGAAAGTTCTAAATCTTTTGTGATCAGGGAAGCATTAATCGCGGGTAAATAGTGCACCAGACTATCAATCATAATATTTCCTGTAAAAAAGACTTTTTTACTATTAATCCCTTCCCTGCTCAGGTTTTCAAGCCCGCTTTTTTCACTTACGAACAGATAGTCAGCCAGCACATCAGTTACCATTCTGTTGATCTCTTCAGGCATGGAGCGGTCAAAGCTTCTCAAACCTGATTCAACATGAGCAATTTTTATCCCCATTTTTGCTGCTGTTAAAGCACCGGCTAAAGTTGAATTTACATCTCCCGGGACTATTATTAAATCAGGGGTTTCCTGTAAAAGAACTTTTTCAAATTCAATCATAATCCCGGCAGTCTGCTCAGTATGGGTGCCTCCTCCTATTCCCAGGTAAAAATCGGGTTTTGGAAGACCAAGCTCATCAAAAAATATTTTTGACATATTCTCATCAAAATGCTGTCCTGTATGACATATCTTATGGGTTACTTCTTTTGAAAAAGCTTTGAAAACCTTATGAAGAGGTGCTATTTTAATAAAATTTGGACGCGCTCCGACTAACGATATTATTTTTTTCATTTTTATTTAACT
>JAUWQW010000067.1 GCA_030610885.1 Candidatus Aminicenantota bacterium | reverse complement strand
ACATTACTTTTTACAAATGCTGGTATGAATCAATTCAAAAGCGTATTTCTTCAAGAGGAAAAAAGAGGATACAAAAAAGCAGTAAGCATCCAGAAATGTATGAGAGTTTCAGGTAAACACAATGACTTTGATGAAGTTGGGAAAACCGAATATCACCATACATTCTTTGAAATGATGGGTAATTTTTCTTTTGGGGACTACTTTAAAGAACAATCAATTGAATATGCATGGGAATTATTAACTGAAAACTATAAATTAAAGCCTGAAGAATTATGGATCTCAGTTCATGAAAAAGACGAAGATACCTTTAAAATATGGGAACAACATATTGGAATCCCAACACACAAAATTATAAAACTAGGTGATAAGTACAATTTTTGGCAGATGGGAGAAACAGGACCATGTGGACCTTGTTCCGAAATCCATTTTGACAGAGGCGAAATTTATGGGCCCGCATATTTAACTGAAAATAATAATAGGTTTATTGAAGTGTGGAACCTGGTATTTATGCAATATTATAAAGATAAAGAAGGAAAATTAAATCCACTTCCTGCTCCATCTATAGATACTGGAATGGGAATAGAAAGACTTACTTCAATTCTTCAAGGACTTGACAGTAATTACAAAACAGACCTGTTCAAACCAATTATTGAATTCACATCAGATCTAGCAAACATTAATCCAGATGAAAAAGAACATCAAATAAATTTAAAAATTATTGCAGATCATACAAGAGCCCTATGCTTTCTAATATCAGATGGGATTTTACCCTCAAATGATGGAAGAGGGTATGTTTTAAGAAGAATCTTAAGAAGAGCTGCAAAACATGGAAAGGCATTAGGCTTTTCAGATACTTTCATTTACAAAATAAGTGCAAAAGTAGTTGATTTAATGAAAAAGTTCTACCCTGAGCTTGAATATAACAGTGATTTTATTTCTCAGGTTATTCTATCTGAAGAAGAGAGATTTAACAGAACACTCTTAAATGGATTAGAAAAATTTGAAGAATTGCTCAACAAAGCAGTTGAAAATAAGGAAAATATTATACATGGGAAAGAGCTGTTTAAACTTTCAGACACTTTTGGTTTCCCATTGGATTTCGCAAGAGACCTTGCAAATGAAAAAGAGGTTAAAATAGATTACAATAGTTTTCAACAAGAGCTTAAGAAACAAAAAGAGCAATCAAGAACAAATTTAATAAAAAAGCAAAAATCAATCCAAATTCTTGAGAATATAAACAAATACAGAACAGAATTCACAGGTTACAACAATTTTGAAGAAGAGGCAACCCTTCTCTCAATTTATAAAAACAATAAAGAAATATCCTCAATTAAAGAAAACCAGGAAGCTATTTTAGTTTTTGACAAGACGCCATTTCATGCTGAGTCCGGTGGACAAATTGGAGATATTGGAATTGGGAAAAATGACAATTCATATCTTATCATTTCTGATACACAGAAAATAGATTTCGGGAAATCCGGGATTTTTCTACATTTTTCAAAAATAAAAAAAGGCGAATTAAAACCAGGAGATAAGATCATATTAAAAATTGATGAAAACAGAAGACAAAAAATCCGTGTACACCATTCTTCAACACATTTACTTCATTCCGGATTAAGAGAAGTACTTGGTCTACATGTTAAACAAGCTGGCTCACACGTTGATCATAATAAATTAAGATTTGATTTCACACATTTTAAATCTCTAACACAAGAAGAAATAGAAAAAGTTGAAAATTTTGTAAACCAAAAGGTAAGAGAAAATATTATTATAAAATCAGAAATATTGAAATATGAAGAGGCTATTGAAAAAGGAGCTATCGCAATATTTGAAGAAAAATATTCAGACACTGTTAGATTAATTTTAATAGGGAGTTGCTCAAAAGAATTGTGCGGTGGGACTCACTTGGATTCTACTGGGGAAATAGGAGTTTTTAAAATCCTTAGTGAATCATCAACTTCGTCCGGAGTAAGAAGAATCGAGGCTGTTGCAGGAGAGCCTGGATTTAATTATATTCAAAAAAACCTGAATACATTTAATGATATTCAATTACATTTTAAACAAAAGCAGAGCACAATATTTGAATTTCTTATGAGTCTTGATAAAAACCTTAAACAAAAGGAAAGACAATTAAAAACTTCAAACAAAAGCAATGGAAAAATCAATTTTGATAAAATTATAGACAATTGCTCTTATATAGATAATATAAAAATTGTAATTGAATATTTTGAAAATTTAGAAAAAAAACAATTAAACTCATTAGCTGATGATATAAAAAACACAACTCATGGAGTTTCAATACTTCTTTCAAACATAAATGGAAAATCTTATATTATTATGTCTGTATTTAAGGACCTAACAAATATTATTAAATCTAACAATATAGTAAAAGAGATCGCAAAACTTGTAAATGGAAGTGGAGGAGGGAGACCGGATTTTGCTCAAGCAGGAGGAAATCCTATTGAAAATTTTAAAACTACAAAAAAAGGTATTTTAGATATATTAAATAGGTATATAAAATGATAAAAAAAATCCTTCTCATATCTCAAATTTTACTATTTTTAACATTCTTTCTGTTTTCTGATATAATAGTAAAACAAGATAAAAACGGAAATATAATTGTCTCAAACAAACCTAAAATATGCATAAATGAAAAATCTGAAAATGCCACATTTCTTAGACCATCAAGCTCTATGATAATCCCAACAAGTTATCTAAACAAAATAATAAAACTCTCAAGAAAACATAAATTAAGGGAAGATTTAATAATAGCTGTTGCAAGAGCTGAATCAAGCTTTGATGCATTTGCTGTATCAAAAAAGGGGGCTGTAGGAATAATGCAATTAATGCCTGATACTGCAAAAAATTACAATGTTAATGACAGATTCAATGTTGATCAAAATTTAGAAGCAGGGGTTAAGTATCTAAAACATCTATATGAAAAGTATAACAATATACCTTTAACATTAGCTGCCTATAATTCAGGGGAAACAGCTGTAAAAAAATACAATGGAGTACCCCCATATAGAGAGACCAAGAATTTTATAAAACGTGTTATGAGATATATGGGCTTGGGATATAGTAGCTATTTTAATAGACGAGCAAGAACGAAATTATATAAATACAGAACAAAAGATGGGAAAATAGTTGTAAGTGATGTAGTTCCACAAATATACTATGGCAAATTAGAAATAATACAATGATATTTTAAAATGAATAATACGAAATCAACTATAAAATGTATATTGATTGGCGGTATAGCAGCAGGTACTGTATCACTAATACCTATTATCAACTTTTTAAATCTATTTTTTATGATGTTAATGGGATTTGGAGGTGCTCTAAGCGTATATTTATTAATAAAGGAGAATAAAAACATAAAAACATCAGATGCATTATTAACAGGTTTGCTAAGCGGTTCTGTTGGAGGCTTCATTTTAGGGGTTTTTATATACATAGTCATATTAAACATAACACCTGAAAAAATAGAAGATATTATATCAACAGCAAAAATTTTTTCATCAAATATAGAGGATGAAATGGATATGTTTTTTCAAAATGGTAATCTAAAAACAATGGGCAGAAAAATAATAGCTTTTTTAATCTTTTTCTCCATGATTTCTGGTGCTATAGGGGGATTTATTTCAAAATCCCTCTTTCAAAAAAAAGATGGATAAAGTTCACATTATTGTAAATCCGTTTTCTGCTCAAGGTAAAACAGAAAAGAGGTGGAAAATAATAAAAGAAGTCATAACACATTATTTTAGAGAATTTAAATATATATTTACTGAAAAACCAAAACAAGCAACTGAAATTGCAAGATCTCTACTCAAAGAAGGATATGATTTAATTATTGGTGTGGGAGGAGACGGGACATTAAACGAAATAACAAATGGATTTTTTAATAAAAATAGCTCAACAACTATCAATCAAGAAGCAGCTTTAGGCATAATACCTTCTGGAACAGGGTCTGACTTCACAAGATCTATAAGATTACCAAGGGATTTCACTAAATCAGTAAAATTAATAAAAAACTCAAAAAGTAAAAAAATCGATATAGGTAAAATTACCTTTTATAATTTAAAAGATAAACAGAAAAACTACAAATACTTTATAAACGTTTCTGATTTTGGTTTAGGTGCTGATGTAATAAAAAACCTGTCTTCAATTCCTCCTTTAAAAAGAGGAGCATTTGCATATTACAAAGGTATGCTACTCACTTTAAAAAGATATAAAAGTAAAAATGTAAAGATGATTATTGATAATTCATATGAAATAAATAATAAATTCCTGATTGTAGCAATAGCTAATGGAAGAATGTTTGGAGGAGGTATGATAATTGCCCCAGAAGCAAAACTTGATGACGGCTACTTTGATGTTATCCTTATTGAAGATATGAAAAAACTTGAAATTATCAAAAATTCCAGACACCTCTATACAGGCTCAATTAAAAAAAATCCAAAAGTTACAATAATAAAAGCAAAAAATATAAAAGTCTATTCTGATGAAGAAGTTAATATAGAATATGATGGTGAAGCAGGAGAAACACTTCCTGCTGAATTTGAATTGATTGAAAAAGTTATAAATTTCAGATTATAATCTATTTAAACCTTATTTTAAAAATAACATAATGAGTATATTACTAAATATTATTTATTAACTCATAGAATAAATAAAGCTTAAAAAAACAGAATGTAATTATTCCTCTTTTTTTGAAAGTAAAATTTCAGTTAATTGATATATGAAAATATCAGTTTTTCGAATCTTTAAAGAATTCCAACTTTTTATCTTAAACCATAATGCACTTAAATTTTTCAATGCATTAAATAATTTCATATAATTATCATCTTTAGAAGCCTCTATATTTTTTAATAATTTTACAAATTCCTTGTGATTTTGTAAGATCATATCTTTAATCTTCTTTTTATTTTCTGAACTTAATTTTTCATATTCTTTTGCTATAGCTTTTTGTACATCTTCTTCAAGTAAAAGATCTATTAAAAAAAGTACCAGGTTTTTAAATTCAATAAAAGATATATGTAATTTATCATATAACTCATCTTCCTGAGAGTAATTTTGAGCAAATGAAACCAAATACAACAATACTTTTTTTAGAACATCAATTCTTTTCTCAGTTCTGAAAAAAATTTTCTCAAAACTCTCATCTGATATAGAGTATTGTCTTGATTCAATAGACAGAAAGCTACTCTCTCTTTCTTCAAATCCTATTCGCATTTCTTCTTTGAGATTCTTAATACAATGATTAACCTTAATCAAAAAAGAGTTTAAATCAACGTCTAAATTTAAATGCTGGGTAATCAATTTATCAACAAGTTCTTCCATTTTCTTGTATTTATAATAATAATTAAAAAGAATAATGTCAAGTTATTTTATAGATCATTACTTTTTATTCATCCCTATTTGTAAAAAAAAAGAAAACCAAAGCTATTGACTTAGAGTACTGAATAATGGTAATTTATTATAACTTTTTATAAAAAAGGTGGTTAAATGAAAACATATCTCGACTGTTTACCCTGTTTTTTAAATCAAGCACTTCGTACAGGACGAATAGCAACAAAAGATGAAAAAAAAATAAAAAGAATATTAGATGAAGTAGGAATGACGATTAAGGATATTCCAATGGAAAGCACACCTCCAGAAACATCGATTTTTATATACAGAAAAATAAAAGAAATTACAGGTAATATTGACCCATATAAAGAAATAAAAATTGAATGTACAAAAAAAGCCCTGTCATTATATCCTCTATTAAAAAAAAAGGTTGAAAAGGCAGATGATAGCCTTCTTTATGCAATAAGGCTCGCAATTGCAGGTAATGCTATAGATTATGGAGTAAATAAAATTTTTAATATTGAACAAGAAATAGATGAAACACTCAAAAAAAAATTTGCAATATTAGATTATGAAAAATTTAAGTATTACAAAGACTCTATTGGTAAAAATGAGAAAATCTTATACATAGCTGATAATGCTGGAGAGTCTGTTTTCGATAGAATTCTTATAGAGGAGATGAAAAAACAGATAATTTATGTTGTAAGAGAAAATCCAATTATAAATGATGTGACTTATGATGATGCTATTCAAGCAGGTATAGATAAAGTTGCAACTATAATTTCATCTGGAACAAGTACACCAGGGACAATATTAAATTACTGTAATGAAGAATTCAAAAAGATGTTTTATGATTCGAAATTTATAATAAGTAAAGGTCAGGGAAATTATGAAGGACTTTCAAATGAAAAAGTCCCGATATTTTTTTTATTAAAGGTGAAGTGCTCAGTTTTAGCAAATCATATAGGTGTAAAAGAAAACGATATAGTATTAAAAGGGATAAACATTTAAACAACATATAGAATTCTTAAATCTATCAAGAATGTAATAATTTTTGTTTTTGACAAATTCCTTTACTTCTTATAAAATATAGCATTAATTTGGCTATATAATTTTATGGCTAAAATAACAAATAAAGATGTTTAAACAGATATTAAGCGAACTTAAAAACCACGCCCCTTTTACTATTTTTGGAGGAATAACAGGAATTGTTATAATGTTTATAATAATTCTATTCAACATTCTTCCTCAAGTTTCAAATGTTTCTCTTCCCATTTTTTATATTCTACATCCAATGCATGTAGTTTTAAGCTCAATTGCAACCGTTGCATTATATAAGCTTTATAAACCAAAAGCAGAAATTTCAAAAGCAATTGTAATTGGCTACATAGGCTCAATCGGGATTGCTACATTAAGTGATTCAATAATCCCTTATATTGGCGAATTATTATTAGATTTACCTAATAGAGGAATACATTTAGGTTTTATTGAAAAACCATTTCTTATAAATTCTGCTGCTTTCTTGGGTATTGCCATTGGATTTCTCAAACCAAAAACAAAATTTCCACATTCAGGCCATGTATTAATTAGCACATGGGCTTCCCTATTTCATATAATCATGGCAATGGGCCAGACAATAAGTTTCACTCTGATTATTGGAATCTTTTTATTTCTATTTCTCGCAGTATGGATACCATGCTGTACAAGCGATATAATATTTCCTCTTCTATTTATTTCCTCAAAAAAAAATAAATGAGAAAATTTTTAATCTAAATTTATTTCCTTTCTGTATACAAAAATACTCTAAAATCATGTTACATTCTTTTTTACAAAATTTTATAATAGATAAAATGATTTTAATATTATTTATCTTTACTTATAAAACAATTTATAATAAAATTTATCTCTATTATTAAAGGAGAAAAAATGGGTAAAACATTTGTTGAAAAAATATTCACAAAAAAGGCTAAAAAAGATGTTTATGCAGGAGAAATAATCTCAGTTGAACCTGATTTCATAATGAGTCATGATAATGCAGCTGCAATATCAAGAACCTTTAAAAAGATTGGTGTTAAAAATGTCAAATATCCTGAAAAAGTGGTAATTATCCTGGATCACGAAATTCCAGCTCCAAAAGAATCATCCGCAATAAATCATAAAGAGATTAGAGAATTTGTTAAAGAACAGAGTATATCCAATTTCTTTGATATAAATAATGGAATATGTCATCAAGTCTTTACTGAGCAGGGATTTGCACTCCCTGGCAAACTTATTGTTGGTTCAGATTCTCATACAACTACTTACGGGGCTCTTGGAGCAATGTCAGCTGGAATAGGACGATCTGAAGTTGCATCTATATGGGCAACTGGTGAGCTTTGGTTTCAAGTTCCAGAAACAATAAAAATAATACTTAATGGTAAAATGCCTGAATATATAACAGCAAAAGATATTGCTCTATATATAATTGGTCAGATAAGATCAGATGGTGCTGACTATAAAGCAGTGGAATTTGTTGGAGACATTGTTTCACATATGAGCATTGCTGAACGAATGGTCTTATGTAATATGGCAGCTGAAATGGGAGCTAAAAATGGATATGTACAGCCTGATCATACAACCTTTAATTACATCAAGAACAGAGCAAGAACAGAATATGAAACACTCTATTCTGATAAAGATGCAAAATATTATAAAACAATTGAATTTGATATATCTAAAATTTCTCCATCAATTGCAAAACCTCATACAGTTGATAACTATGCTCCTATTGAAGAGCTTGAAGGTAAAACAATAGATCAAGCATTGATTGGAACCTGCACAAATGGTAGATTAATTGACCTTGAGATAGCAGCAAAAATTTTAAAAGGTCACAAAGTTAAGATAAGAACTCTCATTATCCCTGCATCCTGGAATATATATAGAGAAGCTATAAAAAAAGGGTTTATAGAAATATTTATAGATGCAGGAGCACTTGTCTTAAACCCCGGGTGTGGTCCATGCCTTGGAGCTCATATGGGAGTAATGGCTCCTGGAGAAAAGACCTTTTCTACAGCTAATAGAAATTTTAAAGGAAGAATGGGGTGCAGAGAAGCTGAGATATATCTTGGTTCCCCTCTTTCAGTTGCTGCGTGTGCAATAGCTGGAGAAATAACAGATCCGAGGAGGTTCTTATGATAAAAAAATTTTCAGGTAGGGTTTGGAAATATGGAGACAATGTAAATACTGATGTGATTTTTCCTGGAAAATATACATATCAAAAAATGGAACCAGAAGAAATGGCAAAACATGCTTTAGAAGATCTTGATCCTGGTTTTGCCTCTAAAGTAAAAGAGGGGGATATTATTGTTGCTGGGAAAAATTTCGGAATGGGTTCTTCACGAGAACAGGCTGCAATAGCAATAAAATATTCTGGAATTAAAGTAATAATTGCAAAATCATTTGCAAGAATTTACTTCAGAAATGCAATTAATGCAGGTATGCCAGCAATCAAATCTCCTGAAGCTGTAGATGCAATTGAGAATGGAGATGAGATTACAATTGATATGAAAAATGGAAAGATAATCACAAAAAATAATGAATTTACATTCCCTGCTTACCCAAAAACAGTAATGGAGATTTTAGAAAGTAATGGATTAATAAATTTTATAAAAAACAAGATAAAAAAACAGGAGGATTTATGTCAAAAAGAACAATAGTAACAATGCCAGGTGACGGTATAGGGAAAACGGTTCTGCCAGAGGCAATAAGAACCTTAAATGCAGTTGATTTTAATGCAGATTATATTCATGCTGATATAGGGTGGGAATTCTGGTGTAAAGAGGGCAATCCTCTTCCACAAAGAACACTTGACCTTTTAAAAGAACACAAGATAAGCCTTTTTGGGGCAATCACTTCAAAGCCAAAAACAGAGGCTGCAAATGAATTAGCCCCTGATCTTCAGGATAAAGGATATGTATATTACAGTCCAATTGTTGGACTCAGACAGCATTTTAACCTTGATATATGCATACGCCCATGCAAAAGTTTTAAAGACAACCCCCTCAATTTCATAAGAAAAGGAAAAAACAATACGATCGAAGAGCCAGAAGTTGATGTTGTAATTTTCCGCCAGAACACAGAGGGACTATATTGCGGTATTGAGTGGACAAATCCTTCAGCTGAAGTTTATGCAGCATTGAACACACACCCAAAAATGAAAAATTTTACATGGTGCCCAAAAGAAGAGTTAGCTATTTCCACACGTATATTCACAAAAAAAGCAACTGAAAGGATTATAAGAGCAGCTTTTGAACATGCTAAAAATTTCGGATATAAAACAGTAACGCTTTGTGAAAAGCCAAATGTAATCAGGGAAACCTCGGGTATGATGCTTGCCTATGCAAAAGATATTGTAAAAGAATATGATGGCATATCTCTTAGAAATACAAACATAGATGCACAAATGATGTGGTTAACAAAAAACCCTGAAGCCTATGGCGTGTTTGTTAGCGGTAATATGTTTGGAGACATATTATCCGATGGATTTGCAGGTCTTACAGGTGGTCTTGGTTTCGCATGTAGTGCAAATATAGGCAAAGATGTTGCTGTTTTTGAACCAACTCATGGGTCAGCTCCAAAATATGCAGAATATGAAACATCAATTGTAAGCCCTATCGCAATGATACTTTCAGCCTGCATGATGCTGGATCATATTGGAGAAACAGAAAAGGCTTCAAAAATCCGCAATGCTATTTCCGAAGTTGTTAAAGAAGGTAAGAAAAGAACTTATGATATGTTAAAACTCTCAGGTTCCCAGGATGTTCTAAACCAGGGTGCTGCTTCAACTACTCAAATGACAGACGAAATAATAAAACATTTGAAATAGATTATAAGTATAAAAATTCACTGATCGCTTCACCGAGATTTGTCCCCGAGTGGATAGCCAACCTAGCCACTGCTTCCTGAAGAACAAGACAGGCAAAAGTGGAAAAAACTAATGCCCATAACAGGTCAAACCCGAAAAGAGCTCCTGCCTTTGACGCTGTTGTAATAGTTCCGGGACCGATAAATGCTGCTGAAATAACCGACCAAAAAAGTATGTTCAATAATTTATTTTTCATTTTTAGCCTGCATAATTTTGATTCTTAATATTAAGAAAAAGTTTAGATTATTCCCAAAATAATAGCAAAACAAATATTTTTTATATCCCATCCATACACGAGGCATGAGTTTCTAAACAATTATAGGATCTTTCTGTTCTACTGACGGAATTTCCTGAGAAATGAGATAGAACTGATATCCTCAAGGATCATATAAAAACATGGTACTAAAACCAGTATTATAGATGTAGCAAAAAGGATCCCGAATCCCAGTGATATTGCCATCGGGATCAGATAATATGCCTGACGGGATGTCTCCAGTATTATCGGTGTTAGTCCTCCGAAGGTAGTAAGAGTTGTCAAAATGATCGGTCTGAACCTTCTGATCCCTGCTTCATGAATGGATTCGAATGCGGAAAACTTAGATCTTTTCTTGTTCGCATAGTCGATCATAATAAGAGAATCATTTACAACAACACCTGATAGAGCGATCACCCCCATCATACTGATCAGGGACAGGTCATATCCAAGCAGTATATGCCCTATTACCGCACCTATTATCCCGAACGGAATCGCTGACATTACAATCAACGGTTGTGTATAACTTCCGAATGCGACCGCAAGCAGAGTATACATGGCGATGAGAACCAAAGTAAAACCTCCCCAGAGAACTGCTGTAGATTCTCTCATCTCCGCCTGCCTCCCTTCAAAACTCCATGTGATGCCCGGAAAGTCTGCTCTGAGCTGCGGGAGCATATCTTCATTTATCGATTTCATAACACGGTTCATGGCGCTTTTCGGCTCAACATCCATACTGACGGTAACAACCCTCCTGCCGTCCCGCCTATTGATACTTGTGAAGGCCTCTCCCTGTTCCTGACTGACAACATCCATGAATGGGGCCTCGACACCATCCCTGTTCCGGATGATAAAATCCTCCAGGTGGAACAGATCCTTCCGCTCTTCGAGTGGCAATTTCACCCGTACCTCAATCTCATTTGTTCCCCGGAGATAACGCATGGCAAGAGACCCGTAAAAAGCATCTCTTATCTGCCTCCCCACTTCAGTTGGTGATAATTCAAGGTTATGTCCCTCCCTGAGCAGTCTGAAATCGAACTGGGGTTTCCCCCTATTGTAGTTATCACTGACATCACGGGTAGATTCGAAGGATTTTACACGTTCTAAAAATGTCCGGCTCGCCTTTTCCAGAATTTCTATATCAGTGTGACTAAGGTCAACACTGATATCCGCCCGGGCCCCTCCGGGTCCACGTTCAGCTTCGAAAGAGATCTGATCCACGCCTTCAATATCTCCGATCTCATCTCTCCATAGCTCTATGACTTCCTGGGCGGTCATATCGCGTTCATCCGGAGGCTTCATAACGATCTCAACATCTATAAAATTCTGCCCTCTTACATTTGTTTTAATACCCTCCGCCACATCCCAAAGATTATGCTCCTCGAACATACGGTGTGTTGATTCAGTTATCTTATTTGCAAACTTTGCGGCCTGATCCGGGGTTGTATTTACCGGAAGTCTGACACCCGCCTCTATTTCGTCAGCTGATACTTCAGGCATCATTATCATTCCCATATGATCACTTAAACCGTAACCACCCACAACAATGAGCAAAGCCAAAGCAATGCTGAGCGTTATATATCTGTGGTGCAGACAGAGTTCCAGAAAAGGCTTGTAGCGTTTGTTGATAAAATCATTAAATTTTACTGCGAATGACTGCTGCCAGCTTTTCAGTTTCTTCCCTGCTGAGGAAATGGAATTTCTGGATAAATGCCCCAGATGTGCCGGTAATATCAGAAGTGCTTCAAAAAGCGAGACTGTAAGTATTACAATAACAACAACAGGCAGTGGCCACCAGAATTTCCCGGTTGTACCGGGCATGAACAGAAGGGGAATAAATGCGAGAATATTTGTAAGTATACTAAAGATCACAGGTTTAGATATATCTTTTGCTCCCGTTATGGCTGCCTTTAGAATATTCATCCCCTGCTGCCTGTATTCATGTATGTTCTCTCCGACCACGATAGCATCATCCACTACTATCCCCAGTACAATGAGAAATCCGAACATGGAGATCATATTAATGCTAATTCCGACAAAAGGGAGGAACAACAGACTGCCCACAAAAGAGATCACCATGCCAATCATCACCCAGAAAGCCAGCCTGAAATCGAGGAAGAGAGCAAGGATCAGCAGGACTATCAATATGGCCAGTATCCCGTTCTTTATCAGGAGAGAAAGGCGTTCCCTGTAATCATCAGCACGATTGCTGTCAATTCAGTATTTTACCCCGGGAGGGAGTGAAGGTCCGAAATCCTCAAGGATCTTATCTACAGTGGAGGCTATCTCCAGTGGGGATTGTTCCCCTACACGAAATATCTCTACTCCGATATAAGGCTGACGGTTAAACTGTCCATGGAATCCGGTTTCTTCAAAGCCGTCAGTAATATCAGCTATATCACCCAGTTTCACGGTTGATCCCGATTCAGATGTTATAACTATTATATTTGCAAATTCTTTTGCCCACTGTTTTCTTTCCTTCATCCTCAGGAGAATCTCACCGGATTTGGTCTCAATTGCGCCTGCCGGGATATCTTCACTTGACTGTACTATGATATCAGCGACCTGCCCAAGTGTAAGGTTATACTCCCGGAGCTTATACCTAGGAATTTCCACATGTGTCATATAATCAGGGACACGCCTGATCTCAACCTGTGTGATACCCTCACTGCTCAACAACCTGTCCCGTAGCCGTTCAGCCAATTTTCTCAAAGTCCAGATATCCGTATTTCCATAAAGGCCGATCTCCATTACATCACGCTGACGAGACTGAAGCCGGACCTCAGGCTGTTCAATATCATCAGGAAACGTTCTTATCCTGTTTACAGCCTGATCAATATCCTGAAATGCCTTCATACGGTTCGCCCCTTGTATATTAACATATTAAATTAATTTTAGTTAATTTAATGATTAGAAGCCGCCGATAATATCGTTCGCCCCTGGAGGGAATTACCCTCGGACGTAGCATGACATTATTGGTGGTTTCTTTCTATTTTGTAGAATAAGTAATGTTTTTTGATATAATTATTATATGCAGAGGGCGAGAGGTCGAACCAGCCCACAGTACTTATGCAGTACAGCATACGAACGTAGCTTGACCCCTCACCCAATTATTTGCTTGGATAATGGAAAGCTCGAACAGTCGCAAGGTTAAAAACCGTATAGCAAGGATGAGCTGCCATTATTAATTATATCATTAAGGAGTTAAAATGACAAAAAAAGAAGAAATTATTTTAGCTATCGATGTTAGCTCAACCCAGCTTGAAGCTCACATATCCGATGGTCAATCGGTTTTATTAAGAAAGGCCTTTAATAACAACAAAAGCGGATGTAGTCAGCTATTTAAAATTGCACAAAACCATAATGTAATCCGATGTGCGTTAGAGGCAACTGGAGGATATGAACAAGCCATAGCTGAATATTTTTATGGCTCTGGGATTACTGTCAATATCTTAAATCCTGCCAGAGTAAGACGGTATGCTCAAGGTCTTGGTATTCTGGCTAAAACTGACAAAATTGATGCCTATGTGATTGAAAGATATGCAAGAGAAGTAAAACCAGAAGCCAATTTTGAAGCCACGAAATCTCAACTAATCTTAAAACGGTTGATCTATAGAAGAAGCTCATTGAAAAGCACAATCATAGCAGAAAAAAACAGGAAACGTATTGCAGAAAAACAAATAGTAAAAAGCATCAATCGAGTTATTAATTTTCTTGAAAAGGAAGTCAAGTTAATAGAAAAATCTATTGATCAGTTGCTGCAACAAGATATTGGGTTACAAGAAAAAGTTGATGTGCTTACCAAACAAAAAGGGATCGCCAAAATCACAGCATGCAGTCTTATAGGCCTCATGCCGGAATTGGGCTACCTTAACAAACAACAGGTAGCTTCTTTAGCAGGACTGGCTCCTTTCAGTAGAGATAGTGGTAAAATGAAAGGGAAAAGATATATCCAGGCAGGTCGATTTCTGGCAAGAAAATCACTCTATATGCCAGCCTGGGTTGCTGTGATGTATGACCAAAAATTTAAACAAATCTATAATCGATTGACCGCAAGAGGAAAACCACCAAAGGTAGCTATTGTTGCTGTTATGAGAAAAATGATCATTGATGCAAACAAAAACTTGAAATTTTATTATAAAAATGTTTAAAAAAACTATTGACTTTTAAGACAGTCGCTACAATAATTATAATTCCATGCAAATGATTGGGCATAATTACAAATGAATCGTATTTAATTTCTTTTCTTATTTGAAATGATTTCTCCCATTCTTTTTCAACAATTTTCCCAAAATCATTCAATTCTATTTGCCCTATTTTTATTTCTCCTAAAAAACATTCTTTTTGAAAAGTGCAAATTGTTATAAAATACACACCTGGACTGGAATAATCATAACCTTTTAATCTTATTGAATGGCGTTTGTGAATATCAGGATTAAATTTCATTTTTATTATAAATCAATATCATTGGGCGTGCTGCCGCGCGCCCCTACAAATCCCCATTCCACAATCCTTATCTCTTCTTTTGTTAATCCATACAATTTATATACTAATTTGTCGATCTGGTTATCAAAAAGGTCAATTAATTTTTTTAAATTTTTGATGTTTGCCTTCTCCAATATTTTATATTACCTTTCCTTCTTTATAAATCTAATAATAAAGAACCACAAAGGCTTTGTCAAGAAGAATGTAGGGGCGAATGGCGGAGGCTGTCTCTTTAATCATTTACTTATCCTAAATTTACGCACATTATTTTGTTAAACACTAACAATATCGAGGTTTTTCTGTAATTTTTTTCAATCCAAGCAAAAAACAATAAAAATAAAACAAATTTTGCTTTTTT
>JAUWQW010000128.1 GCA_030610885.1 Candidatus Aminicenantota bacterium | reverse complement strand
TAATTGGTGGTGCAACAGGAATGATCGGTGATCCATCTGGCAAATCTGAAGAAAGAATCTTATTAGATAAAAAGGTATTAATATACAACCAAGAATGTATAAAAAAACAATTATTAAAATTTCTTGATTTTGATACTAATTTGAAAAATAAAGCAGAAATTGCAAATAATTATGAGTGGATGAAAAAATTTTCATTTTTAGACTTTCTCCGAGATGTTGGTAAATATCTTAATGTAAGTTACATGGTAGCCAAAGATTCTGTTAAAAGTCGTATGGAAACCGGGATTTCTTTTACTGAATTCAGCTATCAATTAATACAAGCATATGATTTCTATTACCTTTATAAAAATAAGAACTGCAAACTCCAGATGGGAGGTTCCGATCAATGGGGAAATATCACTGCAGGTGCTGAATTGATCAGACGTAAAGATAATGGTGAAGTATTTGCACTCACTTGCCCCTTAATAACAAAATCAGATGGTGGCAAATTTGGAAAGACAGAAGAGGGAAACATCTGGCTTGATCCTAAATATACGTCTCCATACAAATTTTATCAATTCTGGTTAAATGTTTCAGATAAAGATGCTGAAAAGTATATAAAAATATTCACATTACTTTCTAAAGAACAAATTAACAGCATAATTGAAGAACATAAACAAGCACTTCACAATCGTGTACTTCAAAAAGAACTTGCAAAAAATATAACCATAATGGTGCACAATGAAGAGGAATACAATTCTGCTTTAGAAGCTTCTGAAATTCTTTTTGAAAACGGTACAACAGAGTCTCTAAAAAAACTCTCTGAAGAATACCTCGTTGCTGTTTTTGAAGGAGTACCTCAAATTAGAATCTCAAAGTCCGAAATTCAAATGGGAATAAATATTGTTGAGCTTATTTCAACAAAAAGTAACATTCTTTCTTCAAAAGGTGATGCTCGTAAAATGATTAAAGGTGGAGGTATAAGTATAAATAAAAGAAAAATTTTAAACACTGAAGAGACTGTTTCATCTGATTCTCTATTAAATGGAAAATTTATCTTAATTCAGAAGGGAAAAAAGAACTATTTTCTCTTAAGAGCAGATTAATTTCTTTATTTGCTTTACCCTTGAATTTATTTCTATATATATGTAATATTAAAAAATGATAAAACGACCCAATAAAGATGAATATTATTTAAATATAGCAAAAGTTGTTTCAAACCGTTCAACATGTTTAAAAATGTTAATGGGTGCAATAATAGTAAAAGAAGATCAGATAATCGCAACTGGATATGTTGGCTCTCCAAGGAATACAAAAAGCTCTATTGACCATAACTTTTGTCTTAGAGAAAAATTAAACATACCTTCAGGAAGTAAATATGAACTATGTCGTTCAATTCATGCTGAACAGAATGCTATAATAAATGCAGCGAGAGCAGGAGTAAGTCTATTGGGTGGCGATATGTATATTTATGGTGAATCAAGAAAAACAAAAAGGACTATTAATGCTTTCCCCTGTTTTATCTGTAAGAAAATGATCATTAACGCAGGACTAAATAGAATTATAAGCTCTATTGAGGGCAAAGAAAAATTTAAGATCTTTTATGTCAAAGAATGGGTAAAAGAGTGGAAGGAAAATGATATAATTGAAGATAAATATAAATATGGGCAATAATAAAGAATTATATATAGGACTAACAGGAATAATGGCTACAGGAAAAGGTGAATCTGCAAAAATATTAAAAAAACTCGGATTTAATTATATTTCACTCTCAGATATAGTAAGAACAGAAGCAGCAAAAATGGAGAAACAAGTTACAAGAGAAGATATGCAGGATATTGGAAATATGTTAAGGGAAAAGGGAGGAGAAGGTATACTCGCAAAAAAGGTTAGGGAAAAAATATCTGAATCAATGCAAAAAAAATGGGTGATAGATGGTATAAGGAACCCAACAGAAGTTATTGAATTAAAGAGACTTAATTCTTTTTTTCTTATTGGCTTAACAACTCCTTTATATACGATTATTAACAGGATAAAAAAAAGGAAAAGAGATACAGATACAGGAGATGAAATTGAAACAAAAAAAAGAATAGAAAGGGAAAAGGGGATTGGAGAATCTGAACATGGGCAACAGGTTGAAAAATGCTTACTTATGGCTGATTTCACAATAAAAAACAATAAAACAATAAAAGATTTAGAATCAAATATCTTAAGAATTTTAAATAAAATTGGAGAAAAAAATGGCAAATAGAATAGCAGTATATCCAGGCTCTTATGATCCTTTAACAAAGGGGCATATTGATATTATAAAAAGAGGGCTTAAAATGTTTGATAAGATAATAGTTGCTGTTTTAAAAAATCCCTCTAAAACCTATCTGTTTAATATAGAAGAAAGATTAGATATGTTAAATGAAATTTTTAAAGATCATAAAGAGATTGAAGTTGATTGCTTCGAAGGACTACTTGTTGACTATCTGAAAAAAAAGGGAGCTACAATTATTGTTAGAGGACTAAGAGCAATATCAGATTTTGACATAGAGTTTCAAATGGCTCTTATGAACAGGAATATTGATAAAGAGATTGAAACTGTTTTTTTAGTTCCTTCAGTTTGTTATTCCTTTCTTAGTTCAAGACTTGTTAAGGAAATATATGAGCTCGGAGGTGAAATCAAATCAATGGTTCCATCTACTGTTGATAAGAAACTAAAAGAAAGGTTTAAATAAAAAATGTCATACTTATCCCAAATAATCAAGTAAGGCCATTTATAGGGAAAATACTGGGAGTATTTTAGGAATTTTATCAATTTTATTAAGTTTGTTTAGATTAATTAATAAGATGCCGGGATTCATATCCCGAAAAAGAGTTAAATCAGCATAAGA
>JAUWQW010000019.1 GCA_030610885.1 Candidatus Aminicenantota bacterium | reverse complement strand
TCTTATGCTGATTTAACTCTTTTTCGGGATATGAATCCCGGCATCTTATTAATTAATCTAAACAAACTTAATAAAATTGATAAAATTCCTAAAATACTCCCAGTATTTTCCCTATAAATGGCCTTACTTGATTATTTGGGTAAGTGTATAATATCATTATAAAGCCTTATATCTTAACATTAACTTTTAGATCAAACAATTTATCTAAATATTTAGCCACACCTTCATTGAAAACAGAATCAGTTGTTATGCTAAACTTTTCTTTTAATTCTCTAACGGAATTTTTAACAATAATAGGATAACCAACTGTGTTTAAAACATCTAAGTCATTAAAATTATCTCCAAAGTAAATTGCATCAGAAATTGAAATTGACATTTCATTGGAAATTCTTTTCAAAGCTATATCTTTCCTTGCTTCAATAGGAGTTATTTCTAGCCATGAGAATTTAGCTCCTTTTGAATAAATTAGCTGAAATTTATCTTTTATAATAGTTTCAATCTCTTCTCTGGTTTTCTCAACTAAAATGTTTGGGATCAATGTTGAAATTCCTGTTATATTGTAGAAATTTTCAATATTTTCAACCTCAACAAATGGTTTAGGTTTTTCTGTGACCTCTATTTTCTTATAAAAAATATTAAAATTCTCTTTTTTCCCCTTATAAACAATGATTGGGATCTTTCTTTTATCCATAAAATTATAGATCCGTTCAGCATCCAAAGCAGGAATTTGATATTCCCAATAAATTCTATTATTTTTTATACAAACTGCTCCATTTTGAATCATTAAAATAATCTTTTTGTCCAGGTTTTTTGTATATTTTTTTGTTGTACTGTAATTAAATCCAGTTATTAGTACAACAGGAATATCTTTTTTAACCAGTTTATTAAGAACCTTACATGTAAATAACGGAATTACATCATCATTTTTTATAAGAGTTCCACCAATATCAGATGCAACAAGTTTAGGTTTTTTTAAATCTCTTATCATTATTAAATTATACATTATAATTTTAATAAAAGTCTATAGTATAAATCATCGTTATATAATGAATAGCATTGACATGAAAAGGGGTTTTTGATAAAATAACATTTTCCTCATGGAGAGTTGGCAGAGCGGTTGAATGCGGCGGTCTTGAAAACCGTTGTGCCTTTGCGGGCACCCGGGGTTCGAATCCCTGACTCTCCGCCATTTCTAAAGCTTTTATATAAAAGATATTTTGATATGGGGGTTGAACCAAGGTTATTTACTAACAAACCTAGTTCCCCATATTGTCTCTTTATTATCCATGCCCTTTCTTCTTTTTTTTCAGCTTCTAATCTTACATTTAAATTGTATACCAATATATTGATCTCATCATCAGCTATATCATCAAGAGAGTAATAATTGTCATAACTACCTTCCCACCCCATATTTACATGCACCTGGTTTACCTCTATATGTTTCCTATACCCATCAAATACAACTGCATGAGCTTTTGTCTCTCCTTCATCTTTTTTCCATATACAAGGAATAACAGGCCAACCTTCATCTATTTGACTTTTAATTAAATCATACCACTCATCTATAGTATGTTCGGATTTTTCAACACTATGAATATCCGAGCTGTATTTAAAAAAATAAACAAATGAACCATTACCATTTATCAAAGCACTTGAACCATCCATAGAATAATCCATATTTACTGATATACCTACATCTGATAATAGTCTTGCTACTGCGTCATTTTCTTCTTCTTTCTCAGAACCAGTATACATATCTCTCATTTTGCCCCAATAATATTCGTGATTAAAATTTGCTTCCAGGGTTTGTCCATTCCATTTGTAAGCATTTGAACCTTGCCCTTTTTCTGGATATTTCCAATAATACATTACTTGAGCCATTGCAGTTGCTACACATCCTGCTGGGGGTTGTTTCCCATCTATATAAAGGAGTATACATATTATAAGGGAAATTCTGTCCCCATTTTGAATGAAGTAAAGGAGTAACTCCATAATTTGAAAATATAAGGCCTTCTATTTGAATGATATTTCCTGAAAGAAACCTCTCCCAAACCAATTCATTTTTTTTTATTTGTCCTTTATCAAGTTTGTTTTTATCTATTAGTAATAAATCAGACTTTCCCAATAGTTTTTTTGTTCCATACCCAAGTTTATACATAAAATGATAGATATCATATTTAATTGCTTCAATAAAAGGGTGGTCTTCTATTTTCTCATATTCTGATGAATAGGAAACGAATTTTACAGGAGATAGTTCGGAAATAGTTGACATTATCATAAATCCTTTAGGATCTAAATTTACAATATATCCGATTCATTATGATTTATAATTCTCGAAAAAACCGTTGAATTAATTAGTATTAAAATTAATATGAATAATATAGATCTTTTCATTATAATGTCTCCTGTTTGATTCTTTATTTTATTAAATAATTCGTGATTTGTAAAGAATAATAAAATTAATAAAAATACTTGATTTTTTTGCATTAAAGGAATAAAATTATTTGAGAAGAGGAGAAATATTATGTTAGATTTATTAAAAAAAACAATTTTAACAGGAATTGGAATTGCTTCTATGACTAAGGATAAAGTTGAAGAATTGGCAAAAAAAATCGTAAAAGAGACAAAACTTTCAGAGGAAGAAGGCAAAAAATTAGTCGATGATTTGCTAAAAGAATCTGATGAAGCAAGAAAAAATCTGGAAAAACAGGTTAAACAATTTGTAAAAGATAGTATGAAAAAATTCGATATTCCATCTCGAAATGATTTAAAGAAACTTGAAGATAGGATAAAGAAGCTCGAAAAACGTAACTAAAAAAACAGAAAAAAACAAAATAATGATCCGTAAAATAGGCCTGATAAGTCGAACATATAGGCATATAAAACGTTACAGGAAAATAATTACAGTTCTTATTAAACACGGTTTTGGAGATCTGGTAAATGAAACTAATTTATATAAATATATTGATCTTGGTAAGAAATTTATCCCATGGAAAACTGATAAAAAAATAGAATATCTTTCGCGTTGGGAACGAGTTAGAAAGGTATTAGAAGAACTTGGCCCAACTTTTATAAAGTTTGGTCAAATAATGAGCAATAGACCTGATTTGTTACCAAAAGAACTCATTTATGAACTTGAGAAACTTCAGGATTCTGTACCACAATTTTCAGGAAAAGATGCTCAAAAACTTGTTGAAAATGAACTTGGTAAACCAATTTCTGAGATTTTTATGAAATTTGAAATTTCTCCAATTGCATCTGCTTCTATATCTCAAGTACACAGAGCAGAACTAATTGATGGAGAGGGAGAGGAAATTGCTGTTAAAATACAGCGTCCGGGAATAGAACATATTATTGAGGTTGATCTTGAAATAATGCTGCATTTTGCCACTCTGATTGAAAAATATATCAAGGGAATGGATATACTAAGCCCTATTAATGTAATTAAAGAATTTGAGAAATCTATAAAAAAAGAGATAGATTTCACTATAGAAGCCACAAATATTGACCGTTTTGGCCGAAACTTCCAGGATGATATGACCATATATGTACCAAAAGTTTATAGAGATTATTCCACAAAAAAAATTCTTACAATGGAATTTATCGATGGTATCAAGATTTCAAATATTGATACAATATTAAAGTCAGATAGTGATCCTAAAGTTATTGGAAGCAGATCCGCAGATCTTATTATTAAACAAATCTTTGAACATGGATTTTTTCATGCAGATCCTCATCCGGGTAATATATTAATTCTGAATAATAACACTATATGTTTCCTGGATTTTGGTATGATGGGGATTTGTCCTCCTAAATACAAAGAATATTTGAGCAGCATTATTGTTGGATTTGTAAAGAAGGATGCAAGGATAATAACAAAAGCTCTTATGAAGTTTACATATACTGATAAAATTAAAGAAATTGATCAATTAGAATATCAGATATCAGAATTGATTGAACAATATTCTTACATACCTTTAAAAGATCTGGATATGGGTGATTGTTTGAATAAATTAATCAAATTAATACTTGAATATAAACTGAAAATGCCACCTGATATATATTTATTATTAAAAGCATTAATAACAATTGAAGGTGTTGGTAGAAAGTTGGACCCAGATTTCAACGCTGTAAAACACGTAGAACCTTTTGCTAAGAAGTTATTAAAAGAGCGTATGAGCCCTATTAAATTACTAAAAGATATTCATTTATCCTTGATAGAATTTGCTATTTTGCTTCGTGATTTCCCATCTGAAATAAGAGAAATGATAACAAAAATAAAGCATGGAGAACTTAATGTAAAGTTTGAGCACAAAGGATTGGAACCTATGCTCAAAACTCATTCTCAAATCAGTAACCGCATTTCATTTGCAATTGTTTTAGCTTCTTTAATTATTGGCTCCTCCCTTATTATTCTATCTGGAATTCCTCCCAAATGGAATGATATACCTATTGTTGGAATAATTGGCTTTTTTGGAGGCGGTATAATGGGATTCTGGCTACTTATTTCAATATTAAGACATGGTAAGATGTAATCAGTTTTATTGTTACAAAATCATACTTTTTAGTTTTAAAGTAGATCTGAGACAGTATCTACCAATTCCCCGGATTTTATGATATTAATTGCAATTTCCATATCTGATCTGAGGTACTGATCTTCTTTAACAGAAGGCAATTTCTCATTAAGTAATTTATAAATTTTGCTTGTACCATTTCCAAGTTCTCTTAAATCTTCAGGTAACTGATCAAAAGTCATCTGAAGTCCTCTTAATGCACATAGTAATTCTACACTAACTATGATCTGAGTATTGTAAATAATCTTTCTAAGATGTAATACACCTATGCTACCCATTGATACAAAGTCTTCCTGATTAGCAGATGTTGAAACAGACATTATTGATGCTGGTGTGGAAAGAACCCTTGACTCTGCTGCTCTTGCAGCACTGGCATACTGAGTTAACATAAGACCTGTATCTCCTTTGTCATGATTGTATGCAAGATCTGCTGGAAGACCATTATTTAAATACCTATCCAATAATGAGAATACCCTTTTATCAGTTATTAAACCAAGGCTTGTTAAGCTTAATTTCACATAGTCAATCACAGTTGCCAATGGCTGACCATGAAAGTTTGCTCCACTTTTTGCTTGCAAATACCCATTTTTATCAATAAAAAATAGAGGATTATCAGTAGCAGAATTAATTTCAATGGTAAGAACATCTCTCAATTTTTTAATAGCTTCATAAATAGAACCATGAACCTGTGGAATTGCTCTAAAACTGTATCTGTCCTGAACTCTTTCTTTTGCAGTTTCTTCAATTTGATTGGGATATCTGACAATTTGTGACTCGTCAGTTGTTCTTCTAGAGTTTTTAATTAAGTTCCGCATCTGTTGCGCTATAAATATCTGTCCCTTATGTGGACGATTATCATTGATCAATTTTGAAAATGCATTTTTCTCACCACGAATAGCTTCCAGGGATAAGGCAGAAGTTATTGAAGCATTACTTAATAACAGCTCAGCATCACGAACAGCAAATACACCAATAGCTGACATAAAATTCGTCCCATTGGTTAGAGCCATTGCCTCTTTTGCTCCTAATGTTATTGGCTTTAACCCCGCTCTTTTTAGAGCTTCGGGAGCTTTTAACAGCTCCCCATTGTAATATGCTTTTGCTTCTGTAAAACCAATAAGTACTGCTCCCATCATTGCAAGTGGGATTAAATCACCGCTTGCTCCTACTGACCCCTCCTCAAGTATCCATGGAGTTAAACCTGCATTAAGCATATCAATCATCATTTGACAGGTTTCCATGTGAACTGCTGACAAACCTATAGCAAAAGAGTTCAATCTAATTACCATTATTGCTCTTGAAACTTCAATACTCAATGGATCCCCGGTTCCACAATTGTGAGATTTTATATATTTGATTTGATATGACTTAAAAGATTCTGATGTAATAACTTTATCCTTTAAATCCCCACATCCTAAATTAGTGCCATAAATTTTTATTTCAGGGTGTTCAATAAGTTGTTTATCAAGCCTTTTTCTTGTTTTTATTATATCTTTTTTGATTTTTTCAGGAAAATCAACTTTATAACCATTTTCTGCTATATTGATAACATCTTCAATAGATAAGCCCTTGCCATTTAAATATATTGTTTTACTGTTCTTTTTATTCATAACATTTATCCTCTACATTCCAATTTCATCAGCAATTTCTTTCATGGCATCTATGGAAAGTTGTATAAAAGTACTTCGTTCCATTCCTGTTTTCTCATAAATGTCATTTATAAACTGACGGTTTACAGATGCAGCAAAAGCCTTATCTTTAATCTTTTTTGTAATTGATTTAACTTTTGTGCCTTCAATCTTTTTATCAGGCCGTACTAAAACATAGGCTGAAATAAGGCCTGTTATATTTTCTGCTGCAGCCAATACATAATCAAGTCTGGTTTTACGCTCTGCATCTGATTCCTTTAAACCTTCAGTATGAGCAATTATAGCATCAAACATTTCTGGGATATTGTATCCCTCTTTTTTTAGAATTTCTACTGTTTTTTTGCCATGCAGACTATAATCATTGTTAATAGAATCCATATCTAAATCGTGTAATAATCCAGTAATACCCCAAAACTCTTCATCTTCTCCAAAATGGTTTGCCAGTTTTCGCATAATAACTTCACTTTCCCTTGTGTGTAAACGTAAATATTCTGTTTTTAAATATTTTCCCCATATTTTTTTAGCTTGTTCATAAGTTATTTTATCTTTCATTATTACTCCTATTTTCATTTTATTTTAAAATAATGATAACATAGACTATAAATATAACTCAAGAGATTTGCAAAATTTATTTAGTATCAAATTTGATATTTTGAATTGATAAATCAAGATAATTATACTATAAATAAACATGGGGAAAAAATGAAACGTTTATTCTTTTTAATTATATTTTCTATAATGTTTGTTTTATCAGGACATATGAATCCAAAAACTAATTATAAAATTACAGTACCCGGAAATAGAGATTGGATATACACTGGCATAGTTTTAAAATCTTCAGATTCAGTAACAATAACTGCAAAAGGTAGAGTTTGTTTTCATAATGGAGTTATTAACTCCTGTATTGGTGCAAATGGATGGCCTCAGGAAAGTTATTCACATATATTTTTTTATGATTCAATTGTTTCGGACGATCCTTTACCTGAAGAGGGACATGCAGGTTTAATCGCAAGAATAGGGAGTAATATTTTTTTTGTTGGTTCGAAAAAAACATTTTCCAAAAAAAATGGCTCTCTATTTCTTGGAATAAATGATTGTACATTTACAGGAAATTATTTTAATACAGGAAGATTTTATGTTTCAATCAAAATTAAACAAAATTCAAATTAAAATTATTTGAGGAAGTGAAGTTTACAGTTTAAGGTCCATAAAGGTCTGTTCTTAAGTCATTAACAGGAAAATAGTGGAAAAGTTGAAAATATAACAAAAGCAAAATAGATTATAATAACAAACAATAATTTTTTTATATTCACATTTCTATCCCCTTTGTTTTTTTATATAATAATTTCTTAGATATTTATAAAAAGAATTAAATCAAATATCTTATTTTAACAATAAAAACAAACCTATAAATATATTTATACTTCGTTTAAATAATAATAGAAAGTTCTTTTATTTATTCTATTCTGTCTTTTCCTCTTCTTTTTCTGCTTTTTTAGACCTAATGCAATCTTTAACACCACTGATTCCAGAAATGAGTGCAACAAGACCTATTAAAAATAGGATTGGGGGAATACAACCAAAAACAACAGTTTTAAATTGATCCCACCAAACTATATAAACAAGAACAACACCTCCTACCATTGCAATTAAACCACCTAAAATAGCCAGCACTTTACCCATAAAAATACCTCCTTTTTTTTGGTTTTTTAACCTTTATTAATTCCTAATTATAACAAAACAAAAATTCTGAATCAATGCATTCATAAGAACAAAAAAATAATTTAAAACCAAATTTAAATCATAAACTTTGACTTTTAAGAGTTAATTTTATATTATAAACAATAATCATAATGATAAATGGAGGTGTAAACTGTTGTTTAAAAATAAATTAAAACAAATATTCATTATTCTATTTCTTTTTATTCCAATTTTTTTATTGTTTAGCTTCAAACAAAATTCATATAAAGATTTTGAATACAAAAGGCTCTTACAAACTGTTAAAAGCAAAGGTTATCTTAATATTATCATAAAAATGGATGTACCTGATATTGATAAATTATCAGCTGAATCAAAAAAATATAAAACAGGGAACACTGACCTGTTTTATATACAAAATGCAATAAGTGCTGATATTGAATTAGAAAAAGCAATTTCTTTTACAACAGATTCTGTTCTTTATAAGTTAAATAATAAATCATATGAAATAAATCATACATTTTCAACTCTTCCATACCTTGCTTTAAATGTATCAAAAGATGCTCTGAAATCATTAAATAATATTTCAGAAGTAGTAAATATTATAGAAGATAAACCAATCCCCTTACCCTATATTATGAAAAGCAATACCCAAAATAAAAATTTAAAAGAACCTAAATTAAGTGAATCCACAAATATAATTGGAGCAGATTCTGCATGGGATATGGGCTTTACAGGAAAGGGCTGGTATATTGTAACCATTGACACTGGGATACAAAGATCGCATGAATTTTTTACAGGTAAGAATATTGTTGAACAATGCTATTCTTTAAAAAAAGATTGCCCAAATGGAAACTCCTCAATGTCAGGGAATGGGGCTGCTGCTCACTACGAATCATTTTATGAAGGATATGATCATGGAACTCATGTTACAGGTATTGCATCTGGAAATAACAAAAAAGGATTTTATGGTGTAGCAAAAGATACAAGTGTTATTGCAATACAGGTTTTTTCACGTTTCTCAGCAGCAGATTGTGAAGGAGCTCCATGTGTAATGAGTTATGATTCTGATCAATTAAAAGCACTCGAATTTGTTTATAAAAAAAGAAATAATTATAAGATTGCTGCTGTAAATATGAGCCTTGGAGGAGATAAATATAATGATCAGGCCTCCTGTGATGAGGATTATAATTTAGATAAGAAAGCAATTGAGAATCTTAATCAAGTTGGAATTGCTACAATTATTGCATCAGGAAATGAGCAATATTGTGATGGCATCTGTGCACCAGCTTGTATATCATCAGCTGTAGCAGTAGGCTCTACTCAAAAGAATGATAAGGAATCCTATTTTAGCAATTGGGATTTTGAACTTTTAGACTTATTTGCACCTGGACAATCAATACTCTCTTCTACAGGTAATAATAATAAAAGCTATGCTTATTGGAGTGGAACTTCAATGGCAACGCCTCATGTTACTGGTTCATGGGCATTATTAAAGCAATGTGCACCATATTTGAGTGTTAATGAAGCTTTAAATTCATTGGTTAATGAAGGGAAGCCTGTAAAAACAAAATGCGGTACAGGCCAAGCAAAACCCAGAATTGATATTGGAAAGTCAATTATAAAATTCATTAAAATAGCACCTCCAATAAATTTTTCTATTGAACAAAAAATAAACTATTCCCTTTTGCAAACAGAATATCTTAATATTTTAACATGGGAAGCAAATCCATTAAATCAGGATAAAAACATTGTAAAATATAAGGTTTATTATATTAATGGATCTGAAAAAAGTCTTATTACTGAGCTTGATCCTTCAATATTTGTATACTGGGATAGAAAGGTTAATAAGGATACGGAATATACTTATGGTATTACATCAGTAAATGATGAAGGAGATGAAAGCTTTACTGCTTTTATTACATACCAATCAGAATAAATGTATAAAGAATTTCAAAATATAATAAAAAAATTTTCTAACCAAAAGGTTATTGTATGGGGAGATTTGATCCTTGATGAATATATCTACACAACAACTGGCAGAATCTCCCGTGAAGCTCCAGTACTTGTAACTGAATTTGAATCAAATGAATTTAAGTTAGGAGGAGCTGGAAATGTAGTTTTAAATATCAAATCTCTTGGAGCTGAACCTATTCCAGTAGGATTTGTTGGTGATGATTTAGATGGAAAAATTCTAAAAGAAATTTTAAATAAAAATGGTATAAAATTAGATTATTTGATTAAAGCAAAAAACTACAAAACTCCAAAAAAAAGTAGAATTCTATCTGGAGGAGAAAGTACAAAAAAACAACAGGTACTAAGAATAGATAAACTTAATAGATCAGAAATAGAGGATACATTATATAATAAAATTGAAAAAAATCTTTTAAATTTGTTAGAAAATGTGGATCTCTTAATAATATCTGATTACATTTATGAGTCAGTAAAGCCAGATATACTCAACAATATAAAAAGATCTTTCCCATCAAAACTAATAACAATTGATTCAAGAAACAATTTATTAAAATTTCATAATACTTATATAGCAACTCCAAATGAACCAGAGGTGAAAAGAATGTTTCCTGATAACAATTTCTATTCTGAAGAAGATTTTTTTAAAGCAGGCTTGGAATTACTTGAAAAAATAAAGGCTGAAGGAATAATTTTAAAAAGAGGCCACAATGGCTTGATTGTTTTTGAAAAAAATAAAAAACCCAGGATTATAAATATCCATGGCTCTTCTGATATTGTTGATGTTACTGGAGCCGGAGACACTATAATATCTGTTATTAGCCTTTCATTGCTTTTAAAAGCAAACCTTTTTTTATCAGCACAACTTGCTAATATTGCTGCAGGCATAGTTGTAATGAAAGAGGGTGCATGTCCAATAAATTATAAAGAACTCTACAATGAACTCAAATAAATTCTTTGAGATCAAAACCCTAAAAAAAAAGATAATTGAAGAAAGGAAAAATCATAAAACAATAGCTTTTGCAAATGGCGGTTTCGACCTTATTCATATTGGACATATCAGATATCTAAAAGCAGCAAAAAAAAAAGCAAACATTTTAATTGTTGCATTAAATTCTGATAAGTCATTAAGAAATCTGAAAGGAAAAAACAGAGCAATAATTAATGAAAAAGGTAGAATCAAAATTGTATCGTCATTTGAATGTGTTGACTATGTTACACTGTTTAATGATAAGACGGTTGATAAAATCCTCTTAATGTTGAAACCTGACTTCCATTGTAAGGGTTCTGATTATACAAAAGATACAGTGCCTGAGAAAGAGACTGTTAAATCTTATAAAGGAAAAATTGAAATAGTTGGTGGGGAAAAAATTCATTCAACTTCAGAAATTCTTAAAAAGATCATAAATAATTCCTGAATAATTTCATATAAACCAATTTAAAATATTGTTATTAATTATTTCCATTTTTTATTATATAGTATACTTTTGGTATTTAATTTACTTGAAGCATGATTTTTAATACTGTATAATAAACTATAATTACAATGAAAACCCCAATTTATAAAAACATAGCAATTATTAAACTGTCCTCTCATGGAGACATAATTCATACAATTCCAGCCTTCAATTTATTAAGGAAAAAATTTCCAGATTCTAAAATAAGTTGGATTGTTGAGCCATCTGGCGCTAAATTATTAGAGAATTTTTATGGAATTGATGAATTGATTGTTATTAACTTAAAGATAAAAGGTTTCTTAAACAAAATTAGAGAATTTAAAAGAATAAAAAAAAAATATAAAAGAAAATTTGATTTAATAATTGATTTTCAAGGACTTTTAAAATCTGCTCTTTTATCCTATGTTCTTAAGGGTAACTCATTTGGGTTCAACAAGCGGAATCTAAAAGAACCTTTTGCGAAATATTTTTACAATAAAAGAGCTATATATTTTAATGAAAATAAACATGTTATATTAAAAAACATAAACTTAACTCTATTTGCAGTTGGAACTTTAAATTCAAGTGTTGAAATATATTATCCTTTGAAACAGCTTCATCCAAAAGAAAACTTAAACAATTTTATTCATAAAAATAATTTGGAAAAAAATAAATTTATTATAGTTAATATTGGAGGAGGTTGGAATACAAAAGTCCTGGAAATTGATCAATTTATCTATATAATCAATAATTTAAAATCAAAATTTAAGATTGTAATCTTATGGGGAAATATAAATGAAAAAAGGCGGGCTGAAAAGATAGCAGGGTCAACCAACACTGTAAAAACATTTTTTATGAAATTTGATGAACTTATATTATTTATAAAGTATGCATCTATTATCATAACAGGTGACACTCTTGCGCTTCATATTGCAGATATGGTTAAAACACCATCCGTAGGCATATTTGGGCCTACTTCTCCTCATAGAAATGGTTCTTTACTAAAAGAAAGTATACATGTTTTTGAAAAATTACCATGTAGTTTTTGTTATAAAAAAAAGTGTGATAAAATAGATTGTTTAAAAGAAATAGATATTAATAAAATAATTAAAGCAGTATATGATATATATGAAAAATTTAAATTTAATTGAAGCTATTATTAAGTATAGATCAACAATTGGCATTATAGGTTTGATTGTAGTTCTATATTTTTCTGAACCAACAATATTATCTATTCCAATAGGTTTCTTTATTATGCTAATTGGAGTATCTTTCAGAGGGTGGTCTTCTGGATATATAAACAAAGATAATGAATTAGCCACACAAGGACCATACTCTTTAACAAGAAACCCACTCTATTTTGGAAACTTTATACTTGGAACAGGAATTGCCTTTGCAGCACACAATATATATGCTTATATAATTTGTTTTGTCTTTTATTTTCTGTTTTTTCCATTCCTTATTATTATTGAGAATAGAAGACTTAAGGGAAAATTTGGAAAAGAATATGAAACCTGGTCTAAAAATTTAAACACATTCTTTCCAAAGATAAAAAGGATTAAGGATTCTCAATTTAACATCTCATTCTATATGAAAAATAGAGAGTATAAAGTTTTTTATTTTTCTCTATTAATTATTGCATTTTTTGTCATTAAATATTTAATTAAACTAAAAAGTTAATTAACAATAAAAATTATTCCAGAGCTAAATTAATCTGAACTTTCAAATCATATGAGGTCAGTTTTTATTTATTAAAGATTAGATCTTAAGTTGTTTTTCATAAGTTGATTCAAATAACCTTACAGATTCGACTCTTGTTGCTTTTCCACTTAATTTGTTAATATCAATTACTGCCATATCAAGGATCATATCTTTTTTAGCAACCTCAAATCTCTGATTAATCCCGGTTAGGAATTTAGTTATTATTGGCTGCTTTTTCATTCCTATTATCGAATCCATAGAACCAGCCATACCTACATCAGTCTGATATGCAGTTCCATTAGTTAATATTCTTAAATCATTGGTCTGAACATGTGTATGTGTTCCTAAAACAGCACTCACCCTTCCGTCAAGATAAAATCCTATAGCCTGTTTTTCTGCAGTTGCCTCAGCATGAAAATCTATTAAAATAACTTTAAAATCTATCCTTTTCAAAAATTCATCTATAATTGTAAAAGGATTATCAACAACAGGCTCCATAAAAACTCTCCCCTGTAAGTTAATAACAATCCCCTTTGTTCCATCTTTTGCTTTAAAATCAATATATCCCTTTCCAGGTACTGATTTCGGATAATTTATAGGTCTAAGAACATGATCATCATCTTTTATCAAATCAATAGCCTCTTTTTTGTCCCACACATGGTTTCCTGTTGTTATTATATCAACTCCAGCATTAAACATTTCAAAAGCAGTTTTTTTAACTATACCAATTCCACCTGCAGAATTCTCTCCATTTACAATTATTACATCTGGTTTATATTTCCTTTTTATAAAAGGAAGAGTATTTGCAAGAATTCTTCTTCCATATTTACCAATTACATCACCAATAAAAATGGCTCTTATTTCATTATCATTACATAATCTACTTTGCATATTCAATTGCTCTTACTTCCCTTATAACTGTAACTTTTATCTGACCAGGGTATTCAAGTTCCTCCTGAACTTTTTTTGCAATATCCTTTGACATAATAAATGTTTTATTATCATTCAATTCATTCGAATTAACAATAACCCTCACCTCTCTTCCTGCACGTAATGCAAATGCTTTTGTAACACCTTCAAATGATCTGCAAACTTCTTCAAGTTTTTCAAGTCTTTTTATATATGTCTCAAATATTTCTCTTCTAGCACCAGGACGAGCTGCAGAAACGCTGTCTGCAGCTTGAACAAGAACACCTTCAACTGATGTGAAATCAACGTCTAAATGATGAGATGCAATAGCTTCCTGAACTATATTTGACTCACCATATTTTTTTGCTAAATCAACTGATATTTTTGTGTGAGTGCCTTCAGTTTCTCTATCTATTGATTTTCCTACATCGTGTAATAAACCAGCTCTTTTTGCAATATTTACATTAGCTCCTAATTCTTTAGCCATAAATGCGCTGATCATTGCTACTTCTTTTGAATGTTGAAGAGCATTTTGACCATAGGATGTTCTGAATTGTAATTTTCCAATATAGATAAATAGTTCTGGATTTATATCTTGAATTCCAAGTTCAATAATCGTATTCTCCCCTATCTCTTTTAGATAATTATCAAAATTATTCTTAATCTTATCAACAACCTCTTCAATCCTTGCAGGATGAACTCTTCCATCTGTTATTAAAGTTTCAAGTGATTTTTTGGCTATTTCTCTTCTTATAGGATCAAATGATGAAACAATTATTGCTTCAGGAGTATCATCAACAATAAAATCAACCCCAGTTGCATTCTCTAAAGCTCTTATATTTCTGCCTTCCCTTCCAATAATTCTTCCCTTCATTTCATCATTTGGTAAATCAATAACTGTAACTGAAGATGAAATAACATGCTCACTTGCAATTCTTTGTATAGCTGTTGAAATCACATCTTTTGCCATTAAATTACTCTTCTCTTTCAAATCCTCTTCAATGAGCTTTAATTTCTGAACTGATTCAAGTTTTGCTTCACTTTCACATTGTTTAATAATCATTTCCTTTGCCTCAAAAACAGTCATGCCTGATATCTTTTCAAGTTTTCTTTTTTGTTCATCATAAACTTCTTTTAATTTATTTTCAAAAACACCCAATTCCTCTTCTTTATAATATAAATCTTTCTCTTTTTTCTTTAATTCTTTTTCTCTACCTTCAAGGTTAGTATACCTTCTGTCAAGATTATCTTCCTTAATTATCAATCTTTTTTCAATTTCATTTAATCTTTGTGATTTATTAACATTTTTCTGATTGTAATCATTCTTCCAATTCATAAATTCTTCTTTTATTTCAAGATTTAATTTTTTCTTATAATTATCAAGCTCTTCTTTAGCCCCTTCCTCATACTCTTGTTTTGTTATTTTTATCTGATCATATTCATTTGATAGGATTCTTTTTTTTAAAATTAGAAAGAGGAAAAAACCTCCAGAAATTCCTAATAAAAATGTCAATATATATAAAAATGTGTTCATTATTGCCTCCTTTTAATAATTAGGATGAAAATTTTATTAAACTTTTATTTTCTTCTTCAAGAGGAGTAATTATTTTATCAATTTTATTTAATATGACCCTTAAATTTTCATTTTCTCTTTTTAATGAGAAAAACTCTTCTGCTATATTTACTGATGTTAACAAAGCTATCTTAAAAAAATCCAGGTTAATACTTTCTCTCTTGATTTTGCTCATTTTATTTTCTACATAATTAATAATTTCATAAAATTCTTTAGATTTTATATCATTTGGTAATTTGAAACTAAAATTTTTCCCTATTATCTGGACTTCAACTACTTTGCTCATACTAATCAACAGAATCAATTAAACTAATCAATGAAGTAATCTTTTTCTTAATTTCAGATCTCTCAGAATTTATATGAGAAGATTCTTTTTTTGTTTTTTCAATTGTAAGTTTTAATATTTTATTTTCATCTCTTAATAATTTTATTGCATTAACTAAATTATTTACTTTTTCCTCTAATTTACTAAACTCTTCTAATTCCATTATTAACTCCTTTTTTTATCTCTGAATTAAATCTAACTTTTTTATTAATTTTTCAGTAAATTTAATATGAGTGTCATTAATCTCATCACTGGTTAAAGTCCTTTTCTTGCTCCTATAGTAAAAAGCCATTGAAAAACTAACCTTACTTGCAGGGATCTTATTGCCTTCATATAGGTCAAACAGCTCATATTTTTCCATAATCGCAGGCTTTAATTTTTCCATAACAGATTCCAATTCATAATAATCAATATTTTTGTCAATTAAAAAAGAAAAATCTCTTTTTGAAAATGGAAATTTATTCCACATTTTAAAACTATCCTCTTTTATGTATTTACTTATTTTTGATAATTGAACTTCAACAACAAATACAGGTTTATCAATTTTATAAAAATCAATTATCTCCTTTTTTAAAGATCCAATATATCCAATTTCGTGTTCATCTATTTTAACCAGATAGGAGCATTCATCTAAAAGATGAGGAAAATGGTCTTTTTCTAACTTAAATTTAACATGAATTTTTTTAAGCATAGTAGAAAATAATGATTGAAAAATATAAAAATCAAAATCTTTCTCAATCTGCTCTTTCCAATTTGGTTCTATATATATTCCCGAAGCGCTCAGTGATAAGATATCCTCTTCTCTAATTTTTTCATTTTTAATATAAAATCGCTTTCCAAACTCAAACAAACTTACTCTTTTTATTGAACTATTAAAATTCAAAGCAGAGTTCTTTAGCAAACCAGGTATTAATGAATTTCTGAGAACTGAAAAATCTCTTCCTATGGGATTTTTAATTTCCAAAAAATTTTCTCTATCAGAAAATAATTTATTCTCTTCATAACTGTGGAATATGTAATTAATAACCTCATTAAATCCAATAGATGTCAAGTGATTTCTTATTTTGTTTATCAAATCTCTCTCATTATTAGTTCTTAAATTTTCATTAACACACAGAGGTAGTTTAGAACTTAACTTGTCATATCCATAAATTCTTATTATTTCTTCAACCAAATCTTGCTTATTAAAAATATCAACTCTATAAGATGGAATTTCTACAATCCATTTATCACCTTTGTTTTCAAGTTTAAATCCAAGATTTCTCAAAATCTGCTCTGACACACTATCTTTTATTTCAATTCCAGTATAGGTAGAAGGATAATCTTTAGATAATTCAATAAAAATTGGTTTAAATTCTTTTTTAAATACATCATTATAATAAGTTATATTTAATTCTTGTTTTTGAACCTTTTTAATCATTTCTAACACAAAGCTTATTGCTTTTTGTGTTACTAATACATCCGCACCTCTCTCAAATCTATAAGAAGCTTCTGTTTTGATCCCAAGTTTTCTTGCACCCCTCCTTATTATTATTGGATTAAAATAAGCACTCTCAATAAAGATGTTTCGTGTTTCAAATGTAATTCCCGAATATTCTCCCCCCATTATTCCAGCAATAGCAACTGGTTTTTTTTCATCACAAATAACAAGAAATTCATTATTTAAGCTTATTTTTTGTCCGTCTAAAAGTTCTAAACTTTCACCATTCAACGCCCTTCTTACATTTATTTCATTTCCATAAATTTTATCTAAGTCAAAGATATGAATTGGCTGTCCAATTGTCATAAGTACTAAATTCGAAATATCAACAATATTATTTATTGGTCTAAGTCCAAAACTTTCAATTAGCTCTTTCACCTCTTTAGAAGATTCATTAACTTTAATATCTCTAACTATACACCCTGTATATCTGGGACAATCATTTATGTCCTCAATATTTATTAAGAAATCTTCATTTTGTTTATCTAAATGAACTTCAGGAAATTTTAATGTAGAAAACTTTAACTCTTGTAATTTTGAATGAATATCTCTTGCTATTCCATAATGAGAAAGCCAATCAGGTCTGTTTGGTGTAATCTCAACATCAAATATATCTTTTCCATTGCAAGTGATTAATTCAGAAACTTCCAGCCCAATTGAAGCTAATAGATCCTTCATTTTCAACTTATCAGTATCAATATTTATGAACTTTTTTAAGTATTCTATATTTACTCTCATTGTGTTACCCAAATTGACTTAAAAATCTTATATCATTCTCGTAAAACATCCTTATATCAGGTATACCATACTTAAGCAAAGCAATTCTTTCAACACCCATACCAAAAGCAAATCCTGAATATTCTTCAGGATTAATGTTACAATTTAACAGAACCTTAGGGTGAACCATTCCGCTTCCAAGAATTTCAAGCCACCCTGTTCCTTTGCATATTTTGCAATCCTGATCTTTACCAAAACATAAAAAACAGCTTATATCCACTTCTGCAGATGGTTCAGTAAAAGGGAAATATCCAGGTCTGAATCTCACATTAATATTCTCTCCAAAAAAGGATTTTATAAATGATTCTAATGTTCCCTTTAAATGAGAAAAGTTAATGTCTTTATCGATCAGGAGTCCTTCAACTTGAGTAAAAACCGGAGTATGTGTAGCATCAGGTTCATCTTTTCTAAAAACTTTTCCAGGTGAAATGATCTTTATTGGGGGCTTATGTTCATTCATATATCTGATTTGAACTGGTGATGTGTGAGTCCTTAATATAGTATTCTCAAAATCTTTTATAAAAAATGTGTCATGCTCATCCCTTGCAGGATGATGCTCAGGAATATTAAGAGCTGTAAAATTGTTGTATTCTGATTCCACTTCAAATCCATATGCTATTTCATATCCTGAATTTAAAAAGATATCTTCAATTTTTGTTAATATATTAGACAAAATATGCGAATATCCAACAGAAAAATCAAACTCAGGTAAAGAATAATCAACCCTCCCATATACTTTAGAAATAAGAGTTTTCTCAGTTTCTTTAAATTTATCTTCAATAATTAATTTAAGCTCATTAATTGTCTGTCCTGCAATTGGCCTGAGTTCTTTTGATGCTTTCTTTAAATTATGCATAAATTCAGTCAAAATCCCATTTTTTCTACTCGTATACTTATCCCTTAGCTTTTTAAGATCCTCTTTTGATAGAATCTGATCTATTTCCTGCAGAAAACCTTTTTTAACCTTTTCAATCTCTTTTTTTAATTCATCAATCATATGTATGTTTTTGCTTTTCCAACTATTTCTTTAAAGGAATCAGGCTCTGTTATAGCCATGTTAGAAAGAATTTTTCTATTTAAGGTAATATCAGCTTTTTTCAGTCCATATATAAATTTTGAATAATTTATGTCATATTTCCTTACAGCTGCGCCTATTCTTATATTCCATAATTTTCTAAAGTCTCTTTTTCTATTCCTTCTGTCTCGATATGAATAAGTTAGAGCTTTTTCAACAGACTCTTTTGCACTTCTGTAATTTTTTCTTTTTGCACCAAAGTATCCCTTTGCTAATTTTAATATTTTTTTTCTTCTTAATAACTTTTTGTTTCCTCTTGTTACTCTTGGCATTTTTTCCTCCAGTTATGAATTCGGTAATAAATCTTTTACTCTTTTAAATTCCTCTTTGACAACAAGCGTTGATTTTCTTAAGTTTCTCTTTTTTTTCTTACTTTTTTTAGTAAGAAGATGAGAAGCAAAAGCTTTACTCCTCTTTATTTTACCTTTAGCAGTAAAACTAAACCTTTTTTTTGCGCCTCTATGAGTTTTTAGTTTCGGCATCTTTTCCTCCTTTCTTTTGTCCTATAAGTATATAATTACTCCATCTTTCTCTCTTTGGGTTTGTCTCAATTTCAGATATATCTTTTAATATATCTATAATCTTTGTGGTCATAACACCCAACATCTCTGGCTTCCTCTTCTGTCTACCTCTTAGCCATATTGTAATTTTGACCTTATTACCCTCTTTAAGGAACTGTTTTATTTTTTTAAGTTTAACTTCAATATCATGTACTCCAATTGCTGGAGTAAATTTTATCTCCTTAATTTGAATTTTCTTTTGTTGTTTCTGGGCTTCATGAGCTTTTTTTTGTATTGAATAGAGATATTTACCATAATCAAGTATTCTGCAAACTGGTGGAGTTGCTTTTGGTGAAATCTCAACTAAATCGAGTTCCTTTTCTGTAGCTATTTCAAGAGCTTCTTTCAAAGGAATAAGTCCAACCTGATTTTTATTCTCATCAATCAATCTAACCTGGGTGGCTCTTATTTCATTGTTTATTTTATGTGGTCTTTTCTTAATTGGTATTCTTCTACTATACTTCATAATTTGAACCCTTTTCCATAATTATTTTTTTTACTCCTTTTATAAAATGATTAAGGTCTATACTCCCCTGATCACCTTTTTTGTGAATTCTAAAAGATATATTGTTATTTTTCTGTTCTTTATCCCCAACAACAATTATATAAGGTATTTTTTGTAATTCTGAGTCTCTTATTTTCTTTCCAACACCTTCACTTCTTTGATCCAATCCAACCCTTATATTATTCTCATTAATCTTATTGAATACAATTTTTGCATATTCAATATTTTTATCTGTAATTGGAATAACCATAACTTGCACGGGTGATAACCATAATGGGAAAAATCCCGCATAATGTTCAATAAGGACTCCAAAAAACCTTTCTAAAGATCCTAATAAAGCCCTGTGTATCATTATTGGCTGCCTGATCTTACCTGAATTATCAGAATATTTTAAATTAAACCTTTTTGGAAGATTAAAATCTACTTGAATGGTTGTACATTGCCATGAACGTTTTAAAACATCTTTAACTTTTATATCAATTTTAGGTCCATAAAAAACACCTTCACCAGAATCAACTCTATACTCAACATTATTCTTATCTAATGAATTTTTAAGTGCAGCTGTTGCCAATTCCCAGTCTTCTAATTCTCCCACATATTTATCAGGTCTTGTTGAGAGATAAATATCTAAATCTTTAAAACCAAAAGTACCTAATATTCTAAGGCTAAAATCAATCAATTCTTTAATTTCATGCTCAAGTTGTTCCTGAGTACAAAAAATATGCGCATCATCCTGTGTAAAGCCTCTAACTCTCATCAAACCATGAAGTACACCCTTTCTTTCATATCTGTAAACAGCCCCAAGTTCAGCCCATTTAATAGGCATATCTCTATAACTACGATTTTTTGATTTAAAAACAACAATATGAAATGGACAATTCATTGGTCTTAGTTGGTATTGAGCATTATCAAACTCAATTGGAGTAAACATATTATCTTTGTAAAAATCAAGATGTCCACTCATTTGCCATAAATCCATCTTTGCAATATGAGGTGTATATAGCAATTCATAACCATTCTTTAAATGTTCTTCTGTCCAAAATTGTTCAATTTCATGCCTTATTATACTTCCCTTCGGATGCCATAATACAAGTCCAGCACCAACATCATTCTGAATTGAAAAAAGATCAAGTGATTTACCTAATTTCCTGTGATCTCTCTCTTTTGCCTCTTTTAAAAATTTCAAATGTTCATTTAACTCTTCAAGAGTAGGATATACAACTCCATATATACGCTGCATGGATTGATTATTCTCGTCACCTTTCCATAAAGAAGCTGCTACTGATAATAGTTTGAAATATTTTAAATATGAAGTTGATGGTAAATGAGGACCTTTACAAAAATCAACAAAATCTCCCTGTTTATATAATGAAACTTCATTTGTCCCAACTTTTTCATTAATTAATTCTACTTTTAAAAATTGATTTTTTGAGCTAAAATATTCAATTGCTTTTTGCTTTGTCCATTCCATACTTTCAATTTTTAAATTTTGCTTGACAATATGTTTCATTCTTTTTGATATTAATTCAATATCTTCCGGAGAAAATGGTCTCTGTGTGATAAAATCATAGTAAAATCCATTTTCATATGCTGGTCCTATTCCATATTGAGTATCAGGGAATAACTCAGTTACAGCTTGAGCTAATAGATGTGCACATGAATGCCTATATACTTCAAGACTCTCTGACTCTTTTGGCTTACAATCTATTTTACTTAAGATTACATCATTTCTTTTTTTATTCATAAAATAAGTTCAGAATAGGCGCGGGCGGGCTCGAACCGCCGACCTCTACCGTGTCAAGGTAGCACTCTAACCAAAACTGAGCTACGCACCTATAAAACAGATCTCTCACAAATTATCTAACAAGTTCCTTTAATCTTTTACCAGGAACAAATTTTACTACCCTTTTCTTTGGTATTATGATCTCTTCGCCGGTTCTTGGGTTTCTTCCCTTCTTTTTCTTTTTTTCTATTGTCTTATATGTGCCAAAACCAACAATAGTAAGATTACCATCGTTTTTACTTAATTCTATGGAAACAACATCAACAAAAGCATCTATAACTTTAAAAGCATTGCTTTTAGTAACACCTGCTTTTTTTACCATTTGAATCGCTAATTCATTCTTATTCATATTTTATCTCCTCCTTTTTAAAAGCTTTAATTTACATTAAATTACTTATAAAGTCAATAGTATAAAGAAAAATTAAATCTCAATAGATCAAATTGTTAAATTTCATTACAATAAAAAATAATTTCTATTTTACTTTAAATTTTAAAAATTGGACTAAAACTATTGAAATGTAAAAATATTTGATTTAATATAAATATGTTCTTTACACAAAAAATATATGTGAGGTATATATACTATGCAGTTTATAAAAGAAAATTATGAAAAAAAAAGAAAAAAAATACGAATAACTATTATTTCTATCATTATTATAGCTATAATAGGATACTGGGTTATTAATACATCTTATTCAAAAAAAAAAGAACCAGAGCCTTTATATGAAAAGAAAACTATTTTGAAAGTTGATGAGAGTAAACTAAAGAAAATAACAACAGATCTACCAAGTATGATAAAAGAGGCTCGAAAATCAATTGTCCTAATTTCTACTTTTGATAAACATGGTAATACTCTCGGGCAAGGTAGTGGATTTATAATTAATTCAAAGGGGTACGTTGTTAGCAACCTTCATGTATTTAGAGGTGCAGAAAAAGCTCAAATAAAATTAAACCATAAAGTTTATACAGTTGATCAGTTTTTTGATAAAGACTATAAGACTGACCTTGTACTTCTTAAGATTGGAAATAAAAAAACAGATTGGAAACCTCTTAAAATAAGCAATAAATTACCAAGTGTTGGAGAAAAAATTATAGTGATCGGTAACCCTTTGGGGCTTGAATCCACTGTATCTGACGGTATAGTATCAGCTAAAAGAGAAATTAAACCTTTTGGAAAGGTAATTCAGATAACGTCACCAATATCACCAGGTTCAAGCGGAAGTCCGGTTTTAAATATAAAGGGGGAAGTTATAGGTGTGGCAACTTTTCAGATGATAAAAGGTCAAAATTTAAACTTTGCAATTCCAATTTCAAAAGTTAAAAAATTGATCTCAAATAAAAGCAAAAAATTAGCAAGATTAGGTTCTATTGATGATGAAGAGTTAAAAACTTTTGATACTAACTTTAACAAAGGATTAGCTTTATTTGAAACTAAAGATTACGAAAATGCCATTAAATATTTTAAAGAAGCCATTAAAGATAACCTACAAAACGCAAAAGCTTATTTCTTTTTAGGAGTTTGTTTAAGAAAAAATCATTCAACTGACTCTATAGAACAACTAAAACAAGCTATATACTTAGATCCAGAATATGTTGAGGCCTATTATGAGCTTGGAGTCACGTACATAACCTTGAATATGCAAGAAGAAAGTATTGATTCATTTAAAAAGGCATTAAGTATTGATCAAAACCATGAGAATTCCTTAATCAAGCTCGGAGCAACTTATATCTATTTAAAAAGATACAAGAGTGCTATTAAGATATTAGAGCATGCAGCAGATTATTTAAATAATGCAAAAGCTTACTATTTTCTTGGCGTAAGCTATGCAAGCCTTTCAAAGAATGGGAAAGCAATATTTGCTTTTAAAAATGCTATTGCATTAGATCCAGATTATATAGAGCCCTATCTCGGACTTGCAACTTCTTATATAATAGTTCAAAGTTGGACTCATGGGATTAGTTTGCTGAACAAAGCAATTCTTATAGAACCTGACAATCCAAATATTCATTTCCTTTTAGGCATTCTTCATTTAGGGAACGAAGATATTCAATCAGCTGAACTGGAGCTTGAAATACTACAAAAAATAAAAAACACTTCCAAACTAAGAAGTAAATTAAGTAGTGCAATTAACAGATATAAATATCAGAAAAAATACCAATATTAATAAAATCACTCATTTTTTTTAATATATAAAAGATTTTTGTCTTACATATTTAATAATATTCCTTTATCATAAATATCTTTTTGAACTTTCGAAAATGGGGTTAAATTGATTTTTTCCTCTGTATCAAGGTTTATCAATTCACCTTTTAGTATATCAACACTTATATTTTGTAAATTCAAAATCTTTTTCTGAGACATTATATCATTAATATTCTGTGAAATCATTATAGGGAACCCTGAATTAATTGCATTTCTCTTGTAAATTGCTCCAAAAGATTCAGCAATTATTAATTTTATTCCAAGTGCTTTAAAACAATCCACAGCTTGTTGACGTGAAGAACCTGAACCAAAATTCTTACCGGCTATAATTATATCTCCATTTTCTGCTTTCTTTGGGAAATCTTTCCATCCTTCAAGATTCCCAAAAGTATATTTCCACATTTCATTAATATCAGTAATATAAAGGTGTGCATTATGAAATATTTGATCAGTATCAACATCAGGAATTAAATTTCCATTATCATCTGTTATTAACCATACCCTACTCTTAAAAATATATTCGTTCATTTCAATGCTCCTTTGAGGAAATAAAACCATTTAAAACTGAGTAAGCCACAACTTCTGGAGAGGAAAGATAATTTAAACCATCTCCCTGCTTACCAGGGAAATTTCTATTGCCTGTAGAAATCATAACCTCATTCTTACCTGTCATACCAATATGACCTTGTGCACATCCCCCACACCCTGGATTGGAAATAATAGCTCCTGCATTGAACAAGTCATTTAACATTCCACGTTCTAATACTTGTCTATAAACCATCTTTGTAGAAGGCACAATTGCAAGGCGAACTCCATCTGCAATATGTTTACCCCTTAGTATTTCCCATACTTTTTCAATATCTTCAATCCTTCCATTAGTACAGGAACCAATAAATCCAAAATCAACTTTAATACGCTTTTCTAATTCAGATATTTTTTTAACATTATGTGGATAAGGTGGCATAGAGATCATTGGCTCAATATCTGAGACATCAATCTCAATTATTTCTGAATAATTGGCATTTTCATCAGCTCTTATTTCTTCAGGCAATCCATCTAAACCATTAAGTTTTTTTATCTCCATTATTGTATTTTCTGTAAATGGAATAAATCCAACTATACCTCCCATTTCAGTTATCATACTCAACAAAGTAATTCTTCCTGAAATGTCAAGATCTTCAATAGTTTTACCATAAAATTCTATAGCTTTACCTAAAGCTCTGTCTGTTTTTAGGACACCGAGAATTTTTAGTGTAAGATCTTTTGCTGAAAAATATTTTTTAGGGTTTCCCTTTATTAAAACTTTTACAGTTTCTGGGACTTCAAACCATGTTTTACCATATCTAAATCCAAAAGCAATATCTATATCTCCCATACCCTGACCAAAACAATTTACAGCACTCAGAATATTCATGTGGCTATCAGTTCCAACTACAATAGCTCCAGGATGCGCCAACCCCTTTTCAATTAACGTATGCGTACCTATTCCCTGATCAATATCAAATACTTTTATCCCTTTTTCTCTTGCAAATTCCCTACAAATCTGTTGATTATTTGCATATTGTATTGTTTTTGGAGGAACAGTCAAATCAAAAGTAAATAAAGTTTTAGATCTATTGAATAAATCTTTTTGTTTGTAATAATTATTAAAATTTTTTACTACATTAGGTCCTGCAAAATCTCTTGCAGTTACAAGGTCGAGATTAATCCAAATTATTCCACCGGGTTCTATTTCTTCTTTTGAATGATTATAAAAAATTTTTTCAATAATTGTTCTTTTACTCATCTCAATTCTCTCCTTATATCAATCATTATTGATTTTGATATAGTTTTTAAAGTATCAATAACCCCATTTCCATTAACAGCAACTGCTTCCAAAACTGTTTCATTCTTTGTCCTTAATGTTGATATTAATTCATTAACTGGTGTGACGTTAGGTAAATCTCTTTTATTTAACTGTAGTACATAAGGCAAGCTATTAAAATCAATACTGTATTCCCTTAAATTTTCTAACATATCATCTAAACTTTCAATATTTGCTTCAAACCTTTCCCTTTGTGAATCAGCAACAAAAACTAAGCCATCTACTCCCCTTAAAATCAATTTCCGAGAGCTACTATAATAGATCTGTCCAGGGACAGTATATAAATGAAATTTCACCTTATAACCTTTAATTCTGCCAAGATCAAGAGGAAAAAAATCAAAAAATAAAGTTCTTTCACTTTCAGTTGCTAAACTTACAAGTTTACCTTTATTCTCACTTTTCACTTTTTTGTATAGATACTTTATGTTTGTGGTTTTTCCACTCAAACCAGGTCCATAATATACAATTTTAAAGTTTATTTCTCTTATCGAATAATTTATAAAAGACAATGATTAATCTCCAAATATTTCATCTATATCTTTATCTGTTACACCCTCAAAAGGAAAGTCTTCATCTTTAAGAATATTAGATTCAAGTTTCTCATTAATTACTATAAAAATATCTCTAAGTTCCTTAATCGCTCCTTTTAATCTAAATCGAATGAGACCAAGATTCAAATCTTTACTAAACACAAGAGCTAACATTGTTCTTTCATTAATTGATGAAACATACAAATTTTTTGTTAAAGACTCAGTTAGAAGGCTTGTGAATTCATTCACATCAATCATATTTCCAATACTGTTTACAGCAGCAATACTTCCTGCAATTAATGAGGAAATTGAGTTTAAATATGTATCACTCATTTCTCCAGTAGATGCAATACAATGCCCTTCAGAGTCCGTTACAAAAACAATTTCAGACATTGTACTACTTCTCAATGAAACTAAAACCTTTTTAATTAAATCATACTCTTCTTTATAAATAATAAAATTTTCTTGCATCTAATTATTTATACCTCTTTTTTCTTGTTTTAGCAACCATTTCCAGTTTTGATCAACTTCGTCTTGAATTTCATCAACTATCCATCTGTTCTCAATATTCAGAAGATGTTTAAATCTATTCTGGCTCTTCAGCCATTCTGTCACAGGCAATTTATTCTCAGGTTTATAATTGACATTTATATTCTTTCCAGCTTCAATTTCATAGAGAGGCCACACACATGTATCAGCAGCTATCCTTGTTAATTCAATGGATTTATTAGAAGGAATTCCCCACTTTTTAGGGCATGGATTTAAAACATTCAAATATGCTGGGCCTTCAATATCAAATGCCTTTTTAGCTTTTGTATATAAATCTTCCCAATTCCAGGGTGCTGTTTGTGCCACATAAGGAAGCTTATGCGCAACAATAATTTTTGTTATATCCTTTCTATATTGCAATTTTCCAGGGAGCACTTTACCTGTTGGGGTTGTAGATGTTGATGTACCAATTGGAGATGCAGATGATCGCTGTCCACCTGAATTCGCATATGATTGGTTATCATAACATAGGTAAACAAAATCATGCCCTCTTTCAATTGCGCCTGAAAGAGATGATAACCCTATATCGTTTGTACCGCCATCACCTACAATTGCCAAAAACTTTATTTCTGTATCAGTTTGTAATTTACCCTTTTTTTTTAAAACTCTATACATTGTTTCAATCCCAGAAATAGTAGAAGCAGCATTCCCCAAAGAACTGTGAATCCAATTTAATTTCCATGAAGTTGCGGGAAATTTTGTTGATGCTATTTGAAGGCAACCAGTGGCGTTAGAAATGACTATAGGGTACTCTGTGGCTCTTAAAACAAGTTTTAAGATTATAGGTATGCCACACCCCGGGCATAATCCATGGCCTGAAACAAAAAGATCTTCTTTGTTCGTAAGTTCCTTGAGCGTAATCATTCTTATTCTCTCAAATTTATATATTTAATCTCAAAATTACTTTTTTCATTATTAAAACTTTTTTTAATATCATCAAAGGTATCTTCTATATGTTTTAACATTATATCCCTTCCACCTAAACCATATATATAAGGGTAAACCAAAGGTCTTTTTTCTAAACCATACAGTGCAGCCATTGTTTCAATAAAAAGAGGACCTCCATATGTTCCAGGTGTTAAAACCCTATCAAGTACAGCAATTGATTTTAAATTTGATAATGATTCTCTCAACTCTTTATATGGAAAAGGTCTAAATACTCTCAATTTTAAGAGACCTACTTTTTCACCCTTTTTTCTCATTGCATCAATAGCTTTTTTAGCAATTCCAGCAGCTGAACTCATTAGAATTACAGCAAATTCTGCGTCCTCTAACTTATATGTTTCAAAATACCCATAATATCTATTAAATCTATCACCAAATTCTCTTCCAACATCCTTTATTATTTTTCTTGAACTTTCTATTCCCTTATTTTGATTTATCTTATGTTCGAAAAAATAATCGGGCGTGCAAAAAGAGCCTACTGTCTTTGGATTTTCAATATCAAGAATAGAATAATTTGAATCTGGCTTGTTTTCAAACTCCAGAATTTCATCATTTGTTTGAACATAAACATTTTCGTGTACATTAAAATTAAATGTACTATCAATTCCCACCATTACAGGTGTTCTAACCTCTTTATTTTCTGCGATTTTAAAAGCCTGAATTATGTTATCATAGGCTTCTTGTGAATTCTCGGAGAATATCTGAATCCACCCACTATCTCTTTGAGCCATTGAATCAGAATGATCAGCATTAAAATTTATTGGAGCAGCTAATGCTCTATTTGTAATTCCCATAACTATTGGAAGTCTTAAGGAAGAAGCAATAAAAAGAGTTTCATGCATAAGTGCCAGCCCTTGAGAAGCTGTGGCAGTGAAAGCTCTTCCACCTGAAGCAGCCACACCAATACAAGCGCTCATTGCACTATAGTCAGAGTCAACATTTAGAAATTCTGAATCCATCTCACCATTCGCGATAAAAGAAGCAATAGATTCAAGAATCGATATAGATGGGATCTGTGGATATGATATTACCACATCAGGTCCGATTTGTTTAATCGCCTCTGCTATTGCAGAATTTCCATCTATAACTTCCATTAGTTAACTTAACCTATTACTTATAATCATGATTCAGATTCATCGTTTTTAATGTAAAGAGGTTGGTGAACCCCGGTTACAGGACACTCTGTTATACATATTCCACAACCTTTACAAAAATCATAATTAATTCCTTTTATTATATTATTCTCTACAATAATAGCATTATCAGGGCAAAAAACCCAGCATAAAAAACAATTTTTACATAACTCATGATTAAATTCAGGCTTTTTACCTGTTTCTAAATACTTCAGGTCATTTTTAACTGAATTTCTTGTATTAAAATTTATTCCTCCTATTTCTAAATCTTGCCACTTTTTCAACATAATAATTCTTTTACCTCATTTATAATATGTGTTAGTGGTAATAATAACCCATACTCTCTTTTTATTCTACTATTTCTAATTTTTTTTTCATATTAAAAATTAAACTTCAACTCTTCCTTCTATTGATTTTGCTATAGTAACAGAGTCAACATAATCAATATCAGCACCTATTGGAAGGCCTAATGCTATACGTGTGATTTTTATTTTATATTTTCTTAATATATCTGTCAAATAATGAGCAGTTGCATTTCCCTCAGTAGTTGGACTTGTTGCTAAAATAACTTCCTTCACATTTCCCTCCGCTACTCTATTAATTAATCCTGAAATCTTCAATTCATCAGGTCCTAGTCCTTTTATGGGAGATAAATTCCCATGAAGCACATGATATAAACCATAATATAGATTGGTCCTTTCAATTGAATAAACATTAAAAGGTTCTTCAATAACACAAATTTTACTTGAATCTCTTTTTGTGTCTGAGCAAATTTCACATTGGCTCTGTGAAGCCATATTATTACATTTTGAACAAAAAAATGTTTTTTCTCTTGCATCTATTATAGCATTTGCAAGTTCTATAGCATTCCTTTTCTTTGTTTTCAAAAGATAGAAGCTTATTCGCTGTGCTGACTTAGTTCCAATGCCTGGAATTTTTCTTAACTGCTCAATTAATTTTGCTATAGGAGGTGTAAAATTATACATTTAACAGCTTCTATACACTAAATGCCGGGGAAAGGAAATCCACCAGGAATCCCTCCAGGTAGATTACCTTTGATTTTTTCATCTACCTTTGCCTGGGCATCATTTAATGCAGCAATTATCAGATCTTGTAACATTTCAATATCCTGAGGATCTACAACCTCTTTTGAAATTGTTAAAGATAGAATGTTTTTATGACCATTCAGCAATACCTTAACCATTCCCCCACCAGCATTACCTTCCACTTCAATTGAGTTCATCTGATCTTCCATTTGCTTTGCCATATTTTGCGCCATTTTTATCATATGATTCATGTTGGGTGTTTTAGCCATTTTATCCTCCTTATGTATTATCTATTGAAATAATTTCTCCTTTAATTTCATCTAATAAGTTCTTTATATTGTCATTGTTTCTTATTTCACTAATTTTCTTATCCTCCTTTTTCTTTTTTTTTTCTAAATCAATTATAACATTAATTTCAACATTTTCCTTGTATAAATTAAACAAGATTTTTTTTAAATAATCAATATTAACTTTTATAACACTATAAAGATGCTCAAATTCAGGATTTAATTTTATATTTAAAACATTTTCTTTAAAAAAGATTGAAGAAGAACTAATAGCTGAAGATAACCTCGGTTTCACATCTTCCAGTTTTTTTACTAAAATAGGTTTTAATTTTTCATCTAAAATTACAGATTCAACTTTATTATTTAATGATTCTATCTTTTTTACTTCAATTTCTCTATTTTTATCTTTAATTGTTGAATGTGTCCCTTCATATTCCACCTCAGAAAGATTATTTTTGGGTTTATAAGATGAATAGCCTGCATTTATTTTTTCAATAACTTCTTCAATTGGAATTAAACTTGGGAAATATGAAAGCTTTAAAAGTAAGTATTCCAGCATAATTCTAGGGTTTTCAGTATGTCTCATTGTAATTTCAAGATCTTTAGCTGCATTAAAATATCTTAATAATTCCACTTCCTTTGTATCTTTTAATATATCTTTTAACTCAGGTAGATTTTCTGGATTTAAATTATGTAATTTATCATATTCTCCAACAGCCTTAAATATCATAAGATTTCTAAAAAACTTTAAATACTCAATATAGAAAAATCTCAAATCCAGTCCTCTCTCAGATAAGGTATTAACCTGTTCTATTATATTTTTTCTATCTTTTGTAAGTATGTTTTTTGTTAAATTTATAAATACCTCTTCTTCAATAATATTCAGAATATCAATGACATTCTTATCTTTAATTTCTCCACCTGATAAAGCGATTGTTTGATCTAACACCTTTTTCGCATCTCTTAAACTCCCCTCTGAAGATTTCGCAATCAAATAGAGTGAATAATCAGATATTTTTATATCTTCTTTTGCACTTATCTCTTTTAAAACAGTTACTATGGCTTCATAAGGTATTCTTCTAAATTCAAAATGTTGACATCTTGAAACAATTGTAGAAGGGATTTTATGAAAATCAGTAGTTGCCATTATAAAATAAGTGTGTTCAGGAGGCTCCTCAATTGTCTTTAATAGGGCATTCCATGCAGAGTTTGACAACATATGAACTTCATCTATCACAATTACTCTATATCTATTTTTTAAAGGTTTATACCTAACAGTTTCACGAAGGGTCCTTATTTCTTCCACTCCATTATTTGAAGCACCATCGATTTCAATATAATCTGAAGATCTGTCTTCAGTTATTTCTATACATATTTCACATTCATTACAAGGCTCAATACCGGGGCCCTTTTCACAATTTATAGTTTTTGCTAGTATTCTAGCTGCAGAGGTTTTCCCAATTCCTTTCATTCCAGAAAAGATCAAAGAAGGGTATAATTTGTTCATAACAATTGCATTTTGAAGTGTTTTGGTTACATGCGGCTGTCCTATTAAGTCTTTAAATTTCTGAGGCCTGTATTTTCTTGCTAATGCCAGGTACATATTAATTCCTCAACTTCTTTTTCATATTCTCAATCTTTAATATCATATGTCTATTTTAAAAGGCTCAGGAAATCCTGAAACACATACAGGTTTCTGCTTATTGCTGCTACCTTTCGGTCCTGACAAGGTTCACAGGCCTGCATTGCCAGGTTCCTGAGCCATAAACTATATCCATTTCTCATTTTCCTTCTATTAACTAATTCGGAGAGGGTGGGATTCGAACCCACGGTACCGAAACAGCACACACGCTTTCCAAGCGTGCTCCTTAAACCACTCGGACACCTCTCCATAAGGAAAAATCTATTTTATAATTAATTTACTATAAATGCAAGCTATAATTGTAAAGATTAAATTGTCAAGTCCTGATTAAAAGTTGACACTTTTTTTTTAGTAATAGTAATAATTTTTGTGGGAATGTTGAAAACTCGTAGGGTTTTCCAAAGTAATGTGGAAAATCTCTGATTTTCCATATTACTGACATTTCCATAAAAAA